>CAYPHJ010000071.1:0-17800 GCA_964410485.1 uncultured Syntrophobacteraceae bacterium
AAATATGCGCCGCAACGTCCAACCGAAGCGGAGATGCGCGCCCTGAAAGCTATTCCAACGCTTACCCGATATGCCCGCTATTTCGGCATGCCTCCCGGCGTGCCGCGCGAGCGGGTATTGGCCATTCGCGAAGGCTTTTACAAGACGATGCACGACCCGCAGTTCCGTCAGGAATTTGAAAAAGCCTCCGGGTGGCCGGCCGAGTACACCGATGGCGAGACGCTTCTTAGGGAGTTTACGGATGTAATAGAGTCTCCGAAGGAGGTTCTACAGTTTTTCCAGCTGCTCTCCGGGCCGAAGCCGTTGCCGCCACGCGGCCGGAAATGAGGCGCTAAAAAGCTCTGCGTGTGGACCGCTGTGGCGGCCACACGTAGGCAAATGAATTTAGAATCCGTGATTGCTGCCGCGTTACAAATTTTGCATCTGGGGAGTGTGACGCCCGAGCACGACGGATCTGTCGCAGCCGATAAAGTGGACGCAACGGGTCATAAACTGAGTTCAGTCAATGACTGAAGCCTTCCTTCAAGGCGCGGTAACCGTTCTCCAACCCGACGCGTTTCTAATGATGCTCCTTGGAGTTGCCATTGGAACGTTCGTCGCCGTCAGCCCGCCAGGTCTTGGCACCCCGCTGGCCTACGCGATCCTTATCCCCTTCGCGATCAGCATGGATCCGGTGCTTGCGATCGCCCTTCTCTTGGGTATGGACACCGTCACGGCTACCGGAAATACTTTTTTGCCGGTTCTTTTGGGCATTCCTGGTGGAGCTTCGGCCCAGGCCATCATCCTCGATGGGTATCCCTTGGGCCGCAAGGGACAGGCAAAGTATGCGTTGGGGGCAGGGTTCACGGCGAGCATGATTGCCGGTATTTTTTCCGTCGGAATTTGGCTCCTCGCGATCCAATTTTTTCGACCATTGTTGTCTTACATCGGTTCCCCGGAATTGTTCCTGCTTGTCTTGTGGGGATTATCGATGGTTGCCGTGCTGGCAGGCCCGCGGCCGATAAAAGGGCTGATCGCCATGTGCCTCGGGCTCCTGCTCGGCAGCGTGGGCACTGAACCTTTCACCGGCGTCGATCGCTATATGTTGGGCTTGCCTTATTTTCTCGACGGCATTCATATCTCGATCGTGGCCCTGGGTTTGTTCGGCGTTCCTGCAGCATTGGAGTTGGTGGTGCGAAAAATGGGCGTGGAGCAACGACCGGTGCCTCTGCTCGGCAGCCTGTGGGACGGAATTATCGCGAGCTTCCGTCACTGGGGGTTGGTGCTGCGCAGTTCGATTATCGGTGTATGGGTGGGATTTACGCCTGGTCTGGGCGCCCAGGTAGCGGACTGGCTCGCGTACGGTTTCGCCGCTCAGACTTGCAAGGGCGCGCGCGAGACTTTTGGCAAAGGCGATATTCGCGGCGTGATTGCGCCCGATTCCTGTAACAGCTCCACCGATGCCGGTGCGCTTATCCCGACAACCATGCTGGGTGTCCCGGGGAGCCTCACCAAAGCGTTTTTCATGGGCGCGTTGATGATGATGGGGATCACGCCGGGTCCGGAATTGATCAACAAACATTTGGATCTGGTCATGGTCATGATCTGGGTCAATGTTTATGGCACGATCATCGGCGGCTTCATCTGCCTTGCTCTCGTCAAGCCGCTCGCTCGGCTGGCGGTTTTGCGCTACACGATTCTCGTTCCGGTGATCGTGACCTTCGGTTTCATCGGCTCATACACTGTCACGCGAGACGTGCTCGACCTGCTCTTGTTTATCGCCTTCGGCATGGCAGGAGTCGTGATGAAGCGCTATGGTATTCCGCGGCCCCCGATGATCATGGGATTCATTCTCGCTCCGCTGCTCGAAAAATACCTTTACATTTCGACCTTGCGGTATGGCATGGGTTGGCTGACACATCCGCAGATTCTCGTTATGTTGCCTGTCATTTTGGGATTGTTCGTCTGGACCATCTGGTCCGGCCGGCAAAGACTTGCCACGCTTGAAGCAAAGATGGAACGGGCGGTGGAGCAGGAAGCCGAGACCGTGGCAACCGACAAATAAGTGTTTCCCAGGATACATCAGACAGTGCCGACACCGCCAAAACGCTTTGAGTACCTGAGACACGGCGACTTTCTTTTTATCACGGCCATCTTCCTGCTTTTTCTGGGCGCTTTCTGGATTGCTAAGGATTGGTACTTTTCCGCCAAGCTATTTCCCTGGTTCGCCGCCATTCCCGGGACTATCCTATGTGCTGTGCAGCTGTGGCGCTACGCTGTTGGTTGGGAGGAAACGCACGAGGCACGCGGCATGGCGGTAGACGAGGTTTACGAACAACTCGCCGCGCCGAAAATTGAGCGGCAGCGCAGCATGGAGTTTTGGAGTTGGATGGTGTTAACCGCGCTCGGAATTTGGTTCTTGGGCATGCCCATCGCCGCTCCGGTCTCGATGCTTCTGTTTGCTCGTTGGGTCGGCCAAGAGAGTTGGTCCGTCTCTTTTTCAATCGGTCTGGGGACCTTTGCTCTGGTGTGGGGCCTATTCGTGTGGGGCTTCAATATGGCCTGGCCGCCGGGCGAGCTATTTTTCTGGCTAAACTGGCAATCGCCGTTGTGAACGTAGGGGCGGACACACAGGTCCGCCCCTACTTCATTCTAATTAACGCGTAACCGCGTCTCTCAGTTCTTTTCGAACAGCTTCTTTGCCAGATCCACCACGTCCTTCGGCGTTTCAAGGATGCCGTCTACGACCTTTGCCAGTTCGTTCGCAGGCATTGGGCTCAGCGAGAGATTCAGCCTCTGAATCTCGGCACGATAGGCCGGATCTTTAACCATCTTCATAAAGCCCTCGCGTAGAACGCGCATCCGCTCGTTGGGAGTCCCGGGAGGTGCCGTGACCGACCACATGGTTCTTGGGCCGGCATTGAGAAAATCCAAAAGGGCGCGATCTCTCTTGTCCTTGACGCGATCCGGAATAAACGGAACACCCAGCTCCGACAGCTCGGGGTGCGGCACCACTCCCGCGTAGCCAATCAGATTGATGAACCCTTTCCCAGGCGCCGGCTCCAGGAAGTGAGGCGCGGTTCCCTTGATCGCGTCCCAGGTCCAAGGCATCCCGTCGATTTCACCGCGCTCCAGGGCGGGCCGGAGAATCCCCACACCTCCGTAACCGGAAACGAACTTAAAGATCGGCCGGCCAATGACCTTTTCGAACACCATATTGAGTGCGGCGGGAACTACATACAGGCCCGAAGGCGGCGCCGACGTACCAAAGATTAGAGGCTCCCTCTTTGGATCAAGGAGTTCGTCGAGCGTGCGAATCGGCGCCTCCTTGCGAGACGTAATCGTGTAAACCGTGTCCGAGATCAAACCGATCCACTGAAATTTTCGGCTTTGATATTCAACTCCCGTCATTCCAAGAGCTTCCATTTGCGCCGCGCCGGAGACGACCAGACCGATGGTCAATCCGTCCGAGCGGGCCCGATGAGAAAGAAAATTGGCCTGAACGAGTCCTCCACCGCCCGGCATGTTCTTCACGATCATGCTGGGATTGCCCGGGAGGTGTCTCTCCATGTGACGCGCGAGAATCCGGCCATGAAGATCATAAGTCCCTCCGGGTGGCGCATGAACAAGAACCTCGACCCTCTTACCTTGATAGAAGTCCTGGGCTTGTGCACCCGCCATCGAAAAGACCGACAGGAAACCGACGAGCAGAATCACCGGCGCAAAATTCTTACGTCCCATGACGTCCTCCTCCAATTTTGATCTTCGCCCATCCTATCAATCTGAGACAGGTAAGCAACCAGTCCGCTTGCGCGTCGTTTTCTGTTGGCATTGACATCACTGCTGGCTCTGAAATAGGGTTGTGGGCACCCTACCCTCACAAACGACGGACTCACAGGAGGAGCCTATGGATACCAGGGTCTCCGTTCGAACGAGTATCGCGCTGGTTGTGTTGGTCCTTGCCTCGGTTGCAGTTACGGCCGTCCAAGCAGAAGATTTTTACAAAAGTAAGCGCCTCCGCATCATCGTCGGCTATTCACCCGGCGGCGGTTACGATACCTATGCTCGAATGATTGCCCGCCACATCGGCCGCCATATTCCCCACAACCCGGGGCTGGTTGTTCAGAACATGCCAGGTGCCGGAGGACTTGTTTCCGCCAATTACGTATACAACCTTGCGCCTCGAGATGGCACGGCCCTGCTGCACGTCGGCGGCTCGACCATCCTGAAACAGCTTGCGGCGGATGAAGGGGTGAAGTACGACGCGCTGAATTTTCACTATCTCGGCGCTCCCTTTACCGAAGGGACAGTTCTGGTCATCACCAAGAAATCCGGAGTTCGAAAGTTAGAGGATGCATTGGGCGAAAATGGCAAAGAACTTGTCCTTGGCGGAATATCGGCGGGTTCGCCGCAAGATGTTGCGACAATTTTGCTGCGCGATATTCTAGGCGCCAAAGTTCGTCTGATATCGGGTTATGCGGGTACCTCGATGATTCGCGTTGCTATGGAGCGCGGTGAGCTCGATGGCATGTTCAATTCGTGGGCTTCTTTACGGGCAACCAGTCTCGACAAAATCACCAGCGGTGAGTGGCTGGTGTTGGCCTACGTAAACGAGGAACCTTTTCGCGATCTGCCTCACGTTCCGTCCATCATGAACTTTGCAAAGACCGAAGATCAACGACATATGGTACGGCTGGCAACCCTTGTGCCCTACCAGTTCGCGCGCGCTTTTTATACGCCGCCGGCCGTTCCGGTAAAGCGCGTCAGGGTACTTCAAGAAGCCTTTGAGAAAACCCTGGCTGATAAGGAATATTTGATACAGTCGGAGAAGGCGGGGCTCATCAATGAGCCCATCAGCGGCAACAAGGTGCGCTCGTTCGTGCAAGAATTTCTGATGATGCCCGAGCGCCTCAGGTCAAAAGTTCTTAGAATGGTTAATCCGTGATCCATAAAAAAACGCAGAGCGCGGACGGCCGTCCGCACTCTGCGTTCAAGTATCACGTCTTTGTTCGGGCTATTTTCCGCTAAGTAACCGCGCGACCCGTTCCAGAACCTTCTTATCAGTGTTGAGATACTCGCGCACCATCTTCTCCACTTTGTCGCCATGAAATGGGTCGACCACCTCGAGGTCCAGCTTGTTAGCCTCGGCCAAGAATTTTGGATCCTGCAGGGTTTTCATGAATCCATTTCTCAGTATATTTAGCTGATCCGCTGAAACTTTCGGCGGTGCGGCAAAAGGCCGGCCGATGGTGTTCGAAAAGAATACCGTATTGATATAAGCCCTGTCGTCCTTAGACATAGGAAAGTCGAATATCCAAGGGACCCCTCTCTCCTTCATTTCCTTGTTTGGCTCCGGGGCGTGATACACCAGGATGTTGATGGCCTTTTTTTCGAGCAAATGCGACCCCGTGGTTACAACCGAAGACCACGACCAGCCTGCGTTGCCGTCCACTTCGCCTCGCTCCATAGCCGCGCGGATATCCGAGGTGCCACCGTAGCCTGCGATGATTTTAAAATTTGTCTTGAGCACTTCGTTCAATACTGCCGGCAGGTTGTAATTCACGGCGCCTGCGCCGGTGCTCCCGACGACCACCTCCTTGCGCGATTCGATCAGCTCCTTTAAGCTGCGAATGCCCGTTTCGCCACGCACAACGGCCACGGTCATCTCGACGTTGGCGTTGCCAATCCAGCTGTATTCTGCCGCCTTGAACTCCACTCCCGCCAGCCCTGACATCTCCTGGGCGGGAGTTTCGCGGTTCATAATAGCAACGGTCAAGCCATCCGGTTTCACCGCCCGGTACAAATAATTCGATGCCACTATACCCGCGCCGCCGGGCATGTTCTGAACTATAAAATTAGGATTGCCTGGTATATGGCGCGCCCAGTGGCGTGCTATCACGCGGGCGTATAGGTCGTAACCGCCGCCGGCCGAGTATGGCACGATCAAGCGGATGCGCTTTCCTTTATAGAAGTTGTCCTGTGCGGCACCCATGTCCACAGAAAAACTGAAACTCAATAACAAGGCCGCTACAAGTGTGTAAATAAACAGTTTTTGCCTCTTCATGAATTCCAACCTCCCATCAGAAGATACCACTTGCCTATCGATTTCACGAGGGCAAGTCAATACGCGCCACCGAATAAACCCGGCAGACTTCGGTTGGTTCAGCTCAATTCTTGAGTCCTATAAAGGTCTTGTAGATGTCAACCACATCGCGCGGCGCGGCGGCCAATTCTTTCACGATCTGAGTCAATTCTTCACCTGGCATTGGTGATATCTCCGTCCCCTGGCGCTCGGCGTCTTTGATCAGCTGGGGATCCTTTAAAGTTTGATGAAAAGCCTGGCGTAGCATCGCAACGCGCTGTGGGGGCACGCCCGGGGGCAAAGCAAAGGGCCTGAGTGCCACCCAGGTTCGGCTCAGGAACTCGGCCAGGTTGCGTTGGGCGGTATTGAGCTTGAGGTCTTCCAGCGTGGCGACCCCGGGAAGCGGCTCCAGTCGCGGCTCCTTTCCCAAGGACAATAGCGGTTTGACGACCCCCCCTTGTACGTAACGGGAATAGATCATCTGCATCGTGGACTGGCCGATGATGCGACCATCCACCTCGTTTCGCTCCAGCGCAACCATGATGTCGCTGGAACCTTTATAGCCTGAGATATTGTTTACAGGAAAACCCAAATAACGCAGGAACTCACCGGCTATAGCAGGGCCTTCCGCTCTTCCGGTAACGCCCAGGGCAAGAGGCTTTTCGCGATTTTTAAAGTCGGCAACCGAGCTGATGGGAAGATCGCCACGGAGCCAGAGCACCTGAGGCAAGCCGCCAATGGATGGGTCCCCGAGCCAAATATACTTCGCCGGGTCAAACTTGACCAAGGGATCCCCTACTGTTGCCTGCGTAATCAGACCAAAGTGGAAAGTCACAATGGTCCGGCCATCCGGTTGCTGACCATAGACCCAGTTAGCGGCTACGAGACTTCCCGCGCCGGGCATGTTTTGAACGATGACTGTAGGCTCTCCGGGAATATGGCGGCCCAGATATCGCGCCAAAAGTCGCGCGAAGGTATCGAAGCCACCGCCGGGGCTATATCCCACGACGATGCGAACGGTCTTGCCGCGGTAAAAGTCCTCATCTGAAGCGGCCGGGGCCGATTGCCCGGACACCAAAGTAAAGATTAGGACCAGAGAAGCCAGTAGAAACCGTTGCGCCGATCCGATCATTGCGCGACCCTCCTCCCATGTGTGAATCAGGTAAGCTCAGGGTACTTCACTCTGCGTCAACATCCGGGCTTTAGCGGAAAGCGCAGCACCGTTAGCCAGTGCTCCTTGCTGAGCCGTTATCACGGCCCACAACGGAGTTCAATCACCAAGGTTGTTAAACTCGGGTTATTCGCCATAGAAACCGAGCGAGACGAAAAGCCGCAATGCCGCCAAACTACAGACGTGCCACCATGGATCTTCACTCTTCGACGCGCACCGCTCGAAGACCAACTGTGGCACGGTTTCCTCTGAACGTGAACCAATCAGACGCTAACTGCCTGTTGCTGTGTGCGATACTTTGGGCTACATCTCAGGCGCACAAGCTCAGGCGAAATCTAACTGCTGATCGCGACGGTTTGATCCCTTGCTTCGCGGAGGAAACAACGATGAGCACCATTAGACATCGCTACAGTGCCGAGATCCAGCGCGCAAAAGGTCTGCTGGAGATTGCCGCGGCTCTGTACGACACTTCTCTTTCCTTTCAGACAACTCGCGCGGCCGAACAGGCGATTCAGACGGAATCCCGCGTGGGCTATTCACTCACCCTCGCGCTCACTGCTACACGCGAGCAAGGGGTCTCTTTGTCGTTCGGGGCAGACGGATTTAAAGAGATTCAGGCAGTAAGCCACGGCAAGCTTTCGCTGGCCTGGGTAAACCCCTCAGTGGCTGCAACCATGGCGTTTAAAGGAAAAGGAATGTTTGCCGCACGCCAGCCGATCAGGACCATCGCGGCTTTCCCTTCCTACGATGTCATGGCTTTTGCCGTACATGAGTCCACCGGAGTGACATCACTCGAACAGATCAAAAAGGATCGCATCCCGCTCCGTCTCTCAAGCGGGACTGTCTCCAAAGCGTGGCTCACCCACAGCCCGACGATGTTTACGGTGAGTGCCGTGATGAAAGCGGCCGGGTTTACGTTCGCAGACTTACGGCGTTGGGGTAGCAAAATTCAGTCGGTAACAAGGCCAAGCCACCCGGCCAGGCGCGAAGCAATCGAAAAAGGAACGATCAACGCAATTTTCGACGAGGGAATCAAAAGCTGGGGGCAGACCGCAATTGACGCCGGCTTCCGTTATCTTCCCGTGGAAGGAAAAATACTGAAACGGCTAACGGCGATCGGCTATCGCGCAACGCTTTTGTCCAAGTCGCGCTTTCCGGCGCTACCGGTCGATATTCCCACACTCGATTTCAGTGGCTGGCCCATGGTGGTGCGCAACGACATGCCGGAGGAGGTCGTATATGCGCTTTGCGAAGCCATCGCGGCGCGTAAAACGGTTATGCCGACCGATAACTTTAGACCACTGAATATGGAACAGCTCTGCGCTAATGACGACGAGGCGCCATACGATGTACCGCTCCATCGGGGAGCAAAGCGCTTCTACAAGGAGTGCGGCTATTTAAGGTAGACCTTCTTTTGGTATTCGGATCGTGAACTAACAAGGTGGGGCAGCGCGAGACTGAAGGAGAAGCGGTGCCGGTCGCCAGGACCGGCACCGAACCTGAAGCTTTTGGCTCTTATCTCCTTGTGGTTTCACCCGCAGGCGCTTTACCCGGCTGCCGTTCAGCGGGGGCGCGCTTTTCGCCGCGCGCACGGTCCACGTCCTGTCTCGCCCTCATCGCCGCTTCATCGCTCAGCGCGAGCACGATTTCGCGGTCACGCTGCATCACCTCGACCTGTTTCCAGTCGACATTGAAGCGTTCTTGACCGATACCCAGGACGCCACCCACGCCGATTTCAGCCTGAGTGATCCGGCCTTCCTTCGGATCGATCCTGAGCTCCCGGACTTGCCCTAACTCCTCGCCCTGCTTATCGACAACGCGAGCATTACGAAGCTGGTCTGCCGGTATGGATTGAACGGTCAGCTTCTGAGGTTGATGGCGGCGAGCCTCTGGAGTCGTCGTCCTCTCCTGCCTCTCTTGTTTAACAGCAGGTTCCTTGGCAGGTGCGCGTTCTTGTTGCTGTGCGCTTGCAGATAGTGGCAAGGCCAACAGCCCCAAAGCAATCACTGTCGTACCAATGTACCGCATCGAATACACCTCCTTCCTGTTACATAAATTGTAAACAAATAGACATTACCGCAAGGCTCATGCCACCGCCGGCATAACGTGGCGTCGGCAGTTTATGCGCCATGAACGACGGATGTGTATTGGGGGTGAGACAAGCTAGCGTTACGGGGTTTCACGGATCGGACAGGTGGTCGTCTGTGCATCACGGCCGGCTACTAACCCGGATGATCCACGACAGAGAAAAACCGTACATCTCATAGGAGCGATGGCAGTCGCTGCGCTCAGATCTCAGAAGCCCTTTTTTGAATCTTAAACCTGCAATTTGGGATTCCTCGCGAAGCAGGTTCACCCGAAAGGCCGCTACTTCAGTATGAATAATCCGGGGCTACGTCGCGGGTGAGATCACAGGTTCGGCCTGTCGCTTACTTGGTGGCGCGACGCGCCGATGCCGATGCACGCTGTAGATTGTCGCGGGGAGCACGAAAACGGCGGTCGCAAGCGCGATTTTTTCATCCGGGTGGAGCATGACCACGAACGAGGCAAGAGCTAGCCCGGCGCGCCACATGAGATTCGCTCCGAATGTTTTGACGAACTTGCCAAAAATTGCGGAGGTGACGCCGCAGGTGGCGACTGCTACGAGCACCGTGTCTAAAATTTGTTCCCAACCGGGGCTGGTCACCATCGCGGAGCGCGTGAAGATGGCGAATGACATGAAGGTCACGGGCAAACACAACTTCAACGCCTCCCACATGGTGCGCATAAATGATGCCTCCGCTATCCGCGCCGCAACTGCTGCCGTCAGCGAAGTCGGTGGTGACAATTCCCCCCAAATCGCCAGCAGGAAGGCGAAGAAATGCGCGACCCAGGGGTTTATGCCGACTTCCCGCATTGGCGGCACGATAATCACCGCCAGAATGATGTAGGTTGCCGTGGGCGGAAGCCCCGCGCCGACCAACCATCCAAACACCCACGCCATCAGGATTAGCGCGATGATGTGCCACTCGCCGAGTTGCAGCAGCATGGCCCCCATCCGGTTGATGAACCCGGTGACGGTGAATAGCCCGATCATGATGCCGAGTGTCGCCAGGAGCAGCGTCAGATAGGATGTCATCTCGGCGTGGGTCTCGATGGTGGTGCGGAAGTTGGCGAGCAGCGATTCGTTTGCCACCGAGTGGTGCTTCAGCGCATATTTGAACACCAGAAACACGGCGAGCAGGAGCGCGAACATGAAGACCGCCGTGAACAGGGCCGCCCGCATTGCGCCGTAGTTGTAGACCCCCATCAACACAATCAGGTAGAGGACCGACAAAAAAAAGACGCCAGTCTTGATCTGGTCGTAGATCGGTACCGCCGGCACCACGACTGGCTCGGGTGGCAGGAGTCGCACGCTCAAAAGGTAGACAGCGAGGGTAAGAGAGGTGAAATAGACGAAGGCGAGGGCAAATCCGCGTAGCACCACGTCCCAATAGGGGACACCCATGAACTCAGCCATCAGGAAACCGGCCACCGCCATCAAGGGTGGCATGATGAGTCCGCCCATGGAGGCGGCGGTCTCCACCGCGCCAGCGAACGCGGGCGGGACGCCATAGTGCTTCATCAGCGGGATGGTGAAGCTCCCCGTGACGGCCGTGTTGGCCGCTCCGCTGCCGCTTATCATGCCGACGGACACCGAGGCGAGCACCGCGGTCTGCGGCACGGTGTGCCGTGAGCGGCCAGCGAGCCGGCGCATCACCGCCACCATGGCGTTCTGGGCTTCGAAGCCGCGCGCCGCGGCCGCCAGCAGCAGGAACGCCGCTATAAGGGTCAGCGCGAGCTGGGGGTAGGGTCCATAGATGCCTGTGGAGAACTCAACTGTGCTTGACGTCACCACGCGGTGGAACGTCGTCCCGGGATGCCAGAAGAAGTCGAGCCAACGCGGGGCAAGGTAGCCATAAAGGGTATAGAAAACCAACACGAGGTTGACCCAGAACAGTATCGGATGTGCCAGTCGCGTGAGTTCCATCACCAGCAGGAACATCAGCAGGCCCACGATGTAATCCTCCTGGGTGTATGTGCCCTGGGCGTAGATCGCGATCCTTTCGTATTCCCCCCAGAAATACCACAACGCGTATGCGGCGATCCCGATGTAAAGCGCGACCAGGACGTGGTTGATGACCGGAGGGAGCCATTTGTATAGATAGTCTTGCTGGTAGAGAAACAGCACCTGCAGGATCAGCGCGAGTGATAGCAGGTGCGCGGCAAGTTCGAGGGGACCACCGAGACCGGTGTAAAAATACCAGATCAGCCAGGCGAACAAGATGCACGAAAAGACAAACGTCAGGTTGCCAAGATTGACCTGCCTCTTGAGCCAGTGACTCAACATAGCAGCGGTTTGGGCCGACGCCCGCAGCTCCGTCTCGCGTGTTCGTCGGCCCTAGAGAAACATTCCCGAGATTACTTGTTGGTTGCCACTTTCCATTTCTCGTTCCACCCCTTGTGCTCTTTCAGAAGCCGAGCCAGACCCGGGTGTACCGCAATTTCCGGATTGGCGCTGATGCCGGCCACCTGCATGCCGATGAAATCCTTGGCCATCGGCGTGAAACCCGGATCAGTTGCGGCGAGCTTCTCTCTATTCTTGTAAAAAGCGCTCAACATCTTGTAGACCACGTCCTCCGAAATATTGACTCCTACGTTGTAGCCGAAAAGAATGGGCACACCCTGGAGCACCCTGGGGCCAACGTCCTTGGTAAACGCGTCTTTCGGATTAACATCGACGACCGCAAGGCCCGCCGCCTTGAGTTTTGCGACCTCGTCAGGGCACGGATTCACAACCCTGATGTCCATTCGCAGCTCGGTCTCCTTCCAGTAGGCTGCGAGCGAGCGGCCGGCGGTCGTGTAAGTAGCGGACGCGACGATCGTCCCGGCCTGCATTGCATCGGCATTTGCCCCGAGGTCAATCTGAACGTGCTTGAAGTCGTAGCCGAGAACATCGTAGATACGGCGCCAGTTCAGCCAGTTCATGAAGCCGGCATTGGTGTAGAATACCTGCTTGCCGCTGAAATCCTTCCAGCACTTGAACTTGCCGGCTGTTGCGGCCGGTACGGCCATCATCGACTCCATCGGATAGGCGTACCACGTGTGCACAATCTCCGGCATCTTGGGCTGATAGCCCTTGAATCCGCCAATGCGCTTATGGAATTGGGTCATCCCGATGTCGGCCGTGTAGGCAATCTCACCATTGCCGTCCATTACCGCTTTCATGGCAACCGTGGGAGACGTATATGGCTGGACGGTAACGACATAGTCGCCGCCAAGCGCTTCTTCGACCAGCCTGGTCATTGACGAAGCAACCGCGTAGCCATAGGAACCTACGGCGGATGTTGCCCACCGAAGCGACTTTCGCTGCTGCGCGTCGGCTGGCTCGATTGCCGAAAGCGTGAAGATGCTAACAAGGGCCACCACGAAAAACGAAACCGCGTAACCCTGTCGTGTTTTCATCGATTTCCTCCTTTCACTCTTTTCTGACCGCCCGGGCCACAAGCCCTCCGATGGCGGCACCCGTCAGCTACACGTTCAACTATCGCAGCGCCAGGAAAATGTCCATACCTACCAGATTGGAGCACTGGAGTGATGGAGTATAAATATAATGTATTCGAAAAGCACCACTCCAATACTCCACCACTCCGTTTCTGAACGCCTTGACACCTTGAGGCCCGCCGCATAGATTCCCGCGTGAATAACGACAGGAGAACAATTTCTTCAGGAGGAAATTCATGTCCCGATTTCAAGGCCAAACACCATCGCTCGATTCCGCCGAGCTGAAAGAGCTCACGGAGAAGCTCGTGACAGCGTGTCACATCCTCGACCACGAAGGCATTACCGATGGCTACGGCCATCTGAGTGTACGCGTTCCGGGCACTGATGCATTCATCACGATCGCCAATGTGAGCCCCGGCTGCGTAATGCTTGACCGGCTGATCATGCTAGATTTCACCGGCCACTATCTGGCCGGCGCTGAAACACCGCCCAACGAATGGCCCATCCATGCTTGCATCTTTAAAGCGCGTCCGGACGTCCAAAGCGTGGCCCATACCCACTCGAAATGGAGCACGATTTTCAGCGTGCTCCCGATCAAACTCAAGCCATTGCATCACTATGGCAAGTTTCTCTCCGCTGATGGCCCGCCGGTATATCAGGGAGTTGGCCTGGTCCGAACCGTGGAACGCGGCAATGATCTTGCCGCAGCCCTCGGTAATGCTCCGGCCGTTTTAATGCGCGCCCACGGCGATGCCGTCGTGGGCGCCAGTATCGAACAGGTGGTCGAGCGCACGACACGCCTGGCGATGTTGGGGGAATGGAATCACTTGGCGCTGCTCCACGGCGAGCCGAGATACCTCAGCGCCGATGAACTGGAAGTTTACAATGCGGACCAACGATTTCCTATGCGCGGCTGGGAGTACTTTGTGAGCCGCCTGAAAACTGAGAGGTGACCGGTCACAGCGAAGCCGCAACCGCATTGGCGCAGAATTGTCGCCCCCTTCGATACGACCTTGCGGTCTACTCAGGGCGGGCGGCCTCTTGACTTCCGGTTCCGCCGAGTAGCCGCGTTTCGGTGGCGTATCGAGGGGGCTGGATTCCCGCCAAAAGCATGCAGGAATGACGGACGGTCTTGAAGCTCGATCTTTCTTCTCTGTGGCGTGGGTAAGATCATGAAACACTTTGTGCCGAGAAATCAGCCTTTGGCTTGCAACAGACGGCACAAACTAGTTAGTTAGAGGCATTCCAGAGGCCGGACGAATAGCGTGCCGGTTGGTTGCCAGTCAATTTTGAGGAGGAAAAAGCAGAATGGCTATACAAGCACAAGCCGTCTCGTCAGTGGAGTTCGTGCAACGGTTAAAAAAAGACATTCAGGCATTTCACAAAATCCGCATCAAGCATCCCTTTCTGAAGGCAGTCTGCAACGGAACTGCTACCATGGATCAGATTCGCGCCTGGACAATCCAGGATTATCAGTTTCGAGCGGCCGTACCGCGCATCGCGATGCTGCGTTACTTGGCGTGTACCGATCCCGAAATCGCCCAGAAGCTCTGGGGCGTTGTCGAGGAAGAAACTCGCGGCATGGATACCGGCACTGCCGGACACAATCAACTCGCGATTCGATTCGCCGAGTCCATTGGGTTGACGCGCCAGCAATTAGAGACCGCTCAGTTGCGTCCCGCAACCGCGGCGCACCTTTATTACGTCGAACTGATCATCCATACGTTACCGTGGTTCGTCGTCATGGCAATTCAGATCGGCGCCGAAGGAACCTTTGGTCCTGCCGCCGCCGCATTGGGCAACGGGTTTATGCAAAAATACGGAATGAAGCCCGACGACGTTGCTTTTTTCACGGTACACGCGGAAGCCGATGAGGAGCATGGCAGCCTCGCCGAGGAAATTGCGATGCGCTACATTACCTCGTCGCAGCTGCAGGACCTTGCGCGCGAGCACACCTTTCGCCGGATGGAGTTGCTGTACGACATCTGGTCCATCGACGGATTCGAATGATATGCCGAAACTGACGCTTAGTTTTATTTCAGCATTCAACGAGCGGGTTGAGCCGCTTATGAACGGCAGCGTCGAGGTTGAAGGTATTACGCTGCTTCCAACCTATTCTCATCCCGCCGAGACCTTCTGGCGCCAGCTCAGGTTTGGTGAATTCGAAGTGGCGGAGATGTCGATGTCTTCGTACCTCATCGCGCACTCGCGAGGCGACGATATGATCGCGTTGCCGGTTTTTCCGAGCCGTCGCCTCTTTCAAACCGAGATTTCGGTTCACTCGGACTCCGGCATCGAGCAACCCGCGGATCTCGCCGGCAAACGCCTGGGGGTGGCCGAGTACCAGCAGACGGCCGCTTTGTGGATCCGCGGCATTCTCGAACACGATTTCGGCGTCTCTCAGTACAAAATCCACTGGTATATGGAGCGAAGCGAGGAGATGAGCCACGGCGGCGCCACCGGTTTCAAGCCGCCTCCTGGTATTTCGTTTAATCGTATCGCGCACGACAAAAGCCTTGCCTCTTCCTTGCTGGACCACGAGCTGGACGCCGCACATGTGGCAAGCCCCTGGGTGTTGCGGGCGAATACTCTGGATCGCTCCAGCCGTATACCGGCTGCCCGTGGCGATTGGAGCAGGGTGAAGCCGCTTTTTGCGGACCGTGTGGCGGCAGGGACGCGCTTTTTCAACAAGCACGGCTTTCTCCCTGTCAACCATACCTACATCGTCCGCGGCGACATCTATCGCAAGTATCCGTGGGTCGCTTTCAATCTCTACAATGGCTTCGTCAAAGCCAAAGCGCTTGCGCGTGAGAAGCTGCTCGAGCGAATTCCGAGCGCGCTTTTTTTCGGCTCCGAATACCTGGCCATGACCCGTAACATCTTCGGCGACGATCCGTTTCCTTACGGCGTCAAGGCGAACGCCGCGCTGCTCGAAACTCTCATCGCCTATTCTTACGAGCAGGGACTTACAGCGCGAAAGATGAAGGTAGAGGAATTGTTTGCCGAAAGTACTCGCGATCTGTAGCGACGCGCAAGGGGAGGAAAATGCCAAAGCTGAAGCTCGGTTTTATTTCGGCGTTCAACGAACGGGTGGAGCCGCTGATGAACGGAACCATTCAAGCGGAAGGCATTGAGATCGTCCCGACGTATTCCCATCCATCGGAAACGTTTTGGCGACAACTGAGATTTAAGGAGTTTGAAGTCGGCGAGATGTCGATGTCATCCTACCTCATCGCCCGCGAGCGCGGCTTCGACATGATAGCGCTGCCGGTTTTTCCGAGCCGACGTCTCTTTCATACCGAGCTTTCCTACCACATCGGCTCAGGCATCAAAGAACCCGGAGACCTCTCCGGCAAGCGGATTGGCATCGGGGAATACCAGCAAACCGCAGCCCTTTGGCAACGCGGCATTCTGGAACATGATTTCGGCGTGTCCCAGTACAAGGTCCACTGGTACATGGAGCGGACCGAAGAGCTCAGCCATGGGGGCGCGACCGGATTCACTCCCCCTGCGGGCATCTCCTTTCAACGTATTCCCCCGGATAAAAGCCTCGCCTCCATGCTGGTTCATAACGAGCTCGACGTGGCAGCGATCGGCAGCCCGTGGAGACACATGCCCAATGTCATTGGGCGCTCGCACCGCCCGGGCGTTGGCGGAGATTGGAGCAAGATCAAGCTGCTGTTTAGTGACCGTATGGCCGAAGGCAGGCGGTTTTTCAGGAGATGGGGTTTTCTTCCCGTGAATCACGCTTATACCATTCGCGGTGATGTCTACAAACAGTATCCGTGGGTGGCTTTCAATCTATACACGGCATTCGTCAGAGCGAAGGAATCGTTTAACAACAAGCTGCTCGACAGCATTCCAACAGCGTTGTTTTTCGGTCGAGAGTATCTGCAGATGACACGTGAACTGTTCGGCGACGATCCTTTTCCGTACGGTGTCAAAGCCAACCGAAAAATGCTGGAAACCTTGATCGATTTTTCCTGCGAACAAGGACTCACGTCAAAAAAAGCAAAAGTCGCAGAGCTGTTCGCGGAGAGTACGCTGGAGCTTTAGCAGGTTGCTGAAAAAAGATTCAGAATGCTTCGACAGGCTCAGCATAAACGGAAAATCCCTACTCATTTCAAGTTCCCCTCCGTTCGCCCTGAGGTTCTCGAAGGGTCAACGGAGAGTTTTTCAGCAGCCTGTTAGGAGGAGGACCGCCGACCAACGACCGTGGACCGAAGGCAGAAGGAGGAGGACCGCGGACCCGGGAAAAGGACGGAGACCGAAGACCGAGGACCGACCAGAAACTAGAACGGAAGACCGGACGCCCGAGTTCAACTGGAAACCGGGAACTGGAAACTCCCTGACCTGCCTTGAGACGCGAGACGCGAGACTCGGGGCTACCCTCAAGCGCAGACCTGACGGAAAAAATCGTTGCCTTTGTCATCGACGAGGATAAAGGCGGGAAAATCCTCGACTTCTATTTTCCAAATCGCTTCCATACCCAATTCAGGGTACTCGAGCAATTCAACTTTTTTAATATTTTCTTGCGCCAGGAGAGCAGCGGGGCCGCCGATCGACCCCAAATAAAAACCACCGTGTTTTCTGCACGCTTCTGTGACTTGCTGGCTCCGGTTCCCTTTCGCGAGCATGATCATAGAGCCCCCGCGAGATTGAAAAAGATCAACATAAGAGTCCATGCGCCCCGCTGTCGTGGGTCCAAAAGAGCCGGATGGCATGCCCTTCGGTGTTTTGGCCGGCCCGGCGTAGTAGACCGGGTGGTCCTTAAAGTACTGGGGCAACTCTTCACCACGCTCGAGTCGTTCTTTGAGCTTCGCATGAGCAATATCCCGCGCCACGATCATCGGACCGGTGAGTGACAGCTGTGTGGTCACCGGATGCTTCGTGAGCTCGGCGAGAATTTCCTTCATAGGCCGATTGAGATCGATGGCCACTACACGCCCCAAAATCTTGCCACGATACTCCTCGGGGATCAGCCTGCCGGGATTCCGTTCCAAAGCCTCTATCCATATTCCGTCGCGATTGATTTTTGCCTTGAT
>CAYPHJ010000071.1:17900-21485 GCA_964410485.1 uncultured Syntrophobacteraceae bacterium
GCGTTGCGCAACATCGCCATAGCAACGAAACGATCATTATCGGAGGCCTGCGGGTCCTTTAAGATCGCAGCGACTTTTTCCAGATGAGCCGTGCGCAACAAAAACGCGACGTCACGTATTGCCTCGTTGGCAACCAACGTTAGAGCCTCTGGTTCAATTTTTACAATCTCTTTGCCATCGAACCGTTCCGGCGAAACGTACTCTCTGGTGACCAGTCTATAATCGGTGTCGTCTTTGTCTAATGGAAAGGGATCCTGGTATGCAAAGGCAGGCGTTGTCATCTTGATGACCTCACTCGCCGTATGGTAGCGAAGAAAATTCAATTTGTCGATGCACACGGCTGGTCCAGCTGGTGCAAACGTTCCAGGTTCAAAAACTTTGAAACTTGAACTATCGCAGCAGGGCGTCGATTCTTGTGAAAGTACAAGCGTACCGTCGAGAAGGACAATAGATATGCAATCTTGGGTAGGTTCCCCAGCGCGGAGCCTTGATGCAAAACCGCGCTACGCTGCGTCACTATAAACGAGCGGAAAGGAAAAGGGGGCGCTCCGGCCTGACGCCCCCGAGGGTTAAAAGTTAAAGCGCGAAACTACCAGCGGTTACGACCGCCGCCGCCTCGGCGCTCTCCACCCCTGTCGCCGCCGAAGCCCGACCGTCTTTCCTGCGGCCGCGCTTCATTGACCGTGAGACTTCGTCCCTCGAGATCGGTCCCGTTGAGCGCCTGAATCGCTCTCTGGGCCTCTTCACTGGAACTCATCTCAACAAACCCAAAGCCCCGCGAGCGCCCGGTGAACTTATCAGTGATGACGCGTGCAGACTCGACCGTGCCATGCGCTGAAAAGAGTTCCTGTAACTGCGAGTCGGTGGTCGCGTATGGCAACCCACCTATATAAATTTTACTGCCCATGTTCTCCTCCTTTGAAGAACGTTAAGTCTTTCACCCTGGGATCACCGCTGGGAGCAGAACATGAACTGCAAAACACGCTCTGGCCGGATTGTCCGCGAAGAAGCTCGCAAGGAAAGACTGACTAGACCTTCAACCTCTGTCATATATTCACTATCAGAAGGTCCCATACTGAAGTGTGAACTTAATCTACATGGTCGAAAGCCCTCATGCAAGAGGTTTTGTTTTAAAATAGCCGGCAGTGGGCAAAAATAATCCCCGGAAATACTCGGGTGCGCTCTTCTCTGCCAAGGGTTCCGCCTCACGCTCAGCGGGCGCTTGGCTTTATGGCCAGTGTTTGGGGCTTCCTCAAAACCCAACGTTTTCGTCCCTTAAACTGTTGCACCGAACACGGCTTTCGTATTATGTCATCGGCTGATTCTTGCGTCACCCAACATCTTCTTAAGGAGGTAAGCTCAGTTATGTACCAGACCAACATGTACGAGGGCATGATTGCCGAGACCGTCACGCTTCAGGGTCACAAAGGAGACAGCATCAACGCCTATTACGCGCGCCCGCTCGGTCCCGGGCCCCACCCTGGAATGGTGGTCATCCATCACGCTCCGGGATGGGATGAATGGTATCGAGAATGCGCGCGCCGGTTTGCGCACCATGGTTACGCGGCCATCTCGCCCAATCTCTATTTTCGCGACGGGCATGGAACAGCGGAGGATGTCGGCGCAAAAGTACGCTCGGCAGGCGGTGTGGCCGATGATCAAGTGTTAGGCGATCTCGAGGGGTCATTGCGTTTCCTGGGTGCGCTTCCCTACGTTGGCAAGGTCGGTGTTTTCGGCACATGCTCCGGCGGCCGACATGGTTTTCTCGCGGCGTGCCGTTTGAAAGGATTTGGCGCGCTGGTGGAATGCTGGGGAGGGCGCGTCGTGGCTTCCAAGGAAGATCTCACGCCGAAGCAACCGGTAGCGCCAATCGATTACACGAAAGATCTTTCCTGTCCAATGATTGGCCTGTTCGGCAACGATGATAAATCGCCTTCGCCCGAGCAGGTGAACCAGCACGAAGCGGAGCTCAAGCGTCACGGCAAGAACTATGAGTTCCACAGATATGACGGCGCCGGTCACGGCTTCTTTTATTATGACCGCGGGGCTTATCGTCAGGAACAGGCTGTCGATGGTTGGAAGAAAATCTTCGCCTTTTTAGAAAAGCAATTGAAATCTTAGTCCCCGCAACTCGTGTAAAGGAGTGCAACACGATGTGTACCATGATTGTTCACCGCGCCAAGATTGAAGGTTGCGGCAAAGGGACAAATGGCTGGTTCAAGGTGGAAGAGGCGAATGTCTCTTATGACCACCCTTACGAAATGCCACTCGAGCATGCGCTTAATATCGATTTCGTAAATCCGGCTGAAGGTCCCGGCGCCCGCGTCGCCGTGGAACTCAGCGTTGAAGCGGCCCGTAACCTGGTGAAAACCATAGAAGCCGTATTGGCGCAAGCCGAGGCGCACGGGGTTCTCGAAGACAGGCCACTGGCGGCATCCGGCCGTTAATACCGAGTTTGGGGCGGGTAACTCGCCTATGGCCAGGTTACCCGCTTCAATCCCTCTTCAACTAAAAACCTCAACGGACCGAAGCCGCAAGGGAAACTTCCTCACGCACACTCCGGCAGCGGCGAGAATTCCGCAGCGCTTTCGTTCTCTTTGGCAATTCCCCTACTACAAGTTTGCAGCAAATGGAGAAAAGGCGAGAGCCAGGGCTCTGATGCGCCGAACACTGATTGACTAATCGAGAACAAGATACTGAAGGCGAAGGTCCCATCTCAGTCCGGCCCTGGTCATCTCTCCTGTATCGGGATTTCAGGCTGATCTGGAGCGCAAGCGTTCTCGGCGCGCTTGCCGTCCAGGTACGCGTTGTCACCAGTGTCTACCAGGTATATCAGATCTCTGGATCGCCTTTTCAACTGGGCCTGGCCGGCTTCTTTCAGGCCCTTCCATTCGTACTGTTCGGTTTGTACGCGGGCGCGGTGGCGGATGCATTCGACCGAAAAAAGCTCCTCGTTCTGACTACGCTTATTCAGCTTTTCCCGGGTTTGATTTTGGGCGGCTTGACTCTCACCGGGGTAGTTCAGGTTTGGCACATCTATCTATTCACTTTTCTAGGAGCTTTCGTGGAGGTCTTTAACTGGCCGGCGCGGGCGGCTCTCATTCCACGCCTGGTTCCCCAATCGGTCCTGATGAACGCCGTTACTATCAGCACGATGATCATCCAGATGAGCTTTCTCCTCGGCCCTGCTATCGGCGGCGTGCTGATCGACTACACGAGTATAGCCATCACCTATTTCCTCAGCACCTTCTTACTCGTACCTGCGCTTTTCGCGGTCGTCGCGGTGCGTAGCTCCGGCAGACCTGAAGGCAGCCGGCGAAGAGTAAATCTTCGCAGTATCTTGGAAGGCCTGGAGTTCATCTGGATCCAGCGCATTCTCCTGTCGCTTTTTCTCCTGGACTTCGGCGTGACGCTAGTCGGTTTCTATCGGCCGATTCTCCCCATACTATCGGCGGATGTTTTCCAGACCGGTGCTGCGGGTCTGGGAATCTTATATGCAGCCCCTTCCCTCGGCTCGGTGCTGGGTTCCATAGGGCTATTGATGGCCGGAGATATCAAACACAAAGGTATTGCCGTAGTCCTCGC
>CAYPHJ010000071.1:21585-23882 GCA_964410485.1 uncultured Syntrophobacteraceae bacterium
TGTGGCGCTACAAATCGGAGTAGAACGCTCGAAGTTCGAGATTCGACGAATATTGCGCTCCCCGAAGAGGGTGACGGCAAACCAACAGTTTTCCGAACTTTCAGATTGGCGATTTCGACCTTTCTTTTTCGGACCAAAGTGAATCTATAGACCAGCGACCGGAGCCGAGCAAATAAAGCGCCAGCGCGCCAGCGAGCAGCATTAGATCCAGACGGGCCCCAGCATAGCCTTGAGCGGGGAATTTGACCCAGAAAGTTGCCACGAAAAACTGGATTGCGAAGAGTAGCCCGAGATATCTGACGAACAGCCCGAGAAGCAACGCGAGGCCACCCAATAGCTCCAACAAAGCAATAAACCAGGCGGTGATAACCGGAGCCGGAAAATCCATTCTGGCGAAATATGCAATCGTGCCCTCAATCGCAGTAACCTTCATATAGCCGGCGAGCGCCAGAATAACCCCCATGATTAGCCTTAGCGGTACCGGCGCATACTTGATTTTCGTCGATGTGTCCACCTTCACCTCCGTGACAGAAAACCACTGTATAGCAAAAGGTAGCGAAGAGCCGCTTGGCAAGTCAACTTGTCTGCGGGCCGCCACAGTGTCCCGAACCTGCTTGACAGGTCCTTTTCTGACTTATAGTGTCCTGGGTATCTATTTGAGAAATCTCAGTTTACAACTTTGGAGGTGAAGCTATGGGTTCATTAATGAAGCAATTTTTGGGTACTGTGACGATGCTAGCGCTTGTGGCTCTGGCGCTTAGCCCGATCGATTCCTTTGGCCAAGCCGTTGACCTCGCTGCAGCCAAGAAAGAAGGCAGAGTCGTAGTCTATGGAACACCCCCGCCAAAATCGATGGATGTGCTGAACAGAGCCTTCCAGAAAAAGTACGGCATACAAGTAGATTATTGGCGCGCATCTGCAACTAAAGTCATGGATCGTGCGGTAACCGAATGGCGTGCCGGGCGGCCGGGTTTCGATGTCGTCGAGAGCAGCCGTGGAACGCACCTTATCATGAAAGATAACGGCCTTTTCACCAAGTTCACTCCGGTCACGGCCCAGAAGTTTCCCAAGGAATTCCTGGAGAAAGACGGCTTGATTACGCCCTGGCGCTTTCTCCCCATCAGTATTCTTTACAATACACAGCTCGTAAAGCCTGCCGATGTTCCCAAACGTTTCGAAGATCTTCTGGACCCGAAATGGAACAAGAGAATTGCGCTGCCTGATCCATCGCGCCACACCACCACGGCGCAGTTCCTGCGGAACCTGGAGACCCTCATGGGTGAAAAGTGGCTGGACTATGTGAAGGGGTTGGCCAAGCAGCAGCCTCACCTGGTCGAGTCCCTGGCTCCAGTCACCGATGTGATTATCCGCGGCGAGGCTCCCGTGGGCATCACCTACGTGAAATACGTTGTCCAATACAAGGGTCCCACTGACTACGTGCTTATGGACAAGCATCTGGCCGAGTCCAATTATCTGGCGGTGGGTGCCAAGGCGGCGAATCCTAACGCTGCCAGATTGTACATAGAGTTCACAACTTCTGCCGAGGGTCAGCGGATCATCGCTGAGAGGGAAGGCGAATTTGTGCTTTATCCCGGCATCACGCCGAAAATCCGTGAGGCCGAGAAGGTGAGCAAGGGTAGTATTTTTATGGACACGCCTACGGAAGAAGAATTTAGAAAGCTGAGAGAACAGTTCCACCAGATTTTCGTTGCGAAATGATAAAGGAAGTGGAGTAATGGAGTGATGGAGTACTCGGCTTTCTAAGTGCAGTATCACTCCAACACTCCAACACACCAGTATGCCGACATTTTTTACTTGCCCATGAATCACACAGCAGTCCTGAGCCGAATCCGGGCATGGCCAGCGGAGTCCATGCGCCAGGACCCGCAGAAGATCGTCATCCTCTGCGTTGCGTTGGTAATCACGTTTCTGGCTTTATCGCCAACGCTGATGCTGCTTTACGGCAGCATCGTGAGCCAGCCCCTGGGCGTCACCGGCGAGTTCACTCTCAAGCATTACGCGCGCGCTTATGCCGACCCCCAAACGTATCAGTTGCTGGTGAACTCGTTCGTGTTCGCCGCCGGCGCCGCCATGGTGTCGACCGTGCTCGCAACCATTCTGGCCTGGATCTCAATCCGCACCAATGCTCCCTTCCGCAAATTTTTTGAGCTCACGGCTATTATTCCGAATATTTTTCCACCGCTGATGCTGGCGGTTTCTTGGGTCATCCTGCTGAATCCCCGCGTGGGCTTGCTCAACCTCCTTATCATGCAGTGGTTGGGGCTGGAGCAAGCGCC
>CAYPHJ010000072.1:0-18890 GCA_964410485.1 uncultured Syntrophobacteraceae bacterium
TGATCGGTAAATCAATATGCAGCGACGGCACTTGTACCTATTTTGGACAGCAGTGAATATAAAGATAAAGCGGAGGAACCGTACCATTGTTCAATGCTCGAACGCGAGTCTCAGCAGCAACAGCAGCGCGAGCCCAGCCAGGAACGATAAGAAATGTATAACATTGAGGCCGGCGGTTTCTTCATACTTGATCTCAGGAATCAGATCGGCAGCGGCGATGTAGATAAAGTTGCCAGCGCCGAAGGAAAGGAGAAACGTCACGTCGGCGTTAAAAGATGCGCCGTACGCGACGATGCCGCCGACCAAAAAAGTAAGAGCTGAAAGCAAGTTGTAGAACAGAGCTTGCGATTTTTTCCAGCCGCCATGAATCAGGATGCCAAAGTCTCCCAATTCCTGGGGCACCTCATGGGCGGCCGCGGCCAGCCAGGTGCTGATGCCGACTCTCACGTCAACGAGAAAAGCCGCCGCTACGGCGAGACCGCGATGAAATTATGGACGCCGTCGGCGATCAGAATCAAATAAGTCAACGGCTTGTGCTCGCTCGGCGCTCGGTGACAGTGATGCCAATGAAGAAACTGTTCAAGTGCCAGGAAAAGCGTAAAGCCGAACAAAATCCAAAGATAAACCGCCGGTTGGTTGCCGCTCTTTTCAATGGCGGCGGGGATCATGTGCAATAGTGCGCCACCGAGCAGTGTGCCTGCCGCCAGGGCAACCAGCGGCAACAGTATTTTTTTAAGGGTCGCTTCGCTAAGAAAAAGCGTGACGCTGCCAACCAGCGCGATGGTGCTCATCAATATGCCGCTCGAAACAATCCAAAGAAAGGTGGTGGTCACTGTTTTGTTTGACCAGTGTTGCTGCCGCGTGACGCGAGCCTTATGATTTATCACTCTTTAACACGGTGAGTGCGCGAGTTGGTACAAGGGCAGAAAAGGATCTTTGCTTTCTGCAGCTCCATGGTTCGTTCTTTGATCTGCAGCTCAAGCAACTCATTCGAGCGCCCGAGCTGGGCGACTTCAGCGTTCAAGACTTCAATGCGCTTCTCCAATTCGGCTGTGCGGAAGTCAATCAGCCGCTCAATGATCTTCTGCTTTCGGCGTAATCTTTCGATCGCCTGGCGGAATCGAATACTTGTTCATGGGAAGCCTCGATGCATGCCAGCGCGCGAAGACCAAAAACTTGCCAGGGGAAGAGGGTTCATCTCAGATCGTTCGTTGGGATTTCATCTCGGCGAAAGTAATGGTCTCGAAGGAGTTGAGGATGTCGCCCATAGGAGGCTTAAAAAAGGCTGCGCGGCGTTGACTTGTCCCAGAAAAAACTATGAGAAGCGCGAAAGCTTATTTGCCATAAGGAATGACTTCCGTAAATCCAGCAATGGAAACAGAAGTTTGGAAACGACCGCCAGAGACTTTGGGTAGAGGCGTTGCAGGTGTAAACGTAAACGAGATTGTTCCTTGCGGAGGAATTTCCTGAGGAAGTTTGTAGAAAGTACTGGTTCCGGGGTCGTCCTTACCTGGTTTAAATTCATTGTCCCACAACCAGCTGTAACGGATGAAGAGTTGTAGGTCGCGAATGATGTGTGAGGATTTATTGTGGACTGTACCGGAGACGGCGCCATTTTGAACCGAGATTTTGTCGAGAACAACAACGGCTGCCACGTCTTTTTCTGAGCGGACGGCTTGGGACCGGGCCGTATTCGGCCATACCACAAAAGCCAGAGCGATGAGGAGAAGAAAACTAATGCAACCTTTTAACCAGTTACTCAGAGTGCTAGTTTGTAGAATCATTTTTAATTCCTCCTTTGAAAATTGAACTTATGCAAAAATCAGGCACTCGCTTGAAAAGAAAATCCCCGGTCCTGCGGCCCGCCCCCTTTGCAAAGGGGGCTATTGGGGGATTTGATCAACGCTTGTTCCGATCCTTCCGCAGCCGTTCTGTGCCTGAGAGCTTATTTTCATCCTCTGTAGGCGAGCGTAAGCTCATGAAACACTCCTTTGATTAATTCTTGGCTGCAGGGAAGTTTGCCCGTGACCTTGAAGGCAAAATCGCAAATGACGTGCCGTTTGGCAGCAGCACAATGCCTGTGCGAGTTGCCGGCAACTTTGGCAGGTTTTTGCATAGTTGAGAGAAAACTTCCAATAGGTTTTCATCAGTGACAATTATCGAGCTAAGGAATGATCGATGCCAGCGAGAGAATGTGCCACGACTATACAAAAATAACGAGGTGCCTATGTGCCAAAACATTACGCTAGCCGTGACCCTACACATCGCAATCGCCAAAGCGTTTTTGTTAGTCTTCGCCTGCGCACTTCCTGTTGCCGCGCAGGAGCGTAGTGATAGATCCTCACGCCAGCAGAGGCACGTTGCCGCCCATGAGACCATCCAGGGCGATTATTTTGCCTCTGGCCCGGTCATTACGATTTCGGGAACGGTCAATGGGGATGTCTATGGGGCGGGCGGTCAAATTTTTGTCAACGGTCAGGTGAATGGTGACTTGCTCGCAGCAGGCGGCAGAATCAACATTTCGGGTACTGTGGCTCACAACGTGCGCAGCGCCGGGGGACAAATTAACATCACGGGAAAGGTTGGCCGGAATCTCACCGTGGCAGCAGGAAACCTGGAGGTGAGCCCCGGGGCGGCTATTGGAGGGAATATCGTGGGCGCGGGTGGTAGCATCCATATTGCCGGGCCGGTGCAGGGAGCGCTGCGAGTTGCGGCGGGAACTCTCATCATCTCGAGTCGTTTGGGCTCAAGCCTGCGAGCCGCCGTGGGTCAGCTACAGCTGACTCCTCAGGCGGAGATCCTGGGTGACGTTGGGTATCTCAGTCATCAGAAAGCTCAAATCGCAGAAGGCGCCCGGGTGAAAGGAAAGCTCGCTCACCACTTGCCGCCGGAAGTGACGCGACCTACACGCGAAAGGCTTTTTATTTTTTTCACGGGGCTTGGCATTTTCGTCTGGCTGGTGAGCTTGATTTCGACGCTGATTCTCGGATTGCTCTCCTTGCGTTTCCTGCCCAGGTATCACGCAACAGCCGTGGAGATCCTCAAGGCCAGGCCACTGGCTGCGTTGGGTACTGGATTTGTCGTGGCAGTTGTCACTCCCGTTGTCTGTGTGCTTTTGCTTGCCATGATTGTAACGCTCCCAATTGCGCTCGTACTTGCCGCGGCTTTGGCGATATTGCTCTTCTTCGGCAGGATCTTCGTGATTAGCCGCATTGGCGAGGCCATTCTGAGCACGCGTCCAGGTTGGGCATTTCTCATTGGGCTCGCGATATACTATATGATCGCGCTGATCCCGATTGCCGGTTGGATATTCGTGTTGCTCGTGGTTCTAGCCGGCCTGGGCGCGGATCTGATGGCAAGGCGCCAATTTTATTTGGAAGCACGGTCGCGCGAGCTGCTCTGAGGTTGCCGTGGCAACCATTCAAGGTTCAAAGTCCAAGGTTTAAAGTGGGAGGAAGTTACCTTTTGGCTCTTGAACTTTTGAATGGGTGAGCCCGCCCTGTGAAGGCACCCGTTTGTATCGGGCGTCGGCGTCAGTGGTTCTTAGACCTTGAACTTTGAACAGAAATAAAATAATCGGTTGCCGGAGCTTTTCCCGGGCTTCTGTTTGCGGTGCTCGCCCGGTTGAGAAGTCTATTGGATCGGTTAAGATAAACGCCTTATGAGCAAAATGCCCGCATACGATCCAGTCGATCCTCGCTATTGGGACGAGAAAGATCTCCGTTCCGAGGTGGAACGTGTTTTCGGCCGGTGCGCCGACTGCCGTTTGTGTGTAAAATTCTGCGGTAGCTTTCCGAAACTTTTTGATGCCATCGATAGTTACTGTACCGAAGAGAAGTACGCCGAGGTCGACACGAAAAAGCTGAAAGCAAAGGACGTCGCTGAGGTGGTGGATCTTTGTTTCCAATGCAAGCTCTGTTACATAAAATGCCCGTATACCCCAGGCGATCACGAATGGTCAATCGACTTTCCACGGCTCATCGCCCGGGCGAAAGCGCAGCGCGTGAAGCAGGCGGGCGTTTCATTTTCCGATAGGGTGCTCGGCAAACCGGACCTGGTGGGTAGCATAGGCTCGTGGATGTCGCCTTTGGCCAATTGGGCCAACGAAAGCAAAATCCACCGCCGGTTCATGCAGTCCTTGTTGGGGATTCACAAAGACAAGAAGTTGCCTCGGTTAGCCTGGAAGAGCTTTGCCTCTCAGTTCCAAACCCACCGGAAGCAGCCCGCAGAAAATTCCGCGGCCAAAATTGCTTTTTTCCCCACCTGTTACGTGAACTATAACGAGCCGGGGTTGGGGCTCGACACGCTCGAGGTGATGGCGCGGAACAATGTGGACGTTGCGTTTGCCTACGAGCAATGCTGCGGCATGCCCTCGTGGCACAATGGCGATATGCCTGCTGCGGTTGCGGCTGCAGAGAAAAACGTCCGAGCTTTCGCCGGTCATGTTGCCGGCGGGAGGGTTGTCGTTGCGACCAACCCAACCTGCTCGCAGATGATTCGCGTCGAGTATCCGCGCCTGCTAGGCAGTGAGGAGGCGAAGCAAGTCGCCGCCAAAACGATGGATCCGACCGAATTCCTGGCTTCGCTGGCCGCTCAAGGGAAACTCAACCGCGACTTCAAAACCAGCGCCGGCCAAATTAACTATCACATGCCGTGCCACCTGAGAGCGCAGAACATCGGCTATAAGACCAGAGACGTTCTTTCGTTGCTTCCCGAGACGCAAGTGAAAGTCGTGGAGGAATGCTCCGGTCATAATGGCACCTGGGCGATGAAGAAGGAGAACTTCGAGGACTCACTGAAATGGGGTGGCCGGGCGTTCAAGGCCATGACTGAAGACAATCCGGCTGTCACCTGTTCCGACTGCCCGCTGGCTGCGATACAGTTCGAGCAAAACACAGGTCGCCATCCACTCAATCCGATGCAGATTTTAGCCAAGAGTTATCGCGGGGAGCAGATCGTGGGCGCGGACAAACCAGCGGACAAGTAAGACTGGAGTACTGGAGTGGTGGAGTAATGGAGTGATGTATTAAAAGATTGCACTTCAGCTGCATCGCCGCTCTTTTTCCCAACTTTGCTAATCCCGTCGCATATTCTCCTCAAGACTGAAATCGCCTAGCTTCTCTCGGTCCCCAGCGGTAACCCCTCGCGGAGTTCAAACGTTCAAGCTCAAAGTTCAAGGTGGAAAAATTGGTGGAAAACCTTGCGCTTTTGCAGCTCGGATTCTTAAAGCTGACCCCTGAAAAGTTGTTCCGCCTTCTCGAAACAAAGCGCAGATCGCGGTAAATTTGTGGCATAAAGTTTGCCACTCTTAACCATCAGGTGGAGGGAAATATGAAAGCGCCGGAAATCGTGGAGGAAAGTATGAAACTGCGGGAAATTATGGTTACGGACGTTGCGACTGTTTCTCCGGATGAGCCGGTAAGCGTCGCAGCTCAGAAAATGCGACAGGATGGTATCGGCTGCCTTGTGGTGACCGTGGACGGAATGGTCAAGGGAATGCTTACCGATCGGGATTTGCTGGCGTGTCTGGGACAGGCGCACGATGCGGGCGTCTGCAAGGTCAGCAACCACATGACGAGCTCTGTTATTGTAGAAGGCCCGGATCAGGAGCTTTTCATGGCGACCGAGATCATGGCCGATAAGCGGATCAAGCGACTGCCGATCGTTGAACACGAAAAACTGGTCGGACTCGTATCGTTTTCCGATATCGCCGACCTCATCAATTATGAATGGCAGCGTGTCTGGTGGAAGCTGGTTCCGATGACGCGTCTGATTCGGGCGGAGAGTAACTACCGAAGAGGCCGCAGACCGAATGCCCCGGCAGCCCAGGCCAGTCTGTGAGATCGGGAAGCACTGGCAAACCAAACGTACAACACGGCGGATGGGCAGTAGTTGGTATCGCGCCGATAAATCCCCTGTGGCCCCCTTTGGCAAAGGGGGCCGGCCGCGGGACGGGGGGGATTTGTGTGTAGTCACATTTTCATAAAAGCGCAAAGAGCGAAGAGCCTGGTGCTAATTCCAAATCCCGGCTTTCGCTTTGCCCCGCGCCCTAAGCGGGGCTCCAAAGTAATGAATACAGCCATTGTAGCGCCGGTGGCTCATGCCACACGGCGCCGAGCATCTGATCGTAGACGGCGATGATTAAAGTCAGAAAGAAAAGCGAGATGCAGACGGACCACCACCAGCCCGTTTGCCCGTAGAGGAACGTATAGAGAAAAATACCCGCGGGCAGCGCGAGATGAAATCCGAATAGCCATATACCAAGGTAAAGACCCACGATAAAAAGCGAGACGCGCAAGAAACGCGCTTTCTCTCCTCCAGGATCTGCGCCAATGCGAAACCCCATGTCCATGATCTGTCCCTGCGTCTCTTGGACGCGCAGGAAAAGGACAATCAGGCGATAGAGCCAGAAAGGAAATCCGATAGCGACGGAAATCCACGGCATCAGGGCTGCGCCCAGTGGCCAATCGAGAGAAGCCACAAAAAGGTAGATAAAAAAAGCACCGACCCCTACAAGTAGGATAATTTCACCAATGGCTTCGAGAGACACGCGCCGGCGTTTCTCGACTTCGGCATCAGGCTGCGAGGCAAAAGCGCTCATGAGTCCTGGGTGCTGGTTGCGGCGTCGTAGAGAGCTTTCCTGGCTCCCGCCTGCATGCGCAAGCTCACGACCATGACCAGCACCATAACGACAATAATTGCGAGGAACTGGGGCCGAAGCAGCATGGCGAAGCCATAGGTGTTGATCGATAGCCAGAGAAATTTCTCCACCACGTCTGCCAAGACTACGGCAATCAAAATCGGCGGCCGGGGCCAGCCGTAACGCTTCATGAAAACACCGAGCGCGCCAAAGACGAGCACGAGAACGAGGTCCGGCATTGAGTACGTAGCCTGGTAGGCTGCCAGCGTGACGATTCCGATGACGATAGGAGCAAGGATATTCGGCGGCACAGCGGCGATTCGGGTCATCAGTGGCGCGGCGAACAGCATGATCGGAACGACGATAACGTTGGCGATCACAATCGTATAGACGAGGCTGATTGTCAGGTCTAGGTGGCGCGTGAGCATGGCGGGACCCGGTTGAACACCGGATAAAATCAGAATGGCTAAAAGAATGGCCATGCCGCCGCTTCCGGGTATGCCGAACACCACCGTTGGAATCAGCGTGCCGCCATCCACGGCGTTGTTTGCAGAATCTGCGGCAATAACACCGCGGACGTCCCCCTTACCAAAAGTCTCACTTGCCCCCTTTTCAGTGTGTCGCGCCTGAGCATAGGCGATCCAGTGCGCGCCGGAGGCTCCGACTCCCGGCATCATCCCTACGAATGTGCCGATCAGTGAAGACCGCACCAAGAGCCACTTGTTATTGAGCGCTTCGCGCATGCCGCGGTAGACGTCCCGATGCGCTTCCTTGAGCATTGTCTCCAAACGCTGGCGCGCAATGGGAGTATTCGAGACGACCAGGTCAATGGCCTCGGGCAGCGCAAAAAGTCCGACGACGATCGGCACTAGTGGCACCCCGTCCCAAAGATAATCGATGCCGAAGTTGACCCTGACCACGCCGCCGATGGGAGAAAAGCCGATCATGGCAATGGCAAGACCAAAGGCGGCCGTAAGAACTCCTTTGACGAAAGCCCCCGCGCTTACCACAGCGACAGCCATTAGGCCGAGCAGGGAAAGCAAGAAAAACTCGGCAGAACCGAATAGTTTTAGCAGCTCACGGGAGATCGGTAGGGCGAGAAGCAACGCCAAAGCGCCAATAATGCCGCCGACGAGAGTGCACATGTAGCTTGCGCCGAGCGCCACGCCGGCCAAGCCTTTCTGTGCCATCGGGTAGCCATCGAGAATGGTTGCTTGCGCGGAGCGCGAGCCGGGGATCCCCATCAGAATGGAAGGAACAGGCTCCGTGATGTCGCTAGCAGCGATAAAAAAGACAACTGCCGTGACAGTGATCCACGGATCCAGGTATCCGGCGAACCCCAACACAATGACGGCAATAGGAAGGTTTCCACCCGGCATGAGACCCGAAAGTAGCGAGATCGGCAGCATGACGAGCATCGCCAATAACGGTCCGGGCGAAAACAGCTTTTCCGCGGCGCTGATAGAGGCTTCTAACATATACAAAACGACCGAGGACCGACGACCGATGACGGAAAACCGAAACAGGTTAAGGTTCAGGTTTAGGCTAAGTCAATTCCGAGTCGGGTTCTGGTGCGAGTTAACTCAACCTAATCCTAAAACGAAACAGGTTTAAGGCTAGGTTAAGGTTAAGACCAACCTCAAACTTCGGCTTCACTTTTTGTGGAACCTTAACCTCAACCTTGGCCTCAGCCTTTCCGTACTTATCCTTCACCAACCAGATCTATCAGCAGTTTTCGTCCGCCAGGTGATAGGGAATCGTAAGCCTTTATTGTGCGCGTGAAATCCTCGGCCGTGCCCAACCCGACCTCTAGACCGGCCACCTTGGCCGCTTCGAGAAAGGCGGGGTCGCGCGTCGTGGCCTCGAATGCTTTGCGCCAGGCATTGTACATATCTGCGGGCACTCCTGTCGGCATGATAAAGATTCTGCTCATTGTGGCGAATTCGATGGCAACGTCGAATGTCTTGCGCTGCTCTTCGGTCGGTTTGAAAACGTCAAACAAATGGGGGACTTTGCTCACGCCGAGTTGTCCCAACCAGTCCTTTGAAGCTTCAGCTTCCCACCAGAAGAGCGGAGCGAGCATCTTCCTTCTTTTAACCCATTCAGGAAATAGCCGTGGCACATGCTCGTCCGTACAGCGATCGGTGGCGTCCAACTCGCCGCGGTCAAATGCCGCCATGATTTCAGAGGTTCCGCCGTAGCCGTATACCATTTTGACGGGTCCGCCCAGCGCTTCGACAAACTGCGGGCCAAGGCCAAAAGAAGCACCAGCCGCGGTGGCACCGCTCGTGAGAGGACGACCGAGCTTTTGAGCTTCAGCCCACGACGTTGCAATCCGCGGGTTGGCGCACCATAGCCGCGACACGCGTACGTAGCTTGGGCTTCCTATCACCCGAACCGTTCTCACATCGAAATCAGGGACTTTGATGCCGGCAAGTTGCCGCTGGACGAACCGAGGGTGCAGAACGCCAATCGTCAGCCCGTCGGGCTTGGCTTTCATCGTAGCTTGCAGTCCGCGAAGACCCCCTCCGCCCGGCATGTTTTGCACCATGATCTTCGGATTTCCCGGAAGATGCTTTCCTGAGAACCGAGCGACCAGTCGTGCAACAACATCGTAGCCTCCGCCCGGAGCGAACCCTACCATGATGGTCACCGGTCTTGCCTCAAACCTTTTTGCCAAATCCGCCGCTTCCCCAGCGTGGCTTGAGCTGACCGAAGCCAGCAGGACTGTTGTGGAAATGCCGATAGTCCAGAGCAATAAAACCAACATGCTGTGCATCCCTGCCCTCCTGTACGACTAATGATTCTGATGCGTTCTCGACGCGTGGTACGCGACCCGGTCGAAAGTCCTACTCTACGGAAAATCAGCGGGCAGAGTCAATGCAAGGGAGAAAATTACCCTTTGCACCGGGTGCTGTTCGATGGCATAACCACGGATATTTGCGCTCCGGGGAAGAGCGGGACCACTGTCACCGAGGCGTGCGGCCAATTCTGTTACCCGGGTAGGCTCGTGCCGGGTGGCTGTCACACCGCTCGAAGTAAGAGCGCGCCGCCATGTCTGAAGCAAAGAATCGCCGACCGATCTCTCCTCCGCTTCTTTTAGCGGGAACGATGGTGTGCGCCATCGCTGTGGGGACACTTCTTCTGTGGCTTCCGGTTGCTCAGGAAGGTCCACCGATTACCTGGCTGCAGGCACTGTTTACGGCAACGTCGGCGGTGTGCGTCACCGGCCTAATTGTGGTGGATACCGGGACTCAGTTTAGTTTTTTCGGTGAGGTCGTTATTCTTATCCTGATCCAAATCGGGGGGCTGGGTCTCATGACTATCGGCACAACGGTTTTGCTCAGTCTTGGCGGGCAGCCCCGGTTGGCGGTTTTGCGCCACTGGCTCACTACGCTCGGCGGCCAACAGCAAACAATTCGTCCTCGGGATATTCTTTTGGTTGTGTTCTTGACGACCCTCATAGCCGAACTTATCGGCGCCGTTATACTTTTTCTCCCGATCTCACGCTCGTACCCAATGGAGGAAGCTCTATGGCTGGCGATTTTTCATAGCGTGTCAGCCTTTTGTAATGCAGGCTTTAGCCTTTGGCATGACTCTTTGAGCCGTTTCGCCGGCGATCCATTGGTTAATCTGACAGTCATATTTTTGATTGTACTTGGTGGAGTCGGCTTCGTTGTGCTGCTCGAATCCAAGAATTGGATCCTTTCGCGCGCCAAATCAGGCGCGATTCCCGCGAAGCTTTCTCTCCATTCCAAGATCGTCTTGACCGGCACTGTCGTTGCGGTTCCTGCCGGCGCCGCCCTTTTCTTCGTTTTGGAAATCACGAATATCCTGGCGGACCGTCTGTGGACCGACAGGCTTTTAATTGCGTTGTTTCAATCGGTGACCGCCCGTACGGCCGGCTTCAATACCGTTGATATCGGCGCGCTTGCGAATCCAACGTTGCTTATACTCATCGCCTTGATGTTCGTTGGAGGTGGACCCGGATCGGCGGCGGGTGGCATCAAGTTAACAACGGCCGTCACGGTGGTTACGGTTGTCGTTCAACGCCTGCGCGGGTATCACGACATCCATCTCTTTGGGCGCAGCATCGGACAAGCAACGATTCAGCGTGCCTTTGTGTTGTGCGTGCTTGCAGCCGCAACCATTGCTGCGGCGATTTGTTTTATTGAGGTTGTGCACGGAAGGGTTCAACCCACAATCGAGATGCGTGGCGAGTTTCTGGCGGTGATTTTTGAGGTGGTTTCTGCATTTGGGACCGTGGGACTCTCAATGGGCATCACGGGCAATTTAGAAGCGCTCGCGCAAGGGGCGATCATCCCGCTCATGTTCATCGGCCGGGTGGGGCCACTACTGCTGATGGATTTCTTTGCGCGCCTTCCACCCCCACCGCCCTTGCGCCACGTCAGCGAAGAGCTGATGATTGGCTAGCAGGAGGAAGTCTAATGCGCCAGATCGCGGTGATTGGCTTGTCCGCTTTCGGAATGGCGCTCGTTGAAGCTCTGGCCAACGAGCGCTGCCATGTGCTGGCGGTGGATATAGACGAACACAGAGTCAATGAAGTGCGCCAATTGGCCGACGAGGCCGTTATTGCCGACGCGCGGGATCGCCGAGCCCTGGAAGCTTTGCGCGTGCAGGATTGCCAGGCAGTCGTGCTATCAGTCGGGGAACCCCTGGATGCGAGCCTGCTTGCCGCTATGCACCTGCGTGATCTCAAAGTGCCACATATCTATGCTAAAGCGGTGAGCGAGGATCACAGGCGGTTATTGCTGAAGTTAGGCGTCGAGGATGCGATCTTCCCGGAGGCGGACATGGCACGGCGGATCGCCCGAACGCTGTCCAATCCAAGGGTGGTCGAGACTCTGACCCTGGGGCAAGATCTTTCCTTGATGGAACTGGCCCCGTCCAAAGAGTTTGTCGGCCGCTCCCTGGCTGAGGTCTCGGCCACGCTCAGGGATCGGGTTTCGATCGTTGCCATCAGGGACATGCTGCGCGATGAGATGCGCTTCAATCCCAACCCCGATGCCCGGATATCGGAATCGGATGTTTTGGTTGTCATCGGCAAAGATGAAGACGTGCGCCACTTTGCCGCGCGAATCTGAAGGTAAGGTGTTCAAGAGTCCAAGGGGACATTCGACCTCGAACTGAGACTTACAAGTCTCAAAACGGATAGCCCAATCCGACAAAGACGGCCGGGCCTTCCCTGCCGAATCCGGTGTCTATTCGCCCAACTATATTCGGTCGGATCACCGCCCTGAAACCCAGGCCGGGGTTGAACTGAACAGTGCGGGGATTGAACTTGTCGAGTCGTTCCGTGACCGCTCCCAGATCGATAAACGGGGCAAGCTCCCAGACGGCATCGACATTAAAAATTTCCCAACGAAACAAACGGATGCGCCCTTCGAGGTTCAAGAGTAGATAGCTGCTGTCGATAAAGCGGTTGCGGCCGTAACCTCTCAGCGTTGTCTCGCCACCCAGAATACTCCTTTCCAAAAACGGCACACCGCGACCGAGAGTCTGATTGTAGACCAGCCGGGCTACCGTGATGAAGCGTCCATCGTCGAGCGGATAATAGCCTTTGATTTCCGTTTCGTAACGCCGATAGTGCTCGGCGCTGCCGAGCGCTTTGAAGCTGTTGTCGAGTGACACTCTTATATACAGTCCTTCTGTCGGGAAGTCCCGTGAATCCATTGTGCTGTATACTAGCCCGATTCTCTGGGCATGCGCCGTAAAACCGGTGATGCCGGGTACTTCGTCTTGACCAAAACGCTGCCGGATAAAGGGAAGTGTTCTTATGGCACCGCGTCGAATGTTCACGTGCCGGACGCGCTCGCCTAGAACCAGCTGCAGATGATCGGTAATGTTGTAGCCCACCGAAAAATTAAACCCGGTTTCCTGGTTAGCATAGTTAGACTCGTTTGCCGACGCGCTGTCGGACTGAAAACCGAAAAAACGCGCTGCTCCGTCCGTAAAATGGAAGACAAAGCCATTCAGTTCCAGTTTTCTGTCTAAAAAAGCGTTGTCCCGAAACATAAATTCATAAGCTTCGTTGACTCGCGTCGATTTGGCAAGGTAAATGTCCCAATTGCGATCGGGCGACGGGTGAAACGCGCCATAAACGCTTGTCGTGATCCCGAAATGCTCATTGCGGTTGATTTGTGGCGCCACCAGAGTGCTTACAGCATCTTCTTTGTCGTGGAGCAAAAAGGCCGTCAGGGCGCCGTACATGATTCCTTCTGTGGGGCTTGATGCGATCACGGGCAGAGGAACAGTGACGACCTTGACCGGGTCGTCGAAGTTTTCGCCTGTTAATGGGTAGGGGAGCTTGGCACGAGGTACCATATAAGTGCACGAACTTGCGCACCACAAGACCAAAATTACAGCAATGATTACTCTGTAATTTACTTCTGATTGCATCGTTTCACTCTGGAGAGGCCTTGTACAAATCGCCGTAAGCCGAGGGTTGAATGGTTGGAATAATTTGATGCGACAATCATACACACTCGCGACGCCGACGAAAAGCGGCGGCGTTCGAGTGATCGGTCCCGGGTGTCGCGTTGGGGAGGGGGAAACTTGTATGGATAATGGGGCCAGTGTCGATATGGACCGCCGGCATACTGTAGTGATCCAAACACGGAGGGCTGTTCATGATTTCGACTGAACCGGAATTGGCGCCAAATTTCGTCTCTGAAACTGCGTCCGAACATGTTCGCAAGCGTGTTCCCGTTGCCTCTCCGCATATGCGTGTCCGAGAGCTAAAACAAGCCCTTGAAACCGAGCGGTTCGACAGCGCGACGCATGTCGGAGTTTGTGACAACGGTAGACTGGTAGGAGTTCTCCGCATTGAGGATCTACTGAGCGCCGAAGCGGATACCCGGGTGGGTCAGATCATGGATGGCGATCCGCCCGCGGTCACACATGGGGTCGACCAGGAAAAAGCCGCCTGGAAAGCGGTCCAGCATGGCGAGAGCGCGCTCGCCGTGGTCGACAGCACCGGCCGCTTTATCGGTTTCATTCCGCCGGATCGGCTGTTAGCCGTCTTGTTACACGAGCATGAGGAAGATATGGCCCGGCTGAGCGGATTCCTCCGCGATACATCGATGGCCAGGATGGCCAGCGAAGAGGCGATCAGCAAGCGCTTTTGGCACCGTGTGCCGTGGCTCTTGCTGGGGTTAGCCGGGGCCCTTTTAGCGGCGGATATCATTGGTTTTTTTGAAAACCAGCTTCAGGCTAACATCATGATTGCATTTTTCATTCCGGGGATTGTTTATCTTGCGGATGCTGTTGGAACCCAAACCGAAGTTCTCGTGATTCGAGGGCTTTCGCTAGGGGTGCCAATCGGAAATCTCCTTCGACGTGAACTGGTGACGGGTGTGGTCATTGGTTTGGCGCTCGCGCTCGTGTTTTTGCCAATTGGCTTATGGCGGTGGGACTCAGCAGATATCGTGCTGGCGGTTGCACTCGCGATCTGTGCCAGCTGCGCGATGGCAAACGTAGTCGCGATGGCACTTCCATGGCTGCTTCACCGCGCTGGCATCGATCCGGCGTTCGGCAGCGGGCCACTTGCAACCGTAGTCCAGGATCTGCTTTCGGTTGTCATTTACCTTGGGATTGCAGCCGCAGTTGTCTGATGCCTCGCTCACAGGCCCCTGATACGCCGTCGTCGTTGACGTGCATCCGTGTCCTGGCATCAGAGATGGCGGCGGCAGACCGCAGACCGGACGGTCTTCCGCCGGAAGTTGGTCACGTTTCTTTTGTCTACCGTCTTTACTCCTCAGTCAGTCTTGTCCATCGGCATTATGCTCCAACCGTAAAAGCGCTGGCTGCCGGTTGCTTGCAGCTTTGCGACAGTGGGAATGGGATTTTTGCATCAATGAGAAACTCGCGCCCGCACTGCACGTAAATCCAAATGGAACACCATGGCACAAGGCTTGCGGAAATCTTAAGCCGAAACCCAAACTAAAAGGAGGGCAGAACAATGGCGGAAAGACGCAAAGAGGGGGAAACTAAAGCGCTGGCTCCCCGGCGGTCGTTTATGGACTTGAGCCGCTGGGAGAGAGAGATGGATCGGATGATGGAGGATTTTTTTGGGCGGAGGATGAGGCCCTGGTGGCCGGAACGGTGGCGGGGTGAGGAGCTGGAGGTCAGCATCCCGGCGGTGGATCTCTACGAGGACAAAAATGAGATCGTCGTCAAGGCCGAGCTCCCCGGGATAGACAAGGATAACGTCGAGGTGAACCTTTCGGACCATACGCTGACCATCAAAGGCGAGAAGAAAAAAGAAGAGGAGGTGAAGGAAGAGAACTACTACAGGGCGGAGCGATCCTATGGCTCGTTTGTGCGCACCGTGGACTTGCCCGCGGACGTACATGCAGATAAAGTAAAAGCCAACTTCAAGAACGGCATCTTGGAAGTGCGGCTACCAAAGACTGAAGAGGCAAAGGCAAAAGAGATTAAGGTCAATGTGGAATAGCCCGCGACGGGCGGTAATTCGACGTGTGAGCGTAGGGTAGAAACGTCGAAGAGGAGAGAGCGATGTATACGCGGATACTGGTACCACTCGATGGATCCAAGACGGCAGAAAATGTTCTGCCCTACGCTCGGACTTTCGCAGCAAGGTTGAAACTCCCCGTAGAGCTGTTGTCAGTTATCGATATCGCAGAGATGGCGACGCATATGGCGCGTGGTAGACCCGGCCATATCGATACGTTGGTAGAAGACAGCAAGCGCGCCGCTGAGGCGTATTTGCGAGAAGTGGCGAAGACTTTTCCCGGTGGCGCGATCACGTGCACCGTTGAGCGGGGCCGAGCCGAGGGTACGATCATCGAGAGGGCGGCCTCGGATAAAGCAACGCTGATCGCGATGGCTACACACGGCCACTCGGGAGTCAATCGGTTTTTAATGGGGAGCGTTGCCGAAAAGGTGTTGCGCGGCACGAGCAATCCGCTGCTGTTGATCCGGGCTTCCGAGCAGGCAAAAACAGCGGGGGAGGCGCCACTCATCTCGATTGTGGTGCCGCTCGACGGCTCCGAGCTAGCCGAAGCCGTCCTGCCGGCGGCAGTTGAGTTGGCGAAAAAACTCGATCTCGAAGTCATCTTATTTGGCGCGTACCGCATTCCTTATGGTGCATATTCAGGCGCTGACGGTTACTATGGGATCAACTTCGAGGAGTTAACCGCGGCGGTAAAAGCGGAAACCACCGAGTATTTGCAAAAAAAAGCCAATGAGCTAAAGGTGCGCGGCATGGACAAAGTTGCGTATGAATCGAGCGAGGGTCCGGCAGCGGACGAGATCATCAAGGTTGCAAAGAGTAAACCCGGAAGCTTGATTGCGATGTCCTCTCATGGGAGATCAGGCGTGCAGCGCTGGGTATTGGGGAGTGTCACGGAAACGGTTGTCCGCCACTCGGGCAACCCGGTTTTGGTTGTGCGCGGTGGTGTACCGCTGGCGTAATGGCGAGTGATCGATGTTTACGAAGATTCTCGTCCCGCTTGATCGTTCTCAAGTTGCGGAGCAGATCCTGCCGCACGCCCGCCTGCTTGCCAAGGCTCTGCACATTCCTATCGAGTTGTTAACGGTCATAGACATTACTTCTTTTGCGCCCCGTGTCGGCCCTGAGAAGCTAGGTTTGATTGATACGCTCGTGGAAGAAGCCATTGGTAATACGCAAGAGTATCTCAAACGTATTGCCGCAAGCTTTGCCGGCGATGTTACATGGGTCGTGGAGCGAGGCAGAGTGGAAGAGACTATCATCGCAAAAGCCGCTGCGGATGATGGAACGCTTGTCGCCATGGCCACGCATGGCAGGTCTGGTATCAACCGTTGGCTGTTGGGTAGCGTGGCCGAGAAGGTGTTGCACGCCTGCCGCAACCCACTGCTTCTGGTGCGTGCTGCCGAGACAGCCCAGAGTGGCGGGGAGGCGACGCTGCGATCAGTGATCGTGTCGCTGGACGGTTCCGAGTTGTCGGAACAGGCGCTGCCTTACGTGACGTTACTCGCCAAAGAACTAAACTTATCTGTCGTATTGCTGCGCAGTTATGACATACGGCAGGGCATATCTGCGTACGAGGATGTATTTCCGGATTGGGCAAAGCTAGAGGCAGAGGCCAAAGCGGAAGCCAGCAGCTATTTGGACGCTGTAGCGGAGGACCTGCAAAAGCAGGGGTTGACTCAAGTCTCGCGAGTCGTTACTTACGAAGAGCCTGCCTGGCACATCATCAGATTGGCCCGGGCCACAGCCAACAGCCTGGTGGCCATATGCACTCATGGCCGATCGGGCGTGCAAAGATGGGCGCTGGGAAGTGTTACCGAAAAGGTGGCACGCCATTCGGCCGTTCCAGTGCTGATAATCAGAGCGGCAGGAGAGCGCATTAACTAGCCGGGGTTCACCGATGATCTACAAGAAAATAATTGTGCCACTGGATGGCTCGAAATTGGCCGAGCAAATTCTTCCCTTCACGCGATTGCTTGCGCAGGGTCTTGACATTCCCGTTGAGCTTTTGCGCGTCAACGATCCCGCCAACATTACTCCTTATGCGCCCCCCCTGCAGGGCGGGGACTATCTGAAGGAAATTTCAGAGCTCCATTTTCATGGCGAGCGTCCGGTGACCTGCACGGTCGAACTGGGAAGCCCTGCGGAGAAGATCATCACACAAGCAGCGGCCGATCCCGGCGCTCTGATCGCCATGGCGACACATGGTTTGTCGGGAATGAGGCGGTGGTTACTTGGCAGCGTAGCCAGCAAGGTGGTCCAAGCGGCCGCAAATCCCGTGCTGCTGATGCGCCCTACGGCCGACGGCAACCCGCCGGCCAAGGTCGGCTTGAGCACGGTGTTTGTGCCACTGGATGGATCGGCGCTGGCAGAAAAGATTCTTCCTCACGTGATCGACTTGGCCAAAAAAATGAGTCTGGAAGTCAATCTGCTGCGAACCTACAGCTTGCCTACGCAGTCCTATCTGGTCGGAAACACCGTGCCCACGGACACCATTTCCCAACAGAAAGAGGTCAGTCGGAGAGAAGCGGAAAATTACCTGGAGGCAAAAACGCAGGAGCTCCGCGCGCAAGGTCTGGACCGCGTCATCTCCACGGCCATAGAAGGCAACGCAGCCGACGAGATTATCGATGTGGCGGCCAAAACGCCCAACAGCGTGATCGCGATGTCGACCCACGGCCGATCTGGACTCGGTCGCTGGGTGCTCGGTAGCGTGGCTGAGAAAGTCATTCAATTTTCCGGCGATCCAGTGCTGGTGATCAGGCCCTCATCGTCACCAAAGCCATAGCTGCATAGAGCGAGCCGCATAGCGCAAAGAGCCAAGCGGCGTTTTTTGGTGGCTTTGTGTCTTGAACTTGCCGTTTCCATACTCTGTCAGCTGGCATTCTTAGAGGCTCAAAGTTCTAGGAGGTCTCGCCGATGGAACTGATAACTGTTAAAATCGAAAAACCCGAGGACGTCAATTTCATCCTGGGACAGAGCCACTTCATCAAGACAGTTGAAGACATACATGAGACGATGGTTCAGACGGTCCCGGGAATCAAGTTCGGGCTGGCCTTCTGTGAGTCATCCGGTGAAATGCTGATCCGCTGGACCGGCACGGACGATTCTCTGGTTGATTTGGCGAAACGCAACGCGTTGACGCTGTCGGCGGGGCATAGTTTTATTCTCCTGTTGGGCCCAGGTTTTTTCCCCGTGAACGTCCTCAACGCGATCAAGATGGTACCCGAGGTCTGCCGTATTTACTGCGCGACGGCAAATCCCGTTGAAGCGGTGATTGCTGAAACCGAACAGGGTCGCGGTATTCTCGGCGTGATCGACGGCGGCAAGAGTAAGGGTATCGAAGATGATGAAGGCATCGCCCGGCGGAAAGGCTTGCTACGCAAGATTGGCTATAAGCTCTAGCCGAGGTAAAAATCATTTCACCATAGAGAACGCAGAGTAATTCATGTACGGAGGTACAACACTGCGCATGAAAATGGGCGCAGAGGAAAGCTGGAGGCTGGGACGCCAGAGAATTTTACCGCAGAGCACACAGAGGTCACAGAGAACGAAGGGATTTCGCGCCAAGAACGCCAAGAACGCAAAGAAGATGCGATTTTATAGGGGCGCCTTGCGCCCAATAAATACTCTCTCTTACTACTCTCTGCGTTCTCTGCGATCTCTGCGGTTAAATTGTCCGAAGAGTTAATTTTCACAAGAGAGATCGCAGAGAGTTTCCTCAAGCTAGATGATTCCTTATCGCGACGAAAATAG
>CAYPHJ010000072.1:18990-23748 GCA_964410485.1 uncultured Syntrophobacteraceae bacterium
AGAGATCGCAGAGAGTTTCCTCAAGCTAGATGATTCCTTATCGCGACGAAAATAGTCTGCTGCGCACCCCTATCGTTACGCTGACAATAGTTGGTATGAACGCGTTTGCCTGGGTGACGCTCCAAGGGGCCGGCGCCCCTGTACCGCTAGCCAGGTCAATCTGCGACTTCGGGCTTATCGCCGGAGCGCTAACGGCAACGGTTCCCGCGGGGACGCGCTTTCCCGTCGGCGCAGGGGTGGTCTGTGCGACTGAGCCCGGCCCACAGATTCTACCTTTGTTCACCTCAATGTTCATGCATGGATCGTGGCTGCACATCGTGGGCAATATGTGGTTCCTGTGGCTCTTTGGTAACAACGTAGAAGATTCCATGGGCCGCCTGCGCTTTGTAGTCTTCTACCTGCTCACAGGATTGGCTGCAGCTTTCGGGCAGATAGCGACGAATCCCGCCTCTGCAGTTCCTATGGTGGGCGCGTCGGGAGCGATCAGCGGTGTTATGGGCGCGTACCTGGTGCTTTATCCGAACGTCCGCGTCTACACACTGGTTCCCATCGGTTTTTTTATTACCTCGATAGCTCTGCCCGCATGGATGATGCTCGGTTATTGGCTGCTCCTGCAATTTATAGGCGGGTTGGCGGCCGTGGGTGTTGAAGGGGGCGGCGTAGCCTTTTGGGCCCATATCGGCGGGTTTGTAGCAGGTGTGGCTTTCATTAAGCTGTTTGCGCGATCGGATTACATTACCGCTCATCGGGCGCGCCATTGGAGGCCGCGGCATGTGATGCGCGGCTGGTGATAACCAGGACGAATGTTCGAATCGTTCCAACAGTTCCAACCGTTCCAGACGATTCAGGCGTTCCAGCGTTCCAACGTTCCAGACGGAACGCCTGGAATGTTATCTTTCACCTCGCAGTCTGACTGTCATCCTCGCGCAGGTCTTCTCCCATTGGAAGAGAGTTTTTAAGTTCGCCACGCCGCGCGGGTTCTGCCAACCACAAAGCAAAAAGTACGGCCGCAGCCAACGCATAAACCATGCAGGCTGGCATCCACATGATGAGCCCGGCGAGCTGCTGATCTTCGAGGGCCGAGAGATTCCAAAGCGGAGTCTTCGCTTCATACGCGGGATACCACACCCGCGGCGAAAGAGCCATGAGGACTCCGAGTCCTGTGGCATGAAGCGACGTAGTAAACAGATAGATGACTCCCAGACCGCGGCTTACCTGAAGACGGCTGATTGGATCCAGCAGCACGCGCCAAAAGAAATACGACGTGATCAGAAACGTAAAATGCTGCAGATCGTGCACCCAGCGGTTCCCCAGGGCCGCTTCATAGAGCCAGGGAATGTGCCAGAGCCACAATCCGATTGCATAAACATTCCACATCGCGAGCGGTTGCCAAAGCCAGTACCAGTCCGGGTAACGGTTTTCAAAATGCCGCCCCCATCCGCCAATCTTCTGGCGCAAGCCAAGGGGTAGGGCCCACAGCATTACCAGTCCGGGATGGCTGATAACCAACAAAGGCGCTGCGATTACCATTAAAGTGGTGTGCTGCACCATGTGCACCCAGGAGAGCTGCGCGCTGAGCGCATCGATGGGCGAGACGAGCGCGCCTACAAGCGCCAGCATGCCGGCGGCAAAAGCCGCGGCCTGCCCGCGCGAAATTGCGCTTGTCCCGGCCCTGAGCCATGTGCGGCATAAACCCAAAAGGTAAAATCCCGCGCCGACGGCAAGTGATACGATGAGCAGCGGATCGAGATTCCAGGCCAGTCCCGCGCCTGCGGCAGCGTCCTGGAGATGGGCTAGGACAGTGGAGCTCCAGAGCGCTACAGTTAAAAATGCGCCAAGTAAGACAAGCTGCATCAGCAGGACCTCAAAAAATAGAGAATCGGCAGGCTCTGCACCAGAATTACAAACACAAAAAGCCCGCTCATCAGCACGCCGGCGCGCGTGAGGTAGATTGCCGGTCCTACCTGTCTTTGTTTCTCCTCGGCTTCGGTGGAGTCGATAATACTGATACCCATCTGTTTTGCCGACCGGTAAGAGACCAACGTTGCCAACCCCGCGACGAGGAGCAGCAGCGCGGATAGAAGCGCAATGATTGCTGTAGGCGCCGTTAGGCCGAAGACAAACCTCTCGCGCAGTTCACCGACGCAGCCAAACTCCGCAAAGAAATAAGCCAAAAGGAGGTGAGCGGTCCATGCCGCGGCGCCGCCTAAAAAACCAAACCACAGCGCCGCTCTCGCTCCCTCGGTTGTCTTCGTGTACTCCATTTCCTATACGATGCGTGGCGACCAGTAGAGCACCGCGTAGGTAATGGCGGCGAAAACCACGATCGCATACCAATAGTGCTCCGTGATTTGCATTTGCAGTGTCATATAAGCGCTGCCCGGGTCGCGGCGAAGCCTGAGCTGGCAAGCGGCGTTTAAGAGCAAGCCGCTAACGATGATTAACGCCAGCACGCAATGAATTACAAAAAAAAGCGAACTGTAGGCATTGGTCTGAAGGACAAATTCCGGTCGAATGAGCTCCCAGAGTTGTAGCCCGAGAAACGCTCCGCCCAAGAAAAAAGCCGCTGGCAAGGCCAGACGCGGGCGTGTCCACCTCCCGGCCAACCACTGTGGCGCCGCGCTAAGCAGCAGCAGCGCGAACTTGGCTGTTGCCAAGCTGAGATCGGGCAGAGGCAGTCCGCTCTGCGGCCACTCGGCGGAGAAAAGGCGGATGAAAAAATAGGAATAGAACAAAGCGCCGAGCCCGGTGCCGAGGACACCAATGAGCATGACCATGCCCCACCAGGCAGTGGAGCGCGGACCGGTAGTTACCAGAGGCAATCCCGTGCGCTCCGGCAGATCGCTCAGCGCCATCAAGCGCAGAATGCGATCGCTTGGGTACAGCCACACGGCAACCGCCCCCGCCGTGAAAACTGCTCCCAGTGGAACCACGAGGTAATACTCAGCCAATATACCAAGCGAGGCAACGAGCAGCCCCAGCGCCGCCATGAAGGGAAGATAACTCGGCTCGGCAACGCGCTGCACTGCTTGCGGCATTGCTGTGATCGCGTCGGTGCTGAGGGTTGCCCGCCACTGTGCGGGCTCGGCCGAAAGAGCTTCCCGGACGCGCTTGAGCGCGCCGTTTTCCTCAGCCAAAGCACCCTTTAGCCACAAAGGATGGCGCGCCTGCACTGCGGGCGGCGTTAAATGGCCGTACACCGGCGGCGGCGACTGAACGGACCACTCCAGCGTGTCGGCGTACCACGGGTTTTCTCCCGCTTCTGATCCCCTTCGAAGGCTAAAAATGAAATTGACAACGAAAAGCAAAAATCCCGCCGCCAAAAGCGCGCTACCGGCTGACGCCACAATATTGTAGCCATCGAGGTCGAGCTGCCGCGGGTAGGTGTAAATGCGCCGCGGCATCCCCAGAAGCCCCATGTTATGCATCGGCAGGAAGGTAATATTGAAGCCAACAAAGGTCAGCCAAAAACTCCACTTGCCCAAAGCATCGCTCAGCATTCGGCCGGTGATTTTTGGCAGCCAGTAATGGAGCCCGGCAAAGATTGGGAAAACTACCCCGCCGATCAGGACGTAGTGAAAATGCGCTACGATAAAGAATGTATCGTGCACCTGCCAGTCAAACGGTACCACTGCAAGCATGACTCCAGTGAGGCCGCCGAGAACAAAAATGAATAAAAAGCCGAGCAGAAACAGCAGCGGCGGCATGAAAGCTGGCCTGCTGCCCCATAGTGTGGCGATCCAGGCGAACACTTGCACGCCGCTCGCCAGCGCGATCATCAGACTGGCGCCGGCAAAAAAGCTCATGGAAAACTCCGGCAGGCCGGTGGCGTACATGTGATGCACCCACAGGCCAAAGCTCAAAAATCCCGTGACAACGATGGCCACTGCCACCAGCGTGTAGCCAACGATGCCGCGGCGGGCAAACACCGGCGCGATCATCGAGATAATGCCGGTTGCCGGAAGAAACATGATGTAGACCTCTGGGTGACCGAAGAACCAAAACAGATGCTGCCACAGGATACTGCTGCCGCCGCGTTCCGGATCGAAAAAGCGCGTCCCGGCGGCGCGATCCAACTCGAGGAGCAAAGTGGCGGTGAGTAGAACAGTGAAAGCAAAGATAATCATGATTCCCACCACCAGAAACGCCCAGACAAAAAGCGGCATGCGCTGGATGGACATGCCTGGGGCGCGGAACTTGAGGATCGTCACCACGATTTCGAGTGCGGCAGTAATCCCGGCGACTTCCACCAGCATCAGCCCCATGAGCCAGAAGTCCAGCCCTTTGCCTGAATAGCGTGGTCCCGAGAGCGGCGTGTAGGCGAACCAGCCCGCATCGGGAATGGTTCCTGCAGCAAAACTTGCGAGAAAGATCAGCCCGCCGAAAAGGTAACACCACCAGCCGAAGGCGGTGAGGCGGGGAAACGCAACATCGCGCGAACCAATCATCAACGGCAAAAGATAGAGCGCCAACCCTTCGAGAAACGGCACGGCGAAGAGATACATCATGATGGAGCCGTGCATGGTAAAAATCTGATTGTATGCTTGTGGTCCGAGGAATGTGTTTTCCGAAACGGTCAGCTGAATGCGGATGAGTAGCGCCAAAAGGCCGCCGATCAGGAAGAAGGCAAATGCAGTTAGCATGAACTGCTGCCCAAGCGGCTGATTGTTGACGGTGGCGAGCCAGCCTTTAAATCCACGGCCGCGCTGCCAGACCTGCTCGAACCGGTGCTTTTTTTCCTCAGAGATATTCATCAAC
>CAYPHJ010000073.1:0-23575 GCA_964410485.1 uncultured Syntrophobacteraceae bacterium
TCGGGATCAATGCGAGAAAGACCAACGGAGCAGTGGAAATCTCGGTCAGCGATACTGGCATCGGCATCGCCGCAGAGGACCAGGCGACGATCTTTGAGGAATTCCGCCAGGTGGGAGGCGACTACGCGCACAAGAAGGAAGGGACTGGGCTGGGGTTAACGTTGGCCAAGAAGTTTGTCGAGTTGCATGGGGGGAAGATCTGGGTAGAGAGCGAGGTCGGGAAGGGGTCCACCCTCACTTTTACCCTACCCATCCACTGATTTTGGATTTTCGATACTTCGACTTGGCTCAGTACAGGTTTTGGATTTTGAGTGACGAAGCCGGAGAAAGATTTTTTTCCCGCAGAGCATGCCCTGAGCGACGTCGAAGGGGAGCGAAGACGCAAAGCTATCGGACAACAAATTCGAAGTAGGACGAGCCAGATCAGAAAGTCCGTATCGAGAAGAAGGGTCATCGCTTTGACCGCCGCCGTAAAAAGATGCCGCGCTCAGGGCCGTGCCAGTTCCAAGACCATTCATCTGCCTTCTCGGCATCAGGTACGCGGAGGAGTCGTTTGTACTGCCGCGCAGTTTTGGTGTCCCGACCAAATCGTTTCGCCTCCTGGTTGAGTTTTTCGTTTTCGGGGTTTTGGATATACATTCTGTCGGACCTCGTACTTCGGCTTCGAATTTGCCGAACGTCGGTTCTTGACATCCCCTTTGAAGTTGCCCAGCGTGAGCTTCGAAAGTCAGCCCTAGTGCTGATTGTCATCTTCTCCGTCACCGCAATAGGTCCGCTTGCCAGAGGCGCTGGGTGAATACCGCGTAGGGTAAGACTTCGATGCCGTCCTCCGTGACCCGCGGCTGAGGGTCAAGCGAGACCACGAGACGTTTCTTGATCCGACCGTGTTCACGAGCAAGCTCGCGCAAACCCCGTAAGTGATCTGCGGTTACAGCCCGTGATGCTTTTGCTTCGATGGCGTAGGCCATGTCATCGATGATGAAATCGACTTCGGCGCCTGTGGTGAGCCGCCAGTAACTGAGCTCATGCGCTTTGCCGCCGTACTCAGCATAGGCAGCTAGCTCGTGATGCACCCAGTTTTCGAAAGCTTTACCGAACAATTCCGAGCCAGGTTCGATTTTACCGCGGCGAGTGAGAAAATTAACGACACCGAGATCGCTAAAGAAGAATCTGGGCGCTCGAATTATTCGGCGCTTAGGGCGACGAACGTAAGCGGGAAGCTCGCGGCCGAGCAGCGTATCGACGAGCACTTCGAAGTAGCTGCGGACCGTATGCGCAGATACACCGCTGTCCCTCGCAATGGTAGCGTAATTGATGATCCCGGTATCCGATAACGCGGCCGCGTTCAAGAAATTGGAGAAAACCGGCAAGCTTCGCGACAACCCTTCCGCGAGCACTTCCTCCTTGAGATAGTCTTGGACGTAGGCGCGAATCAGCGGCGCAGGTGCATCCTCCAGGTAGTGCCGCGGCAAATAACCGTGGTTGAGCATGCGAACTAAATCAAACTCTGCCCCGAGCTCCCCTGAAACTAGCCCGAACAACTCGTAGCGAAGCGCGCGTCCGCCGAGCAGATTGGCGTGCGAGCGCCGCACGCGCCGAGCGCTCGACCCGCACAGGACGAAAATGCGCCGCCGGCTTTCGATTAACCGATGAATTTCATCAAACAGCCCTGGTATCTTCTGGGCTTCGTCGATGACGATTAAGCGGTCCCGTGGCAGGGCGTCGGCTTCCTCGCGCAAACGAGCCGGTCGTTGCGTCAGACGAATCAGCGTGTCGGTGTCGAGCAGATCGATCCAATAGGCGTTGGGATAGATGGACCGTAGCAAGGTGGTTTTGCCGGTCTGGCGGGGACCCCAAAGAAAAAAGGAGTACTTGGGTCGTGGCGGCAGAACGAGTAAGCGCGGAATCATAGCTTCTGTTTATCATGAATATCGGAACCAATCCAGCCGATTGTCAAAAAAGAGCGCCTGAGAAGGAACGGTGGTGGACATGTTCTTAGTTCACCAGCAGCCTAGGTTGAAAAGTCCCACACAAGCCGTTGCCCCTGGAGTTCGGGCTCTCGCTTGGCAGGATTTTCTCGAAGAGTTTGATGGTTTAATGAGGCACGGTTCGGTAACCTCCGGCATTTCGTATTGTTTACTCCTTTCCCGTGGGCCACCGGCAGGTATCACGAACACATGGTAGACGTGCAATCCTTCCTTGACGGTTACCAACGACCTGGCGTAAAAGTCAGTCCAGGCAAAGTCGGTGTTTTATGAAGACCACTCGTAAAAAGCCCAGGAAGAAATCCACCGCGAAGCGGATCACTTTGTCGTCCGGCGAGTCTATTGCGGCACTAAGGAAGATAATCGCCGCTCAGGACAAGACGATCGCTGCGCAGGCGCAAGAATTGCGGCAAGCTGCCGAGCAACAAAACGCGACCAGCGAAGTCTTGCGCATGATAGCCACCGCACCGGAGAAGCTGCAAGCGATGCTGGATACGCTGGCAGAACGCGCCGCTCGGCTTTGTGAGTCCTATGATGCGGTCATCCAGCGTGTGGATGGTGATTTCCTGCTGCGGGCAGCCCATTTTGGTCCTGTCCCCTTAGGGGAAATCCCGCTACCCCTCAGCCGTGACTTACCATCGGGGCGGGCGGTTGTAGACCGTCGGACTGTTCATGTTGACGACGTGTTGTCGGAGATCGAAAGTGAGTTCCGGGATGTCGGGGCGATTCAAAGACGCAGCGGAAGCCGTACGGTCCTTGCGACTCCCCTGCTGAGTAAGGGTATTCCGATCGGTGTCATCATGATTCGCCGTACAGAAGTTCGACCATTCTCAGAAAAACAAATTTCTCTGCTCAAGACCTTCGCAGATCAGGCGGTCATCGCACTAGAGAACGGGCGACTGTTTCAAGAACTCAAAGAGGCGTTGGAGCAGCAAACTGCTACGAGTGAAATACTGGGCGTGATTGCTAGTTCGCCAACAAACATCCAGCCGGTGCTGGATACTGTGGCAGAAAGGGCAGCGCGGTTGTGTGACTCCGGCGATGCTCAGATCTATCGTGTCGAGGGTGATGTCATTCAGAAAGTGGCTAGGCACGGAACTGTTGCCCCTATACTTTCGGTTGGAGAGACACGTCCGCTAACAGGTACCTGGTTAATTGGTCGAGCCATTCTCCGGCGTGAACCCATCCACATCCACGACAGCCTGACGGTGCTCGACGAGGACTACGCAGAGGCTAGACTCGCCGACGAACGTTTGGGTATTCACACACTGCTGGCTGTTCCACTACTACGGGAAGAAGCAGCCATTGGCGCTATCATGATCCGCCGAACTGAAGTGCGACCATTTACCGAAAAGCAGATCGCTCTCCTGAGAACCTTTGCCGACCAAGCAGTCATCGCCATCGAGAACGTCCGGCTGATACAGCAGCGCAACGCAGAATTGCGAGAGGCCTTGGAGCATCAGACAGCAACGGCCGAAGTGCTCGGCATCATCAGCCGCTCGCCGACCGACGTGCAGCCGGTGCTGGACGCCATCGTCGAGAGTGCCGCCCGGGTTTGCGGGATCGATGACGTGGTGCTGCGACTCCACGAGGGGAACACTATGGTTCCGCGGGCTCATTTTGGCTCCATACCCATCGGCCGCGTCGAGATCAGTATTGATGAGCCACACCATCGCTGGATGCGCGAGCATGGCACGCTCCACGTTCCTGATGCCCGCGCGCAGAACGATTTCCCCACGTTAGGTCCCAGCCGCGCATGGCGCACCTTTTTGGCTGCTCCTCTTCGTCAGCACGGCGAGCTCATTGGAACGCTGAACGCGCGTCGCGCCGACGTTCGCCCCTTCACTCCGGCGCAGATCAAACTCCTCGAAACTTTCGCCGACCAGGCGGTGATCGCAATCGAAAATGCGCGATTGTTCCAAGAACTGAAGGAGGCGCTGGAACAACAGACGGCTACGAGTGAAGTGCTGCGCGTGATCGCGTCGTCCCCTACTGAGTTGCAACCCGTGCTGGACACGCTGATCGCCAATGCTGTTCGCCTTTCCGGCGCAACTAAGGGCCATGTTCGACAGTATGATGGCGCGTTTCATCGCGTGGTGGCCCACTACGGGGAGACTGCGGAAATGATCGCTACGCTGCGCGCCAATCCTCTACCGGCAAGTCCAGAACTCCCTGCCGCTCGGGCGCTTGTCGGGGGCAAACCGATTCATATTCTCGACGTTCGATCGGAGACCGGAGTACACCTGGACCTAGCTCGGCAAATGGGTACGCGAACCATGCTCGCGGTACCGCTGCTACGCGAAGGAGTGAATATCGGTAGTCTTACTATCTGGCGCGAGGTTGTTGAACCATTCACCGACCGGCAGATAGAGCTGGTCAAAATTTTCGCGGACCAGGCTGTGATCGCAATCGAGAACGTGCGGCTATTCAAGGAATTGCAGGAGAGAAACACAGAACTGCGCGAGGCTCTGGAGCATCAGACCGCAACCGCCGAGGTCCTCCGCATCATCAGCCGCTCGCCGAGCGACGTGCAGCCCGTGCTCGACGCCATTGTCGAGAGCGCCGCAAGGGTTTGTGGGATTGATGATGTAGTACTGCGCCTTCGCGAGGGTGACGCCATGGTTGCCCGGGCTCATTTCGGTTCGGTTCCTATAGCCTATGGTCGTGAAGCGATCAGTGTTAACGAGTTGCACCATCGCTGGATCGAGGAGCATGGAACCCTTCACGTTCCTGACGTCCGTGCGCGGCGGGATGAGTTTCCCACTTTAGCGGCCAGCTCAGGAGCACGCTCACGCACGTTTTTGATGGTTCCCCTTCGCCAGGGAGGGGCAGTTACTGGAATGCTGAGTGCGCGGCGCATCGAGGCGCGACCGTTTACCCCGGCGCAGATCAAGCTGCTCGAAACCTTTGCCGACCAGGCGGTCATCGCACTCGAGAACGTCCGGTTGTTCCAAGAATTGAAGGAGGCCTTGGAGCAACAGACAGCCACAAGCGAGATTCTGGGTGTTATCGCCAGCTCGCCGACCAATCTCCAGCCCGTGATGGATGCAATTGCGGAAAGCGCTGCGAGGTTGTGCAACTCGAACGATGCGCAAATCTACCATGTGGAAACGGATCTCATGCGGAAAGTGGCTCACTACGGAGATATTCCTGTCGAGCGCGTGGTTGGCGAAACGCAACCGATCGCCCGCGGCTCGGCCACCGGCCGCGCCATTCTTGAAAGAACGACAGTGCACATTCACGACATGATGGCCGAGCGCGAAGAGGACTGGCCAGATGTATGGGGTATTCACCAGCGGCTAGGAATCCCGACAGTGCTCGCTGTTCCGCTTCTCCGTGAAAGTATTCCCATCGGCGCGATCATGATTCGCCGAACCGAACTCCGCCCGTTCGGCGAAAAACAAATTGCACTCCTAAAAACCTTCGCGGACCAGGCCGTCATCGCCATTGAGAACGTACGCCTCTTCAAAGAACTTCAAGAACGCAACGCGGAGTTGCGCGAGGCTCTGGAGCATCAGACGGCAACGTCGGAGGTGCTCGGCATCATCAGCCGCTCGCCCACGGACGTGCAACCCGTGCTTGACGCCATCGTCGAAAGCGCCGCTCGGGTCTGCGGCATCGACGACGTGGCGCTGCGACTCCGCGAAGGGGAGCAGATGGTCTCGCGGGCTCATTTTGGTTTAGTGCCGATTCCCAGCGTCGAGATTGGTTTAGACGCGCCACCGGTTCGCTGGATTCGGGAGCATGGCACGCTTCACATTCCCGACATTCGCGCGCAGACGGACGTTCTCTTGGTGGCTCCGGATTCGAAGCGCACTTTTTTAATCATTCCTCTTCGTCTTCAGGGAGAGCTTATCGGAGCGCTGATCGCGCGCCGCACCGAGGTGCGTCCGTTCACCCCGGCGCAGATCAAGCTGCTCGAAACCTTCGCCGATCAGGCAGTGATCGCCATCGAGAATGTTCGGCTTTTCAACGAACTCAAGGAGGCTTTAGAGCAGCAGACTGCAACGAGTGAGATCTTAGGTGTAATCGCTAGCTCACCCACCGACCTGCAGCCAGTGTTGGATGCGGTTGCAAAGAACGCAGCGCGGTTGTGTGAAGCGACGGACGCGCAAATCCAGCAGGTCGAAGGCGATGTTTTTATGACCGTTGCCTCCTTCGGCCCATTTCCACCAACTCATGCGAAGCGACCTTTAGACCGCAGCATCCCAGGCGGCCGAGCGATTATAGACCAGCAAATTATCCATATCCCAGATTTAGAGGCGGTCCGCGAGAGCGAGTACCCTGGCGCCCGAGGCGGGAGGCGGCCTGGCGGCCCTTCTATGGTGCTTCGGACCGTACTGGCGATGCCCCTGATTCGAGAAGGGACCCCCATCGGCTCCATTTTGATTCGAAGGACCGAGGTCAAGCCATTTACTGATAAACAAATCGCTCTGCTCAAAGGGTTTGCGGACCAGGCGGTTATAGCCATCGAGAATGTTCGCCTCTTCAAAGAACTCCAGGATCGCAACGCGGAATTGCGCGAGGCGCTGGAGCATCAGACGGCGACGTCTGAGGTGCTCGGCATTATCAGCCGCTCGCCGACTGACGTGCAGCCGGTCCTCGACGCGATTGTGGAGAGCGCCGCGCGGGTTTGTGGGATTGATGATGTGGTGCTGAGACTCCAACAAGGAAATGTGATGGTTCGACGGGCTCATTTTGGACCTCTAGAGGTCCCTGACGTGCGCGTCGAGATCAGTGTCGATGCACCTGAGTATCGGTGGATTCGCGAGCACGGTACTCTCCACATTCCAGACACTGAAACACTGAGGAACGAGTTTCCCGACCTGGGCATTATCGCTGGCTTTCACAGTTTCTTAGCCGCACCACTTCGGCAGCAAGGGCAAGTCATTGGAACGCTGAACGCACGCCGGATAGAGGTCCGGCCCTTCTCTCCGGCGCAGATCAAGCTCCTCGAAACGTTTGCTAATCAGGCCGTGATCGCATTGGAAAATGTAACTCTGTTCCAAGAACTCAAAGAGTCGCTGGAGCAGCAAACGGCGACCAGTGACATTTTACGCGTTATTAGTAGCTCGCCTACAGACATTCAGCCCGTACTTAACACCATCGCTGAGAATGCCGCCCGGTTGTGTGATGCTAAGGACGCCTTAATGTTTCGCGTGGAGGGTGACGTTCACGAAAGAGTGGCGGTATATGGATCAATACCAGCGCCAGCCATAGGAACGAGAGGACCCATCACTCGTGGTACTCCTGTAGGCCGAGCCATCGTGGACCGCCAAACAATTCACGTGCATGATATCACCGCTGAGCTTGACACGGAGTACGGAGAATACAGGAGTCTGCAGCAGGCTACGGGTACCCGAACCCTGCTGTCCACGCCGATGATGCGAGACGGCATACCTGTCGGTGTGATCCACATACGTCGGACAGAAGTTCGTCCTTTTTCCGACAAGCAGATTGCACTTGTTACGACCTTCGCTGATCAGGCGGTGATCGCGCTCGAAAACGTCCGGCTATTTAAGGAATTGGAAGATCGCAATCGCCAGCTCACTGAGGCTCTAGAGCAGCAGACAGCCACGAGTGAGATACTGCAAGCTATCGCCGGATCGCCTACTAATATTCAACCCGTGTTGGACACGGTCGCGGAAAATGCCGCACGGCTGTGCAACGCGGATGACGCTCTCATCTTCCGTGTCGATTCCGACGCGCTTCGGGCCACTGCTCATTACGGGAAAATTCCGCTTCCGCCGAATTCCGACACATTACCCCTCGACAGAAACACAGTTGCCGGCAGGGCTGTTGTAGACTGCCAAATGCTTCACATCCACGATGTTACCGCAGTGCCTGAATCCGAGCTACCGGCACGGCCGGCGCGCCAGCGCGGAACGAGGACGATGCTCGTAATGCCATTGCTGCGAGAGGGCTCAGCGATTGGCGTAATCTTGATGCGACGCGACGAAGTACTGCCGTTTTCCGAGAAGCAAATCGCGCTTTTGAAAACCTTCGCCGACCAGGCGGTGATCGCGATCGAGAACGTGCGGCTGTTCAAGGAACTCAAGGAGTCGCTGGAACAGCAAACGGCGACCAGTCAAATCTTGGGCGTGATCGCCAGCTCGCCGACGGATATCCAACCCGTGCTGGATACCGTTGCAGAGACCTCGGCGCGGCTATGTGACTCAACCGATGCCCACCTTCGGCTGATTGACGGAAACATGCTTCGTTTGGCCGCTTCCTATGGTCCGCTGACGGTGCCCGGCGAAACGATTCCCATTAATCGTCGGACCGTGTCTGGTCGGGCGGTGACGGATCGACAAGTCATCCATGTTCATGACCTGGAGCCTGAGCGCGAGACCGAGTATCCGGAAGCAGCACGGGATGGATCCAGGACAATTCTCGGAATGCCATTGTTACGTGAGGGCTCTCCTATTGGATCTATTCTCATTCGGCGACTACGAGTTCAGCCGTTCACGGACAAACAGATAATGCTTCTTAAGACGTTCGCCGATCAGGCGGTGATCGCGATCGAGAACGTGCGGCTGTTCAAAGAATTAGAAGCACGCACGCATGAGTTGGCGCGCTCAGTTGGAGAATTGAAAGCGTTGGGTGAAGTCGGCCAGGCAGTCAGCTCCACTTTGGATCTCGAAACCGTGCTCACCCGCATCGCCTCCCACGCCGTCCAACTGACCGGCGCGGCCGGAGGAGTCATCTACGAGTACGACGAGGAGTCGGAGGAGTTTCATCTTCGCGGCAGCCGCCAGGTCGAAAAAGAATTTGTCGACGCGCTCCGCGCAAGCCCCATACGCTTGGGTGGAGGAGCTTTGGGGCAAGCGGCGTTGACGCGGACGCCGGTCGAGGTGGCGGACATTCTCGATGAGCGAGACTATAGCGCCACCCGGATGCGGCCCGTGTTGAGACAGCTCGGATACCGCTCTTTGCTGGCCGTCCCACTTCTTCGCGAACAACAGATCATGGGAGGTTTGACCATCTTTCGCCGCACGCCCGGGAGCTTTCCTCCTGAGGTGGTTAATCTCCTTCAGACCTTTGCCACACAGTCAGTTCTGGCGATTCAGAACGCGCGCTTGTTCCGCGAGATCGAGGACAAGAGCCGCCAGATCGAGGCCGCCAACCGCCATAAATCCGAATTCCTTGCCAACATGTCCCACGAGCTTCGCACACCGCTGAACGCCATTATTGGCTTCTCCGAAGTTTTGGGGGAAAGGATGTTTGGCGAGCTAAACGACAAACAAGCCGAGTACACCGACGATATTCTCTCCTCCGGCCGCCATCTTTTGTCTCTCATCAACGAGATCCTCGATCTCTCCAAGGTCGAAGCCGGCCGCATGGAGCTGGAACTAGCATCGTTCGATCTGCCGTTGGCCATCGACAACGCCCGCACGTTTGTGCGGGAGAGAGCCGTCAAGCACGGCATCACGCTTGACGTCTCGGTGGACGAGCGGCTCGGTGAGTTTATGGGCGATGAGAGAAAGATCAAGCAGATTCTTCTCAATTTACTCTCCAACGCAGTGAAGTTCACCCCGGAGGGAGGACGAATCGGGATCAATGCAAGGCAAGTTAACGGTGCCGTAGAGATCTCGGTCAGTGACACAGGGATCGGAATAGCTCCGGAGGATCAGGCAACGATTTTTGAGGAATTTCGCCAGGTGGGGGGCGACTACGCGCACAAGAAGGAAGGGACGGGTCTCGGGCTGACCTTGGCCAAGAAGTTTGTTGAGCTGCATGGGGGGAAGATCTGGGTAGAGAGCGAGGTGGGGAAAGGCAGTAAGTTTACGTTTACGCTACCGATCAGATAAGGATGTTTTCCCGCAAAGGCGCAAAGACGCTAAGTTATGCCCTTTGCGCCTTAGCGCCTTTGCGGGAAAATTATACGAACTTTTCTGGAAGGTTGAAGGAATTTACGCGTCGGGAAAATGTCAGCGATAGCAGCGTGGAGGAGAGTCTTATGAAGATCGACGGCGGATGTCATTGCGGCTATATCACTTACACTGCCGAAATCGATCCTAAAAACGTTGGGATATGCCATTGTACGGATTGTCAGACCCTTTCGGGGACCGCCTTTCGCACGAGTGTGCCCGCGGCAAAAGACGCATTTAACTTACTTACCGGAAAACCAAAGATCTATGTAAAGACTGCGGAAAGCGGGGCCAAGCGCGCCCAAGCCTTCTGTCCTGAGTGCGGCACGCCGATCTACGCGGCGGCGGCGAGCCACCCCGAGAGCTTCAACATACGAGTGGGAACGGCACGCCAGCGGGCCGAGCTCCGACCGAAGTCGCAGGGCTGGTGCCGGTCTGCATACGACTGGGTAATGAATCTGCAGTCCATAAAGCAGTTTCCGAAACAGCGTACCAGTTGAAGGTATTCCGAGCAGTGGCATTCTGGACTTTCATAAGCAGTGCGCTACTAGCGTTTTCCGGATGCCTTGTGTCTGCGCATTCAAGCAGTTCACCGGGAACTTGGCGCTTGGAATACCAGTAATCAGCTCCGGAATCTGATAGCCGAGCGGGGGCAGTCGCTGGAACCGAACACGGAGTCGAATCAATAATCACGCGGTGTCGCAAGCAATTGGCGATTCTCGCTCCGCATCGCGTTGACAGCTGTCCGGCTTTTGGCTATGAGGCCGTTTGTGTACAAGCTAATTGTGTTTCCATCCTTGATACACTCAAGCTGACTTCCCTATTCAAACCGACATAGCTGAGACGGAGGAGCAGGACGATGGTAGCCTTGCGAGTAACCACAAACACAGACACCGATGCACTCCTGGAGGAAACCGCTATCGTTGCATTTAAATCGAACTTACGCGGGCAGGTGCTCTGCCCTGGTGACAATGGCTACGATGACGCCCGCAAGGTTTACAATGGCATGATCGACAAGTGGCCGGCGATCATTGCCCGCTGCACGGGCGTTGCCGACGTGATTGCCGCCGTCAATTTTGCGCGCACCAACAACCTGCTTCTGTCTGTACGTGGCGGCGGCCACGGTGTCGCTGGCAACGCCGTGTGCGAGGGCGGCCTCATGATAGACCTGTCTCCTATGAAAGGCATCCGTGTGAACCCGGTGGGCCACACCGTTCGGGCAGAAGCGGGCGTCACCTGGGGCGAACTGGACAGGGAAACGCAGGCCTTCGGTCTCGCGACGACTGGCGGAATTTATTCTGGGACGGGTATCGCGGGTCTCACGCTGGGGGGTGGTATAGGTTATCTCAACCGCAAGTACGCGCTTGCCTGTGACAATCTCATCTCGGCCGATGTGGTGACCGCAGATGGTCGCTTTCTGCTGGCTAGCGCCAGCGAAAACGCCGATCTTTACTGGGCGTTGCAAGGCGGTGGTGGCAACTTCGGCGTGGTTACTTCTTTTGAATATCGGATTCACTCTGTCGGTCCGGTGCTCGGCGGGATGGTGATGTATCCACTGGAACGAGCGAAAGATGTCTTGAATTTCTACCGGGAGTTCACACGCACAGCACCGGACGAGCTAAGAGTCGATGCGGTTGTCGGGGCTCTACCTCCTGGGCCTGGGGTAGCCATCATCGTTTGTTATTGCGGACCGATCGAGGAAGGCGAACGAATGGTGCGACCACTACGCGAGTTCCGTTCTCCGGTTGCTGACACCATCGCGGTCGTGTCCTATGCCACCGTGCAAACCCTACTCGATGCTGCCCTCCCGCCTGGCAACCTGAATTACTGGAAGAGCAATTTCTTCAAGGACCTAAGCGACGAAGCGATTGAAGCGCTCGTGGACCACGTTAGCGATCTTCCCGCGTTACCATCCACGGTGGCTTCCATGGTTGCCATCGAGCATCTTGGCGGCGCGATCAGCCGCGTCGGTCAAACGCAGACTGCGTTCAGTCACAGAGACGCGCAGTACTGTTGCCTTGTCCTAAGCGTCTGGAAAGCCCAGAGCGAGTCGACGCAGCATATTCAGTGGGCGCGCAACGTGTGGGGCGCGATGCTGCCTTTCCTCTCGGAAGGTGTGTACGTCAACTATCTTGGCGAAGGCGAAGGTGAAGGCCGAGTGATGGCAGCGTACGGTAGCAACTATCAGCGCCTCGCAACGATCAAGAGCAAGTACGACCCCGCGAACCTATTCCGCCTCAATCAGAACATCAAACCGAGCGTATGAGGGCAACCGGCGGGTCTACGCTGGCATGCGAGAGACGCGCTCGCTGACCACATTGACACCACTACAACAGTCTTCACAAAAATAAACCCACGCCCCGCCAAGTGTCTACGGAAGTTAATGTGTTGTCTACGAGGGTTACACTGACCACCGTACCGGCGACCGAGTGATGTCGGAACAATGCTTGAAGTTTCACGAAAACCTAACTTTCAAGCGGAAAAACCGTTTGGCATAGGTCTTGCGCAGCTATGCTTCTAGTCTGCCCCAAATCCGAGCTGGAGTTATAGAGGGAGGATCTAGCCATGCGCAAAATGATCCTGATTGCCGCTAGAAGACAGAACCAGATTGAGGAGGTTGTGCCTCACCTTAGGAACGCTGCGAAAGCCAGGACGCCCGTTGTTTTCCTCGTTCGCTATCATGTGCGCAGTTTTCAGCTATCCTGCCTAAGCTCCGTGGATGCCCTGCAGCCCGGAGCGTCGGCTGCATTAGCGGCTAGATACCCCTCTTTTGGACCACAGGCTCAATTGACCAAACACTGGATTTTCGCCGCCTGCGAAGCTTTATCCAGGCAAGGAATGGATGTGAGGATGCATTTTTATACCGGCTCCTTGCGAAGAGCGATTAAAAAATACACAGCTCAGGAGGACGTTCAGCTCATCATCATGCCGAAGGGAGCAATCTCACGGCTTATGAGGTTTGTGGGCAGAATTCTCCCTCTGTTCCGGTTCTCAAAGCCTGCCCAAATTCCACCTGCGCGTTTGTTTCGCTCGGACGCAGCCGCTTAGCGCTTGGGAATCCGTATATCATTGCACGTTCAAAAGCACAGTTCCCTGTAAAACGGCCAGGTGTCGGCTCACCAGTTCGCCTGAGTGAACCATTGCGCCTGATACCGGGGCTTGGGACTAGACAGTTCTTGAACAGAAGCTGAGCCGAGAATCATCTCAGAGGCGGTGCTTGCCAGTCGAGGAAAAGAACCGCAATCATCACTTGCAAATTGCTCTTGCCATCGATAAACGTCCAGCCGTATCGGTACTGGCTCAGGCTGAGCATGCGGCTCGTATTCCTTAATCACGGAGGTTTGCGGTGATTAATCGTGATTAATATAAGTCGATGGCTTTTGGCCCTTGTTCTGGTATTGCCAGCTGGTGCGTTGACGTTGGCGCAAGTTGACCCAACAAAAGTCCTTATCGGTATCTGGGAGGGGCACATCGAGACGCCGAGGGGGAGTGACATTATATTAGTCGATATTAGTCATTAACTCGGTAAAGACGACAGGCGACGGTAAGTGGGTTGCACGAGGGAGGTTTGGTCCCCGGGATTATATAAGCACTGGGCCGGGCGGACAGGAAATGGATGTCAAAGCAAAGGGCAACGAGATATATATCGAATTCGTGACGAAGGGTAAGAATCCAGTTCGTCTCAAACTTGTGAACCGCAATAAACTCGAAGGCACTATCAATATTATATTAAAACGTCCGGTCGACAGGAGAGTGTGGCTTGAAAAGGTGGCCCCGAAGGCCGGAGACGTTAAATAGCGGCCGACCGTCTTGCGCGAATGGGCGACCATCTCGGATCGAGCCTCACAAGACTCGGGTGATGGAGCGCGATCAAGGTCTTTAGAACTCAACTAAGTGGTCCATTACTGTCGCGGCCCAGTTGCCTTGTACCGTGAGTATGGCCAAGGACTGTATGAAATGTAGGGAGAGCACGATCAGCCCGAAGACATAGAGCGCTCCTGCGGCAATGATAGGAAGAACTGAAAAATCGGTTTTCATCTGAGCCCCCTTCTGGCGCCGCCTGTGGGTCACTGCCCTGGTGACAGCGCGAGTCACCAATAGACTTCCGATAAATCTCAGTCACTCCCCTCCTCTGAAGTATGTGCTTCTCAATTCATCGCGGCGCGCTAGCTCTACTTCATTGTCGAGCTTCCTTCCGATCTCTTCAGCAGCACTGACCAGCTCGGCTGAGTCCAGCTTCCCGCTCACTGCTCTTTCAATTTCGGAGCGAATCTGTCTTCCAGGATCCCAAAAAAGTCCCCGAAAGGCGTTGCTGGCAAGACTTTCTAATTTTGCATGGATTCCCTTGAGTCCGCTCTCAACCTCTCCCCTACCCCGATCTCCATCGCCGCTTCGCAACTCCATTAATCCGAGGTAGAGACGAGCCGTGTGGTCTTGGTCATTGCTCGCTAGCGCCTTTGCAAGGACAATTTGAGCTTCGGCGAAATTTCCTGTCTCGTATTCGGCCCGCCCAAGATGAGTCAGCACACTCTCGCCAAGAGCGTCTGGGGCGTGGTAATTGGGATCGAGAGCGGCGGCCCGACGCAGGTATCTTACCGCAGCGGCCGGCTGGCCCGACTGCAGAGCAGTCCGGCCTTGTTGAACATCCTGTGTGACCTGTAAAGCCGAGCAGCTCGCAATGGAGATAAAGATGGAGAAGCTTCCAATTAACAGCAGATTTCTCGTGTTCATCGAACTTCCTCCCCGGTCAAAGCAGCGCTGCGCTCTGCTCAAATCCTGCTAACCGAAGAAGCCCCAATTTCCGCAACAGCTAGGGTCTTTTCAGTTGGAGATTGAGCAACTCTGGTGCCAGCTTACTGCTACGCACTGGATCGAATGTAAGCGGAAGCACTAGTCGAAAAAACTGCTGGGCTTATCATGGTCTGCCGGGCAACGCGGCTATTGGCGCGCCCACTCAGCGATCCACCAATTGCTCCGTGATCTTAGAAAATCTGTCACCGCCGTTTACATCAGGAGTAACCGCAGTTAACACATCCTAAAAATAGTGTACGCAGCGTAGCTTTAACCACGGTTGGTCGCATCAAAGTATCCACAGGGCCGTATAATTTAGTATTCACGTGGCGATAATTGGAAGTTAATCGGTCAGGTGAGTGCGTCTGTAGTTTGTTGAATTCGATCACTTGGGACCTGCTCCTGGTAAAGGAACCAATGGCACAGCGGTTGCTCATTGTTAACGGTCTTAGTTGTGTGGTATTGGTGCGCTAGTAATAAGCCTCCCCCAGCGTTGAAAAGGCTTCTCGTGTGATGCGAGGCCAAACCTGAGGAACGCAAAACGTTCTTCGAGGGGGATATGACGAGAAGAGTTTAAAGCCAGCCGCTCCGGCGATTGCTGCCGGGGTGTGCTGGCTATTTCTTTCTGTAGTCCAGAATCGAAAGTTGTCTCAATAAATTCCAAGGAGGTGCTTTATGGTTAAGGGAGTTATTTTAGTTGACTTTACCGATCAGGGGCGGCGCTCGATCAAAGACTCGCCTGATAGAGCCGAGGCGTCCAAGGCCGAGGCGGCAAAGCTGGGGGTCAATGTCAAAGATCTTTTCTATACGCCGGGCGGGCCCCATGATGCTGCCATTGTGATTGAAGCGGAAGGCCCTGAGCCTATCAACAAGTTCATGGCAAACATCCAGTCGTTAGGCAACGTAAAAATGAAATTTGTCCGCGCGTTCTCGATCGAGGAGATGCGCAAGATGGTCTAGTGGCTTTCAGTAGGCGGCGAGTTGAACAGTTTGCAGCTTCCTTCAATGAGGAGCCTACCTGGCTGCTCCTGGGTGTGGAAAAGTGAGCCTAAAGAGTAGCTAGAAACACAGGCCTTTTATCAGGCGAAGGGGGCGTAAGATGAAGTCACTTGTTCTCATTCTTACTTTCTTATTTTCAACGGCAGCTTGGGCAGCGGAGTACCCCGGACTGAAACAATTACCGTTAGGGTCAACCCCCTTGGAAGGGCTGACGGGAAGAGAGATGCTCGTGACCAGGATAGAACTCGAGCCAGGAGCTGCGAGCGGAAAGCATTACCATCCTCAAAATGAGTTTATCTATATCTTGGAGGGTACTTTGACAATAGACTTTTACGGCGAGGGAAAAAAGCCTAGTGTCACCGGAAAGACGGGAGATCTCTTAAAGGTTGAGCCGGGAATTCACCATGGGGCGAGAAACACCGGTAAAGTTCCCGCTCGGCTTCTCGTTTTCGGCGTTACCTATAAGGATAAGCCGCGCAGAGTTGACGTGAAATAGATCGAGGTTGTAGTAGGCCTGGGTTTTGAACTAATAAATCGAGAGGCGGCGAAGCCGACATGTCGAGTTGCCGCCACCAAGAGAGCGGCCGCGGTTCAAGAACTCTTGTGCGACAGGAAGCGCGGTCGGAGAGTATTTTGGTCCACAGAACAATGGACCTGACGCTTTAGCATTGTCGAGGTGCCAGCAGATGGAGCCGAAGCGCTTGGGGCTATCGCTCTAGCCGGGCAGGACTGCGGGCATTACGTTAACCGCCAGACGGATATTTACTCCGGAAGAGTTGGATAAGGTAGCGGAAAAGAGCAAGGGCGTTCCGATGCGACTTTTAGTGTAGCCTTTTTGCTTCTGAGAGTATCAAATTAGCTATACCAAAGCCGTCTTCTGTTCGGCTGCGGCGGCAAGGCTCAGACCTAAACTCGCCGTAATTGCTCGGAGTTTTAGACCCTGGCGCATCTTCAGTTTGTTGGCACTTCGCTTGCCGTAGGCTTAGGGCAAGAGCTAGATCACAGGCGGGTGGTATGGCTACAGTGAAGCCCATCGCCGTGTACCTTGACGGAGAAGGAAACCCCTGGAGCGCCTGACGAAGCCTTGCCTTGACTTCGTCATCAATCTGAAAACCATGAAGCAAATCGATCTTACGATTCCCCCGCAGGAGGTGCCTTATGAAACCGATTCAACTGCTTCTGTTTATTATCAGTGCAGTCATGATTTGCGCGGGCGTGGCAATGGCCCAGGCGAAGGGGGCCGGAACAATTGGCAGCGTTAAGTTCGAGAACTCCTGCAGCCCCGACGTACAGGAAAAGTTCCAACGCGCCGTTGCGCTCCTGCATTCTTTCTGGTTCTCGACGGGCGAGAAGGCTTTTCGCGAAGTTCTCACCCAGGATCCCTCGTGTGCGATTGCGACCTGGGGTGTCGCGTCCATCTTGATGCTGAATCCACTGGCCGGAACCGGATCGTCGCCCAAGGGTGCGGCAGAGGCGCAGGCCGCTCTTGAGCACGGTCGGCGGACCGGTGCTAAGACGCAACGGGAACGCGATTACATCGAAGCAGCTGCGGCCTACTATCAGGATTGGGCTAATCGCACTGAGCCGGCGCGGGTCGAAGCGCGCGCCAGGGCTTACGAGCAGCTCGCTAGTCGTTATCCGAATGATGATGAGGCGCAGATTTTCTACGCGCTCTATCTCGTCGGGACGCAGTCTGGAGCCGACCAAACCTACGCCGCGGCACTTAAGGCAGCAGCGATACTGGAAAAGCAGTTCGCCAAATATCCTGACCACCCCGGTGTCGCCCACTATTTAATCCATAGCTATGATTACCCACCGATTGCCGAGAAGGGATTAGATGCAGCGCGCCGCTACGCACAGATCGCACCTTCGGCGCCGCATGCACTGCACATGCCCTCGCACATCTTTACCAGAGTGGGAGCGTGGAGCGACTCGGTGGAAAGCAACGGCAGATCGGCCTCGGTCGCCAAAAAGGCGAAGGACGGAGACGGTGCGCTTCACGCCATGGACTACATGGTTTACGCATACCTGCAGCTTGGGCGCTATACAGACGCTCGGCGCACCATTGAGCAGGCAAAAGAGGTCACTGACGTAAACCCCGTGCGCAACAACGCTCCCTATGCGCTCGCTGCGATGTCAGCGAGGTATGCAGTTGAGCGTGGCGCCTGGAACGAGGCGGCCCAACTGGAGGCGCGTGCGAGCCGCTTTCCCTATACGGAAGCGCTGACCCACTTCGCGCGTGCGCTCGGCGCGGCCCGGAGCGGAAACCCCCGTGCAGCCCAAAGAGATGTGCAAGAACTCGTCGCTTTGCGCGACGGACTGAGAGCGGCAAACAACCATTATTGGGCCACTGAAGTCGAAGTGAATAGGCTCGGGGCCGCAGCCTGGACTGCTCTCGCGGAAGGCAAACGCGACGAGGCGCTCGGGCTTATGCGTCAGGCGGCCGATATGGAGGACAAGAACGAAAAGCATATCGTCACCCCCGGGCGTATTCTCCCGGCGCGTGAGCTGCTCGGCGAAATGCTCTTGGAGCTTAAGCGGCCGCAGGAGGCTCTCAAGGAGTTCCAGCGATCACAAGTTCGCGAGCCGAACCGTTTTCGCGGCCTTTCCGGCGCCGCGCGCGCGGCCGCACAGTCGGGCGAAATGGCTAAGGCGAAGACCTATTACGAAAAGCTTGTCGTCCTGTCTCAAAATGCCGACACCGAAGGGCCAGAAACGAGAGAGGCGAAAGCATATTTGTCAAAGAGGTGAGCTGCTTCTAAATTTTAGATTGCCGATCCTTCGGCTTTGCTCAGGACAGGTTTTTGGATTTTGGATTGAGGAGAAAATCCATGGAACGAGTTCAGGGCGATTCTGCGGACGCGTATCTGAAATTCGCGTTCCGAAATCTCAATTTTGCAATTTTACTATGCGCTTTCCTCCTTGCGCTGTGCTCATCTGTTGAGGCGCAGCAGCCAAAGAAAGTCCCCCGGATGGGGCTCCTTGTTGGCGCGTCCACTGCGGTGGCCGCGCCTTGGATTGAAGCATTCCGGGAGGGTTTGCGCGAGTTAGGGTACATCGAGGGAAAAAACATCGTCCTCGAAATCCGAGGGGGCGAGGCGAAACCCGAGCGACTTTCCAATCAGGCAGCTGAGCTAGTCCGTCTTAAGGTTGACATCATCGTCGCGGGAGGGATCTCTGCGGTCCATCCTGTTAAGGAAGCGACCAGCACAATTCCCATTGTCATGAGGTACGATGGCGATCCGGTAAGGAGGGGAGTTATTAGCAGTCTGGCTCATCCGGGTGGAAATATCACGGGATTAGCCTCCATCACCTTTGATCTAATAGGGAAGCGTTTAGAGCTACTCGCCGAGGTAGTTCCCGAGGCTAGGCGTATCGCGGTCCTCGCAGCATCGACCGATCAGGCCCGTTATATGGCCACACGGTCATATAAAGAGTTGGAAGCCGCGGCGCGGGCGCTCGGGGTGAAGCTTCAGGTACTTTTGGGGCGCGACCCTGCTACGATTGACAACGCATTCTTGGCCATGAAAAACGGGCACGCCCAGGGTCTCATTGTAATATCGAGCGTGGCCTATCTTCAGCACCGAGAACATCTTATCAAGCACGCGGCAAAGACTCGCCTGCCGGCTATCTATTGGCAGCCGATATTGGTCGAGATTGGAGGGCTTATGTCTTACGGGCCAGACTTCGCCGACGAATTTCGCCGTCTGGCCATCTATGTGGACAAGATCCTGAAGGGAGCCAAACCGGCGGATCTACCGGTCGAGCAGCCGACGAAGTTCGAGTTTGTGATTAATCTCAAGACAGCCAAGCAGATCGGGCTGACGATTCCGCCGAACATGCTGGCGAGAGCGGACAGGGTGATCAGATGAAAGTAGTCAGTGGTCGGTTGTCGGTGGTCAGAAATCGGAGTGTCACGAGCGAAGACGCTGTGTTTGCGGAGCGCTTTGTTTCTGCGCTATTTGCCACGGTGGTGAAACCGATCTCCGATCTCCGACTTCTGATATCTGCACTCTGCGCAATGCTCTTGGCGCTTAGCCTCCCCGCCGAGGCACAACAGGCAGCGAAAGTTTATAGGGTAGGATTTCTGGATTTCCGATCACGCTCTACCACTACCGATCCACGATTCGTTGCATTCCGGCAAGGGCTGCGTGAGCTTGGGTATGTTGAAGGACAGAACATCGTCATTGAGTACCGTTCCGCAAAAGATAAAGGCGATCTGCTCCCAGAAGCAACTGAAGAACTGGTTAGGCTCAAGGTTGATGTCATTGTTACGGCGGGTAGCCCAGTGGTGTGGAATGCTGCAAAAAAGGCAACCCGTACTATCCCCATCGTAATGGCGGGCGGCACTGAAGATCCTGTTGAATCTGGAGTCGTCGCGAGCCTGGCAAAGCCTGGTGGTAACATTACGGGCCTGACTAACCGGGAACTTGACTTACACGGAAAGAGGCTGGAGCTACTTAAGGAGGCATTTCCAGAAATTTCCCGTGTGGCTATTATCTGGACGTTGTCACAACAGAAACAAGGGACGGCAGAAGTTAAGGCTGCAGCGCAGGGTTTGGGAATCCAGATTCAATCTGTGGTTGTGAGAATGACAACGGGTTCGGGTCTAGAGAGTCTTGAGAGCGCCTTTTCCACACTCAGCCAGAAGCCCCCTGATGCCCTTTTACTTGGATCATCCGCGCTCATCTTGCGTCATCGCGCGCGGGTCGTTGACTTCGCAGCCAAGAGACGGCTTCCGACGATTTATGGTAGCGAAATATTTGTGGATGCAGGTGGGCTCATGTCCTACGGGGCGGACAGTACTGAATCGTACCAGCGTGCCGCCACCTATGTAGATAAAATACTGAGAGGTGCGAAGCCGGCCGACCTACCCATTGAGCGCGGGAGCAAGTTCGAGTTGATCATAAATCTCAAGGCCGCAAAACAAATCGGCGTGACGATTCCGCCGAACGTGCTGGCGCGGGCGGATAGAGTCATAAGATGACATTTTGGATTTTAGATTGCCGATTTTCGATTAGGGGAGCCAATATATGAATAACAAATGTTGGAGCCGGTTTTTTGAATCGAGATTGAGTCCCAATCTAAAATCCAAAATCAAAAATCTAAAATGGGCCGGGCTCTTTGCAATCGCTCTCACCTTCATCTTCGGTGGGGTTGAGGCACGGGCCCAGCAGCCGGGGAAAGTTCCGCGGGTGGGGCTGCTAATGTCCTCGTCCGCTGTCGAAATGGCGTCCTTCATTGACACATTCCGGCAGAGTTTGCGCGAGTTGGGCTACATCGAAGGAAACAACATTATTCTCGAAATCCGGGGGGGTGAGGTGAAATCCGCTCGAATTGCTGATCTGGCGGCTGAGCTGGTCCATCTAAAGGTTGACATCATCGTCGCGGAAGCAGGCCCAGCGGTCAGTGCTGCTAAAAAAGCGACTAGTACTATTCCCATTGTAATGAGGGTGGGTGTCGATCCGGTAAGGATGGGATATGTTGACAGTCTGGCTTATCCGGGTGGAAATATCACGGGATTAGCCTCCATTGCCGTGGGATTAATCGGGAAACGCTTTGAGCTACTCGCGGAGGCAGTTCCCGGGGTTAAGCGCATTGCAGTCCTCACCGCTCTAGCCGATCGAGCCCGACTTATGGCTACAGATGAATACAAAGAACTTGATGCCGCGGCACGGGCGCTCGGCGTGAAGCTGCAGGACTTTTTAGCGCGAGACCCCGATGCGATTGACAACGCGTTTCTGGCCATGACCAAAGGACGCGCCCAGGCTCTCATTGTGATACCGAGCCCGCGCTATTTCCAGCACCGAGAACGTATTATCAAACACGCGGCGAAGAATCGCCTGCCGGCTATCTACTTCCAGAGGATATTTGTCGAAAATGGAGGACTTCTGTCCTACGGTGCAGACTATATCGACGAATACCGCCGTCTGGCCATTTACGTGGACAAGCTTTTAAAAGGCAGGAAGCCTGCGGAGTTACCCGTCGAACAGCCGACAAAGTTTGAGCTGGCGATCAATCTGAAAGCGGCCGAGCAGATCGGCCTCACGATTCCGGCGAGTATGCTGGCGCGGGCCGATGAGGTGATTAGATGAAAAAACGGAGCAATGGAGTGGTGGAGCGTTGGAATGTTGGAAAACCGACGTTAAGAGCATTGGTCCACTCCTGCCACACCCCAACTAAGAGCATTCTTTGCTTCACTCTTTGGGCTTTGCTCTTTGGGCTTAGCGATCCCGCTGCGGCGCAGCAGCTGGCAAAGATAGCAAAGATTGGCTGGCTCGCAAATCGTCGGCCCGCTTCGAGCCCAAGCAGCGCCACCGAGGTAATTCGGCGCGAGCTCGGTGCACTGTGCTGGGTTGAGGCCAAGAACATCCCGATCGAGATCCCATTGAAGCGTCGTACGGCTTATGCTGGACTTCTCATGGTGTGAACCCGATTTTTCTCTCCTTCCAACCGCTCAAACATCTCGATTCGAGGTTGACTTTGCTCACGGCCTTGTGACTCTCGGAAGCCAGTTCAACCCCACCATAAGTGGAGCTGAAGGATGAGTTGTGGTCGTTCAGGCGCCGAGCACGAATACGAGATACGAGCACGATCTTTGGCAGGTTGACATCGAAGTTCATGGTCGACTAGTCTCTCGAACCGGAAGAAAACACACCGCCGAGGCGCTGAGGGCGCAGAGTTGAGAGTTTGATCAAAAGATCTTCCGGATTCTGCGAATTCTGTCTCCCCGGGGTCAATATTCGTTCACACTACACTCGGAAGTACCCGAAATGTAGGACTGAGATCCAATATGGCCCGATCCGGAAGTACAAAAAAGCAAAAGAGTCCGCGTGCCACCGAACTCAACCAACTCAAGAAAGAACTGGAGCGAGTTACCGAGCAGCTCGAGATCTGTCGACGAGAGCTCGCTGAAGCGGTAGGCAGAGAGAATGCGACTGGCGAGATTTTACGCGTAATTGCCAGCTCGCCGACGGAGATCCAACCTGTATTGAACACGGTCGTTGAGAATGCGGCCAGGGTTTGCGGCGCCAATGACGCGGTTATTCGATTAGTCGAGGAGAATACGTTACGAGCAGCGGCTCACTACGGCTCCGTGCCGGAGGTCGCCGAGGTTCGACGTATCGACCGGCGATCACCGGCGGGGCGAGCCGTTGTGGACCGGGCGGTTATACATATCCCTGACTGGAGTGCGGTCGCGCCAAACGAATATCCCGAAGTCCACGAGTCGACTTTACGGATTCGTGTCGGAACCGTGTTGGCCGTACCTCTCTTGCGTGAAACGACCGCGATTGGTGAGATCCATATTCGACGACAGGAAGTCCGCGCCTTTTCAGAAAAGCAGATTACGTTACTTAAGACTTTCGCCGACCAGGCCGTGATCGCGATTGAGAACGTGAGGCTGCTCCAGGAGTTGCAAGATCGGAATCGGGGGCTTACCGAGGCATTGGAGCAGCAGACCGCGACTGGCGAAGTCCTGCGAGTGATTGCCGGTTCCCCCACGGAACTACAGCCAGTGCTCGAAGCCGTCACCGAGAGCGCAGTAAAGCTTGCAGGTGCGAAGCGGGGTCACATACGCCAATATGATGGGGAATTTCTCCGTTTGGTCGCTTCCTACGGCGAGTCACCCGAACAACTTGCTGTATTCCAAACTCCCGTCCGCCCTCAAGCCGAGAGCAGGTCTGGTCGTGCCTTCTTAGAGCGAAGGCCGATCCATGATCTGGATGCCCAAGTTGAACGTCACCCGATGGCGGCTCAGACCGGAGCTCGAACGGTCCTGGCAGTCCCGCTCCTGCGGGAGGATACCCCGATCGGGGTCTTTACGATTTGGCGGGAGGTGGTCGAGCCATTTAACGATCGGCAAATTGAGCTGGTCAAAACCTTTGCGGACCAGGCGGTCATCGCCATTGAAAATGTGCGGCTGTTCCA
>CAYPHJ010000074.1:0-23568 GCA_964410485.1 uncultured Syntrophobacteraceae bacterium
CGAACTTCGAACGTCGAACGTTCTACTGCTGCTCAGACCAAAATCTCTTCATCGCGCCAGCGATCGATCGTGGATTTATCGTAGCCTAAGATCTCACCGAGAATCTGCTCGCTATCCGAGCCGAATCGACTCGGGAGGCGCAGCGGCTCTTCAGTCATTCCTTTGAACAAGAATCCGCTCCGCGGAATTTCAAAGGGTCCGATAAGCGATTCGGCGATCGCGCTGAAATAGTTGCGGTGTCTAAGCTGAACATCTCGCAAAAGGTCGGCGCCGGTCTGGACGACGCCGGCTGGCACACCCGCCGACTGGAGTCTGAGCATTACCTCTTCTGCGCTTTGCGTGCATGTCCATTCGGCTACGATGCTATTGAGATCAGCGACATGCTTCAAGCGTGACCGCCGGTCGGTAAAACGCGTATCAAGCAATAAATACTCGCGGCCGGCGACCTCACAAAAAGCCCGCCATTCTTCGTCGCTACGAACCGAGATCACGCACCAGCGGTCTTCACCTTGGCAGCGAAAGCAACCGTGTGGCGCGGCGGTGGCATCGCTGTTGCCTCTGGGTTTTGGGTTACTCCCGTTTACCGCCGTTTCAAGATAGGTTACTCCCAGCGTGTACGCCGTGCCTTCGATCTGCGCCAGGTCGATTGTTACACCCTTCCCCGATCGACGGCTATGCAGCAATGCGGCGACCACGAGCGTCGGCGCCATGATGAAACCTAGATGGTCCGGATAAACTCCCTGGCTGCCAACGGGGCGATCCTGTTCTGGATGATTCCACAGATAGGTCATGCCGGAGAAAGCGGTCAGATTGAAGCCCCAGGTCCCGTAGCTGCTTTTCGGCCCTGCCGAGCCAAACCCGGGCAATTTTACAATCACGATCCCGGGATTGATCTGTCTTAACTGTCTATCACTAAGACCTAATTTATCCAGTACCTTAGGCCTGAAATTTTCTAGTACTACATCCGATTTTTTAGCGAGTTCTCGGACCACTCTCGCGCCGGTCGGATGCTTGAGATTAACTGTCAAAGACCGCACACCCAGGTTGCATTCGATAAATCGAGGGGCGGCATCGATGTCTTTGTGCTGCCCGTAATGTCGAAACGTATCGAGTCCGCCTTTGCGTGATTCAATTTTGATGACCTCAGCGCCATAACTTGCGAGCAACTTACCGGCATACGGACCGGCATAACCCGTGGTGAAAGCAAGGATGCGGACCCCGTCGAGAATGCGGTTAGCGCTAGTCATTGAGATACCGCGTCAGTACTTAGTTTGTCATCCTCGTGCAAACGGGAATCCAGTCTTTGTCTCTTCGCTTTCCTCTTCGCTCTCCCCTCACTCTAACTCTCTTCCCCAGACGGCGAGAGCCATGAATTTCTTCGCCGAAGCGCTTTCAGTTTCCCTCGCCCGCTGGGAGAGGGAAGGGTGAGGGTCTGTTAAATCACCCCGTCGGCGGCAAGCGCTGCCAGATCTGATTCGTCCAACCCAAGCTCGCCAAACACCACAGCATTGTGCTGTCCCAAGAGCGGCGCCGGCAATGGCCCCGCACGTTTTCCGTCCAGCATAAAAGGACTGCCTGCTTGAATAAGCGAGCCGATTACAGGGTGACTAACGCTCCCGAAAAACCCGCGCTCCTGAATGTGCGGATCCTTCATAAAATCCGCTGGAGAATTAACCGGCAGGGCGGGAATACCGTTCTTCTGCATCAACTCGGCAAAGTCTTCCTTGAAAAAACGCGAAGTGAAGGAAGTCACTTGCGCATTGACATAATCCGCGTGTGCGCGTCGTGTGTTGCTGTTGATCCACTTCGGGTCGTCGAGATCCGGCGCGTGGCCTTCCCAGACTTTCAGCAGCAACGGCCAGTGATTCTGCGTCACGAACAGAGCAACATAACCGTTCTTGCACTGGAAGAGATTGGCGGGAGCGTTGTGTTGGTGCTGGCTACCGGCGCGTTTCATGACGCGACCTTCGGCCGAATAGTTGAATGCCACATGCTCGTGCAGCGCCAGGCTTGCCTGCACCGACGCGTCGATGAAGGCTCCTGTGCCGCGCATTTCACGCTGCCACAGCGCCAGCATCACGCCATAGGCGGCAAACAAGCTTGCATAATAGTAGGCTTGCGTCTCGGGCGGATTGCACGGCACCAGCTTCGGATCGCCGCTAATATAGAGTAAACCGCCCATTGCGGTCCCAACGATATCGGCAGACTTGAAACCGGCATACGGTCCGTCTTGGCCGAAGCCTGTAAGTGAAACCAGAATCAGTTTCGGCTGCCGTTCGAGGAGAGTGCTGTAGCCCAGATCGTACGCCTCGAGAAAGCCAGGCGAAAAAGTCTCCAGGACGATATCCGCGCGCGCGACGAGGTCGAGGAAAAGAGGCTTTCCGCCTGTTCTCGTAATGTCCAATGTTATGCTGCGTTTCCCTGCATTGAGATATTCGAACCGCAAGCTCCCTTCGCGGTGCATGTGGCCTCGCGCAAACGGAGGCTCGCTGCGTGCCGGATCACCGCCCGGCGGCTCGACTTTAACAACGTCCATTCCCAGGTCGCGCAATAGCTTCCCGCAGAACGCACCCATGGATGAACTCAGGTCCAGCACACGGTAGCCCGGCAGGAGAGTTGCTGACTGATCAATGTCCATCGTTGGATGCTGAATGTTATTTATGGAGCACTCGTCACGCCGTATCGACAATGGAGTGTTGGAGTACTGGAGTATAGGAGTATTGCATTTGGAAACATTACTCCATTACTCCACGACTCCAGCACTCCCGTCTTTCCTCATCCTTTATGATTCTTGATGAGGTGCTGTGCCAGCCGCCAGCGGAGCACTTCCGGCGTGCCTTCAGTGATGCGAATGCTGCGCAGCTGGCGGTACCACCACTCCAATGGCAACTCGCGCATGAGCCCCAGACCACCGTGGACTTGTATCGAGCGGTCAACCACCCGGCTGGCCATCTCCGCGCACATAATCTTAGTCATGTAGGACAGATTTCGGACATCTTCGCCACGGTCGCTACGCCAGGCGCACTCGTACACCATCAAGCGGCAGCCATGCAGCTCCATCGCCGAGTCGGCAATCATAAACTGAATTGCCTGGCGATCCGCCAGTGGCCGACCAAACGTCGTGCGCACTTTGGAGTACTCGATCATCATGTCGAGCGCGCGCTGGGCAATGCCGACCGGACGTGCGCCATGGCCACGAATTCGCCCTTCCTGAATCCACTTTTGCGCAATGGCAAAACCTTGACCTTCGCCGCCAATCACATTGGCCGCCGGGACGCGAGCGTTTTCAAACAAGATCTGCCCGGGCGTGTCTCCCATCATCGTGGGCCACAGCCGTTCCAGCGTCACGCCGGGCGCCTTCATATCGACAATGAAGCAGGTCACTCCTCCGCGCGCGCCCTTGACGGGATCGGTCACAGCGATGACTTGAGCGTAGTCGGCAGTTTTTGCTCCCGTGATAAAGCGCTTGGTCCCATTGAGGATGTAGTGATCGCCGTCTTTGACGGCGCGGGTTTTCATCCCGGCCGGGTCGCTGCCGGCGTCCGGTTCGGTCTGGGCAAAGCAGATCCTTTTTTCGCCGCGAATCACCGGGAGCAGGAACCGTTCTTTCTGCTCGTCATTGCAATGAAACAAGACGGGTCTTACTTCAGGTCCAAAAATCGGAGCGTAACGAAATGGTATTGCGACCGTGCGCGCCACCTCTTCCATGATTACGCAACGGCTCATGAGGTCCAGGCCGGCGCCGCCGTACTCCTGGGGCACGTCCAGGAGCCAAAGGCCTATCGCTTTGGCTTTCTCCTGGAGCGGTTTGATATAGGCCTCGGGCATATCCTCGCCCTCAGGGCGACATTCCCGCTCTAATGGAATCAGCTCCTTATCGACAAATTTCCGAACTGTTTCTTTAAGTACTTGCAGCTCTTCGGGTAAGTTAAAGTCCATTGTTTACACCGGGTCTACATTGAGAGTTTCACCCCAACTCTTTCCTCCTCCCCCCTCCCTCGTTACGGCCTTTGGCCTACTCGGGAAACCGGCCGCCCTGAGTAGCCGCGCGTCTGCGTGGCGTATCGTAAGGACGCGGTGAACGAGAAGGGTTGAGAACCTTACGATGCCTGCCGTTTGTAGGCCCCCAAACCGGGCCGGTATTTCTTTTCATCAAGAAACTGCTTCATACCTTCTTCGCGGCCTCTTTCAGGATCGGTAGCGCGAAGCGCGACGCCCTTGGCGCCCATGTAATCTTCAGCCTGGTTGTAGTCCATATTGCGGCAATACTTGTACACTTCCTTTGCGGCTCTGAGGACCTGTGGGTTTTTCTCCATCAACTTGTTTGCCAGCTTGACGGTTTCGTCACGCAGTTTTTCTTTTGGCACCGCGTAGTTGACGAGCTTCATCTCGGCGGCTTTTTTGCCATCGAACGGGTCACCGGTCATGATATAGTACATTGCATCGCGATAGCACATCGCATCGGCCAACACGCGGCTGACCAAACCGCCCGGGAAAATGCCCCAGTTGATCTCGCTCAAGCCAAAGATGGCGTCTTCGGCGGCAATGGCAAAATCACAGGCAATGAGAGGCGTGAAGGCGCCGCCAAAACAGTAGCCGTTGACCATTGCGATTGTTGGTTTCGGATACGTAAAAAGCCGTCGCCAGCGCCACTCTTGGGAAGCCCAGCTCGCTTTACGTCTTTCGACCGGATTGTTATCCGTGCCGCGGAAATACTCGCGCAAATCTTGACCGGCGCACCAGCTTGGGCCGGCACCGGTGATCACGACGACTCGCGTGTCCTTGTCCACCTCGAGCTCCGTCAGCGCCTCGAGCATGTCGTAGTGCAGCTGCGGATTCATCGCGTTTCTCTTTTCGGGCCGGTTGAGAATGACCCAGGTGATCCCGTCTTCTTTTTCCACCTTCACCGTCTTGTATTCTTTGACTTGTGCCATTGCGTTCCTCCTTCTTGTCCACTGAGCGTTGGTAACGCCTGCTACTTACTAAGGTTGCCCGGATTTAGCAACTCCGCGGAGGAAATACGGGCGCCTGCGGTACCAGACCAGGTAAGGCGCATCTGTTGCCGGAGCCACCCATGGGCGTTATTGTGATCCATACGCCAAAGATTGCTGTCGCTTTGATCCTACTTGTCCACTTTCGATGATGCACGATCGATTGTTCATTGCCGCCCGGCTACGGGAAATCGCCCGGCTGCTTGAAATTAAAGGAGAGAACCCCTTCAAAGCTCGGGCGTTCGAGCGAGGGGCGAGAGCATTGCACGGGTTTGATGGCGATCTCGGCATGCTCGTTGAAAATCGTCGACTCACCGATATTGCTGGCATTGGCCCGGGCTTGGCAGCAGCCATCGAAGAGCTCTACAGGACGGGCTCTAGCAGCGCACTGGAGCTGTTACGGGCAGAGTTGCCGCCGGGCGCTATGGAGCTCAGCAGAGTACCCGGACTCACGGTAAAGAAAATCGTCGCGCTCCAGAGCGCTCTGGCCATCGAAAATCTGCCGGACCTGAAGACCGCGTGCGCGCAAGGTCTGGTCAGAAACGTTAAAGGATTTGGCCCGAAAGCCGAAGCCAAGATTTTCCAAGCAATCGAGAAGCTGGAGACGAGCGGCGAGCGCGCCTTGCTGGATCATGTGCTCGAACAAGCCGAGCAACTCCTGAGATACCTTCAAAACTGCGCCCACGTAGTGCAAGCTGAGATCGCTGGCGCCGCGCGCCGACGCAAGGAAACCGTAAGGCGGATACAGGTTGTTGTGGCAAGCCATGAGCCGGCGATAGTTCTCGATTACTTTTGTCGTTTTCCCGAAATCGTCGAAACGTTGGAAGTAAGCCCCGGGCATTGCGCCGCGCGGCTCGCCGGGGATCTGGAGATCGAGATCGACGTTGTTTTGCCGGTAGACTATGCCTCTACGCTTCATAACTTGACCGGTTCGGAAAAGCATCTGGCTCAGCTCGAAGAGATTGCCCGCGCAAGAAACGGAAGAACATCCATTGTTAAGCGAGCGGATAAAAGCGTGTTGCCGATCAGACCACCGGACGAAAAAGACATTTACCGCCAACTCGGCATGCAGTACATCCCACCTGAGTTGCGCGAAGGCGAAGGAGAAGTCGAAGCAGCTTTATCCGGCGCCCTGCCGGCTCTGATCAGCACGGAGGATATCGAGGGGATGGTTCACTGCCATACTGTCTACTCGGACGGCAGCCACACGGTCGAGCAAATGGCGCGCGCAGCTGAAGCCATGGGCATGAAATATCTGACTATTACGGATCACTCGCCCAGCGCTTTTTATGCGCGCGGCGTTAAAATAGACCGCTTGAAGCAACAGTGGGAGGAAATTGCGAGAGTGCAAGAAAAGGTAAAAATACGGCTGCTCAAGGGCACCGAATCCGACATTCTTCAAGACGGCTCTCTCGACTATCCCGACCCGATTCTGGAACAGTTCCAGATTATTATCGCCAGTATTCACCAGCGCGCCAAAATGGACGCGGATCAGATGACACGACGCATCTTGACCGCGATGAACTCACCTTTTTTCAAGATTTGGGGCCATCCTCTGGGTAGACTGCTCCTTTCGCGAGCGCCTTTGGAGTGCCACATGGAACGGGTCCTCGACGCAATCGCCGCGGCATCGGCTGCAGTAGAGATTAACGGCGATCCACGCCGCCTCGACTTGGAACCCCGCTGGATCAGGGCCGCGCGCCAGCGCGGCATCAAGTTCATTGTCTCCACGGATGCTCATTCCGCTCAGGCGCTACAAAATTTGCGCTACGGAGTCTTCATGGCGAGGCGAGGCTGGTTGACGCGTGAAGACGTCCTGAATACTCTCAGTACAGACAAATTTCTGAAAACGGTACGGCCATGAACTGTGTGTTTCTTCTGTCACCGGCAAACTGTAACGGCGAGCGCGCTCGTTGGGTTCTCAAGACAAACGCTCGGTCGGATATGGCCACGCGCCTGCGCAGTATCAACGGCGTGCCATTGGGCGAGGTGTTTAGCTTCTTTAGCGCGCTTTATTTTCGCGGCAAGCTCGCATACGCGCGCGCGTTCGCCCGCCCTCCCGTTGGTGTTCAAGGTGTCTTGATCATCACACCCACGGCGGGACTGCTGCCTGACGATACCGCAATCCGTCTGTCGAGACTGCGCGGCTTCAGTCGCGTTCCGATTAGCAAAAACAACTCGCTGTACAGGCGATCGCTCGTTCGCGACGCAAGAAAGCTCCTTGCTCAGGTGGGTCCCGGCTGTGCGATCATTCTTCTCGGCAGTATTGCAAGCGACAAGTATATGGATATTCTAAAGCGAGTTGTTGGCGAACAGCTGCGGTTTCCGGCAGAGTTCGTCGGCCGCGGGGACATGAGCCGTGGCGCCTTGTTGCTGCGCTGTGTTCGTGAAGGGCGTCAATTGGAGTACATTTCCGCCGCGGGGCGCTTCGCCTCGTCCAGGAAGGGTCGCGGCCGAGGCTCTTTGACCGGCGGTAAAGCTGCAACCCCTCCTCTTTCCCCGGGTCCTTCGATACGCCGCGCAGACGCGGCTACTCAGGCCGGCCGGCTTCCCGAGTAGGCCCTGAGTCGCGTGCGTAGCGAGGGGCCGCGCGGGGGAGGATGAAGGAGGGGATACTTGAGTCAATAACGTTAATGCTTTTGGAGGAAGTATGGCTGACGAGACACCGGAGGAAAAGCTACTTCGCTTGGAGGCGGAGAACAGAGCGTTACGGGAACAAATGGAACAACGCAGGTCCGGCCAACTACGCCTGAAGGTCAGCGAAAAGGGTGGGCTCTCTGTTTATGGGCTAGGCAGGTTTCCAGTGACGCTGTACAAGGAGCAGTGGATCAGGCTGCTGGAGCACGCCGACGAAATCAAGTCCTTTCTCAAGGAGAACGATCAGCAGCTAAAGGCCAAGCTATAATAAAGTATAGCCTCCTAGCTATCCCACTTCACACGTTAGCGCATTTCGAGAAACTCGAGGCGCACTCCTTCAGGGCCTTCGAAGAAGCACACCTTGCGGCCATCCGGTAGCACTCTCTCTTCGAGGATTTTGATGCCCGCCGCTTTGATTCTCGCGACTTCCTCGGCGAAGTTATCCGTATCGATGGCGACGTGTTCGAGGCCGTAGAATTGCTCCAGCTTCTGCTCCGGCAAAAAATCTGTCACGTTGAACTCCACCCCATGTAAGCCCATGCGAAAGGTCTTACGCCCGTTCGATGCGGTTCGTTCTGAGAGGATCTTGGCGCCGACATGCTTCACATACCAATCTACCGTCTTCTGCGGATCCGGCGTCTTTAAGTGCAGATGATTGATCTTGAAAGCCATATCTCCTCCTTGGAAAGAATTTAACCGCAAGGAACGCAAAGAGCACAGAGACCCTTAAAAAATAGCCGTGTTTCGAACCTGATCGCATAACTCTCGGATGTCTTTCATAGCTCTTTGCGATCTCTGCGTTCTCTGCGGTCAAATCGCCTTATTCAGCTATGGGTTCACTGTTTGGTTTTCGCCGGGCCCCAGGCTTTGAGAATCACCCGGGCGATGTTGCCGCCGCGGATTTCGACGATCTTGCGGCCCGTCTCTGCATTGCCGGACTGCGGCGACCCAAAGTAGCCGCGACCACCGCTCAGGCTCCAGTAATCCTTGGTTTCGTTACGAAATGCTTCGACATCATAATCGAAATTAGGCTCGAGTTGACCGATGATATCGCGCCTCACATACTGCGGAAAACAATAGAGGCCGAGCGAGGTCTCCCATTCGCCGCCGTGCCCTTCTCGGTCGGGCCGGGCACTACGCGACAAATCGTGCACGCCCTCCCGGTGGCAGGCTGCCGTGAGCGCCGGATCGGTGACAAAACCGACACACAGCACCTGCGCAAGCTTATCCTCAGCCAGGATATCCCGCGCCTTCCCGAGCGCCTCCATGTGGTGCTTATCACGATGCCCGTTCAAAATGACAAGCCGGTTAAGCCTGTGTTTCGCAAGCGACCGTCCAATTTCTACAATGAGAGATTTCAGAGTTTGCGGCTCGAGTGAGAGCGTGCCCGGAAAATCGATCGCTGCACGGGCGACGCCGTACGGCACGGTGGGCGCGATGATAACTTCATAGCCGTTTTCTTCAAGCTGTGTCGCGCAGGCGGCAGCATACGCTTCTGCGGCAAAGGAGTCAGCACCCAGCGGTAAATGCGCCCCGTGCTCTTCCACAACACCGACCGGGAGAATTACCAGCGCACGCCCGTTCCGCGCCACGCGTTCGACTTCAGGAAACGGAATTTGGGCCAGGCATAGCATATCGATCTTTGTTCGGCGCGCCAGCAGGCGTCCCGTGAAATCCGTGCTCCGGCGCGACAAACCCGGTCAGCAATCGTACGCCCTTGCGAGGAGAATCCTGTCGGATTGACTTTCTGCCGAATGATTAACAGAGCTGCAGCTCGCCGCGAAAAAAAGCGCGAGCAGTACGGCGCACAATCGGATTGAGATCTTCATTGACGTCACCCCCTTTGCCGCAGGCAGCCGTTAGTTGATACGGAAAGGATGTCTAAGCGAACGGCAGAATATCCATCCAAACGTGCAAAGTCAACGTTTCTCGATGCTCGCACGAACGCGCGCCCGTATTCTCTCCAGAAGGTTTCATAGGGCGGATAATTGTCATCCTTGACTCCAAAGGTAATGTAGTCCAAGTGATTAAAGATGATCTCAACCCACGTCGCTACGTTATGACCGCCGTGAACTCAGCCGAAAGTTTAGAACATACCGTCTTGCCAAAGACAACGCTCGCGGTCAGCGGCGTAATGATGGTTATTTTTCTGTTCGCGATCGATGCGACGATCGTTAGCACCTCCATGCCGACCATCGTCGCCAGACTCGGCGGGCTCGAACTTTACAGCTGGGTATTTTCCATTTACATGCTGACTTCGGCCCTGGCGACTCCTATTTTCGGCAAGCTTTCCGATCTTTTCGATCGGCGCAACTTGATGCTCGCCGGGATAGGAATTTTTGTCGTCGGTTCCATACTTTGCGGGGCGGCCCAAAGCATGGAGATGATGGTTGTGTTCCGCGCCATTCAAGGACTCGGGGGCGGCGCGATCTATGCTTTGTCTTTCATTGTAGTGGGCATTCTCTACCCGGCGGAAAAACGTGCCAGGATGCAGGGCTTGATCAGCAGCATCTGGGGGATTTCGTCCATCCTCGGGCCGTTGGCAGGCGCCATTATCGTCGAGAACTGGAGCTGGCGCTGGATTTTCTTCGTCAATCTACCGATCGGCGCGGCCGCATCCAGCTTGATCATTCTCGGCCTCAAGGAAAACAATACAGAACGGCGCCGGCCAAAACTGGACCTTTTTGGCGCGGCAACCCTTTTGATCGGGCTAATGCTGCTTTTTTACGCGCTCACCCACAGCACACATGCTCACGAGCCGTTAAATACCGAGCTCTTCGGCCTTGTTATTTTAGCCGCGTTGTTTCTGGCTGCCTTTCTCTTGATCGAGCGGCGCGCCGAAGAGCCGATCATCCCGTTGGATCTATTTCGTTTACGTCTGTTTACGCTTTCCTGTGCCGTTGCGACTATCGCCTCCATGGGAGTATTTGGCGCTATCAGCTATTTGCCGCTTTACCTTCAGGGGGTTACGGGAACCAGCGCTTCGCACGCGGGGATCGCATTGCTTCTGCTCAGCGTGGGATGGACGGCGGGGAGCGTAATTGCCGGGCAAACCGCCAACTGCTTCGGCTATCGTTGGATCAGTGCAGCAGGCATGACTCTTCTCGCCCTTGGCTACTGCCTTTTTCTCGGCCCGACGACTCCCGTAACAATCTTTGTCGCTCTCATGAACGGAGTTCTCATCGGTACAGGCATGGGCATGGCCAATTTGACTAGTCTCGTTGCGGCGCAGGAATCGGTCCCCATGCACCGCATGGGCGTAGCGACTTCAACGATCATGCTTTTTCGCACTTTCGCCGGAGCATTTGGAATTAGCTTGATGGGCACCGTTCTACTCAACCGGATGCATCAAGGAGTCGCGCAGTTGACTGAGCAAGGCCCAGCGCTGTTAGTTCCGCAATTGCGCGACCGGATCGCCAATCCGCAGAACCTTCTCGACCCGGCAACTCGCGCCGAAATTCCACCGGAACTCCTGCCCTCGCTCGTGGATATTTTGGCAAATGCCTTGTGGTACGCGTTCGCAGCCGCATTCGTGTTGATGGTCGTGGGGATCTCAATCAGCCTTTTCATGAGCCACTCCGCCAGTACCGGCACATCGCGTTCAGAACCGTTACCAAAAAATCCCTAAACCGGAGTCGATCGTGTTACAGTTTTGAGGAATCGATCTTCAGTCCGAGCGAGTACTTGCCAACCAGTTCGTAGTGTGAGAGCCGCCCCTGCATGTGTTGGCTGATCACGTGAATGTCCTGAAAATGGCGCTGCAGTAGATTTCCCTCGTAGATGGCCGTCACGCCAGCAGCGTTATAAAGCGTGTCCACGGCCTGGACAGCCAGTCGAATCGCGTGCGTGGTAGCGAGGCGTAGTGTTGCGCGTCGCTCTTGAGTGACCGCGCCGGTCGATACTGCCTCGGTCCAGTTCTCGCCGACCGCCTCGGTGAGGAACGCCCGTCCGGATCGCACGTGTGCTTCGGTAAGTCCGACAGCCCCCTGGACCAGCGCTTGATCGCGGAGCGGTGTCTGCATGGCGCGCGGCGTCTTCGTGCCTGCCAGCTCGAAAAACGCCACCAGGCACGACTGGGCCACGCCCAGGGCTACAGCGGCATCGCCCACGGCGAACAGCAAGCTTCGCGGGAACTGGTAAAGGGGTCCGGTGTCCAATAGCGGCGCCCCAGCCTGCAGCACGGTGCGCTCAGCCGGCACGAATACGTCACTCACGGTAAAGTCATGAGTGCCGGTGCCACGCATGCCCCGAACGCGCCAGGTGTCGAGCAGTGCGGCCTCAGAGGCCGGAACGAAAAAATATCGCTCCTCAGGTCCCCCGCCTTGCGTCCTCTGCTGGCCATTCTCGAAGACGTGGGCGCGCGCCGCCAGCCAGGCCGCATGCCGGCAGCCCGAGCTGAAACCCTGCCGGCCGGTAACCCTGTACCCTCCCGGAACCACGATCGCCTTTGCTGTCGGCAAAGGCGTATTTGCGACGACGCTGCGTGGCGTGTCGATCCAGATTGCACGAGCAACGTCGCGCGGCATCCGCGCTGCGTAAGTCGCAAATATCGCGCACTGATTAACGATCCAGCCCGTACTGGCGTCAGCCCTCCCAATCTCCTCCAGCACTTGCACATAAGTCGGCAAGTCGATCTCCGCGCCGCCCAGAGTGCGTGGAAGCGCGAGTTGTAACAGGCCGGCGTCGGCGAGCGCCTCGAAAAGCCGCCGCGGCAGCTCCCGGTCAGCCTCGATTTGATCGGCGCAGGAACGAATCATGGCCGCCAATTCTCGCGCGACATCAAGCGGCGATTGAGTGGCGCTGTCGCTCATCCCTTCATGTCCTTCCATTGACGTTTTGAGCATACCCGTGTTCTCAATCGAAGAAACAGAAGCCCGACGTTTGTCTCGCCTTGCATGCGCGAATAGCACGTCCGATAACTGCCAGAGTCATAACACCGTCTGTCCAAATCATTCAAGCCGCATGCACGGCTCGAACTCTTATTGTCTCCGCCGGTCCGCGAGAGTCTAAGTTGACCCGAATAATGGCTTAATGTACATGTAAAGTGTACACAAGGAGATGGGGCATGGCAAAAGAGAAAATCATGTCCTTTGTGCAGGCCCGGTCGAAGCTCAGCGAGATTGTAGACCGGGTGGCCGAAAGCGAAGATACCTACGTCGTCTCAAAGCGGCAAAAGCCGGTTGCGGTCATTATCGGGATCGACAGATACCGGGAACTGTCGGGCACTTCGAAGTATTTAAAGAATGTCGGCGGGAAACGCATCATGAACCTGGAAGGGATCGCCACCGCGGTTGGCGACATCGACGAGGCAATACGCGAGCTTCGCAAGTCACGGATCGATGCCGTCATCAACAAGTTCTCGTGACGTTCGTCACAGACACCCATCCATTCGTGCATCATGTCACGGGTCGAAGGAACCGCCTGGGCCGTAGGGCTTTAGGTATATTCGACGCGGTAAAGCGTGGCCGGGAGACGTTGTTGGTGCCCTTTACCGTGCTCGAGGAAGTGATGCTTCTCTCGGAGATCGGCAGCATTCGCCTGCCTCTACCCTTCCGTGACTTCGTAATCTCAATCCGGCAGGCCGAAAATTTCGATTTGGGCGTAAACGACACGGCTCTTCTTCTCGAAGCTTCAACATTCACGACCATCCGGGATCCGTACGATCGAATGATCATCGCCCAGGCCAGAGTCGCCGGCGTGCCGCTCATTACCAGCGACGAACAGATCCGCGAATCCGGTTTGGTCCGCACTGTCTGGGACTAGCAGGCTGCTGAAAAACCCTCCGTTCACCCTTCGAGAACCTCAGGGCGAACGGAGAGGAACTTGAAATGAGTAGGGATTTTCCGTTCATGCTGAGCCTGTCGAAGCATTCCGAATCTTTTTTCAGCAACCTGCTAGGGCAACACCCATGACTCGGCGCCGGCTTGTGACCGCTTCATTAACGATTTGTATGTCTTGAACGTTTTGAACAACTGGAACGGTTTGAATGAATCAACCGCGGGAACGTTTGGAACCGCTGGAACGACTGGAGCGTAGCCTATTAGCTTATTCGATTCTGAGTGATCTGATTAGATTCAACAAGTGTGTCTTATGGAGACCGAGAAGTCTCGCCGCCGCCGCGCGATTGCCATTGGTCTGAGCCAGCGCTCGGGCGACGACCTGTTTTTTTGCGGTGTCCAAAGCTTGCCGATACGAGAGGCTCTCGCCGCCGTTATTCTCCTTAAGGACGGAATGCAAGGGTAGGTCATAGATGGAAATTTCCGGGCCTGGCCCGAGCACTACCGCGCGCTCGATTACGTTCGCCAGCTCGCGCACGTTGCCCGGCCATTCGTACGCAACAAGCATCGCTTCTGCATCTTCGGCGATGCCAATAACATTCTTTTTGGTCTCCGTCGCAGCACGCCGCAAAAAATGCTTTGCCAGAACGGGAATATCTTCCTTCCTTTCGCGCAACCGCGGCAGCACAATCGGAATCACGTTAAGACGGTAGTAAAGATCCTCACGGAAGCGTCCCTCTTTGATCGCACTCGTCAGGTCGCGATTTGTTGCTGCAATAATCCTGACATCGACGCGAATCGGCTGGCTGCCCCCTACCCGTTCAAATTCGCGCTCTTGAAGAAACCTCAACAGTTTCGTTTGAAGCTCTGCCGAGATATCACCAACCTCGTCGAGAAAAACCGTGCCGCCGTGGGCCAATTCCATTTTGCCTTTCTTGAGCTGGTGCGCTCCCGTGAACGCCCCTTTTTCATGGCCGAACAGTTCGCTCTCCAGAAGTTCCTTCGACAGACCCACACAGTTGATTGCAATAAAAGGCTCGCGCCTTCGTTCGCTCCATTCGTGAATAGCGCGTGCAAAGACCTCTTTGCCGGCGCCGCTCTCGCCGAGCAGCAGCACCGTCGATCGACTCGCCGCCGCCTTTTTGGCTGTCTCGATCGCCGCGCGCATCTTCGGGCTTTCGCCGCCGATCAGCCGGTATCGTTCGCCCGTCTCCTCGGAATAGCGTTCCAAACTGCGCTTGAGCTTTTCTCGCTCCAAAGCTTTTTCAACGACCAGAGCGATATGATCGAGATCAAACGGCTTGGTGAGAAAATCATAGGCGCCTTGTTTGATTGCTTGCACGGCGCGCTCGATGGTGCCGTAGGCCGTGATCATGATGATGGTCGCTTTGCTGCCGCGCTGCTGTAATTCTTGCAACACCTGGAGGCCGCTTTTACCCGGCATTTCGATATCGAGCAAAAGCACATCCGGTGCGCACCCCTCGACGCGGTCTATACAGTCCTGGCCATCGACCGCGGTGACAATCCTGGCGCCGAGGCTGCTCAGCGTGTCCTTTAGGATGTCACGAATATCGGCGTCGTCGTCAGCGACAAGTATCGTTCCGCTAAGCGGTTTCATCGGTAGGTTTCTTGCTTCGGCTTTGCCGTGTTTGTTTCTTCTCCCTCGCCCTTTCAGGGAGAGGGCTGGGGTGAGGGTCACCCAGCACCTCAGCAATTTGCTCAAGCACTGAGACCCTATCTTTCAACACATCATGGTTCCAAAAGCGCAGCACCCGATAACCCTGCGCTTCTAAGAAACGACTTCGCTTCTGATCCGCCGCGATCTCCTCAGCGTGTTGGCCGCCGTCCAGCTCCACCACTAACTTGCGCTTCGGACAACAAAAGTCAGTAACGAATGGGCCAATGGGATGCTGACGGCGGAACTTGGCGCCACAAAGCTGCCGGTCGCGAAGCCGCGCCCAGAGTGTTTGCTCAGCGTCGGTTTGGTCGCGCCGAAGTTGGCGGGCACGGTCCCGAGTCACTGGAAGAACGGATCCCATCCGTTTACTCCGGCGAGGCAATCACCCTCACCCTACCCTCTCCCTTTGCAAGGGCGAGGGTGGAAATCCCCGAGAAGCGACCATCTTGCGTTCTCGAATCCTGAAGCACCTTGTCACGTCGTTCAGCGCTGTGCCACAGCATCACGACCGATTGTGCGAATCCGATGCCGGCAGAGTAAAATAAAATGTGCTGCCGCCGCTCGGTTCAGGCTCGACCCAAATCGTTCCGCCGTGCAATTCCACAAGGGCCCTGCAAATTGCGAGTCCGAGGCCTGTGCCTTTGGGCTTTGTCCCGCCCACCTCGGCGATCTGGTAAAACTTGTCAAAAATTTTTTCTTTTTCGTCCGGCGGTATCCCCGGACCGCTGTCGGACACAGACACCCGAACGCTTTCTTTGCCATTTCTTGACGCCGATACCTCCACCCTGCCCCGAGCCGGCGTGAACTTGATCGCATTGCCGATCAGGTTCATCAGGACTTGGTTGATTTTATCCCGATCCGCCCAGACCAGAATGGGCGGTTCGCGAAGGGTCGCTTCAAGTGCAATGACCTTCTCCGCCGCAACAGGCCGCAATACCTCTACCACCTCATGAACGAGACCACGCAGAGAAAAATAACTAGATTTAACCTCGATTCTTCCCGACTCGATCTTGGCGAGATCCAATAGGTCATTGATCAAACCGGCTAGATGCTGCGTATTAGATCTCACGCGGGTCAGGTAATGAATTTGCTTTGGAGTAAGCGGTCCGGCCACCTCGCGCAGCACAAGATCCACGGCGCCTTTGATTGCCGTAAGCGGCGTTCTCAGCTCGTGGGAAACCTTGGACACGAAATCCGATTTCATTCGGTCCAACTCCTGTAGTCTTTCATTGGCGATCGCAAGCTCGTGGGTTCTGTCTTCGACTTTTTTCTCCAACTTGCTATAAGCCTGGTGCAGATTATCCGTCATTCTGTTCCCTAAGGTCTTGGCGGTCCTGAGATTGATTACCAACTCGAAATTCGTCGGATGTTTGATGGACAAGTTTGCGGGCTTGGCGCCTTTTAAAATCCTATCGATATACGTGGCTGCACTCCGGTCCAGATCGGCTAGATTGACTCCATAACTCATGAGGCCACCAAGCTGGGCAAATCTTTGATCATCGTAAATCGCCGGCAGCCGCGTCTCGGCCGCAAGATTGAGGATCCCCTTCATCAGGTCGTTTACGAGTATCGGGCTCCGTAGCATGATCAGAGCCTCAGCATGTTCTCTTTTTATAGCTGCGAAAGCTGGCTTTAAATCGGCTCGATCTCGTACCTCTACGGCCTGGAGCTGCAAGCCCAGGGATTGAGCGGCGACCTCGGCCTGTCTCCAGGTTACGACCGCATGATGACCTGGAGTCCAAAGGACGGCCACGTGGGATAGTTTCGGAATCACCTCCTTGAGCAGCTCAAGCCTTTTCCCCACTAGCTCGGAAGTAAAATTTATCAGCCCGGTAATGTTGCGACTCGGTTGCGCCAAACCGGCGGCGACCCCGGACCCTACGAGGCTGCTGGATGTGACAATCGGAATCATCTGCGTTGCGCTTTTAGCAGCCTCGGTCGCTCCCCGTCCTCCCGCAAAAATGACGTCGACCTCGAGACGAACAAGCTCGCGTGCCAACTCCGGCAGCCGATCCAACTTAGCCCGCGCGTACCGATACTCGATGATAAGATTTTTCCCCTCAATGTAACCGAGATCTTTCAGCCCTCGACGGAACGCCTCGCTGCGATATCCCCTGTTGACGGGGTCTCCCGCGCTCAAATAACCTATCCGAGCAAGAGTCCTACTACGCATGCTTGTCCCCCTGTCTGAGTTGCGTCGGCGAGACTCTCTAAGATAACTGTCATCGCGAGGAGCCTGGAAAACGGCACGATCGATTCGAGAACCTATCCGACCGTGAACTTCGGTGTCAACCGCCCCGGAAACCGTGTATTTCTTGTTTCCATTCAGCATTGGCGCCATACAGGAAACGCGCAAAGGACTTCTAGTCAGGGAGCCCCCAAGGTCGTTCCGGAGGCTCCCATTGTGCAAAACAGCACTACTTGATCGGTAATGCTAGACCAGGAATTTGTAACTCCTGGTCCATACAGGAAATCTTACCTGGCCGATCATCTTGAGTTGCGCCGCCGATCAGCTCGCCTCCGCTTCGAGGGGCATTATCCCGATTATTCGCGTCGTGCTGGGCCACACAGAGCACTCTTCCGGTGAGAAAGATACCCGATGGAGATTCAAGAATATGGTTGTTTCCTACTGCCGCATCGGCCGAATTTCTCAAGCCAACAGAGTTGACCGGATTGCGGAAGACTTCAATTACTTTCCCGCGCTTGGTCACCAGCACGATGGCCTGGCGTTCAAAGGCACCGACCCATATATTTCCAGCTTTATCCAATGCGATTCCGTCTGCACCTTCAAGGTAGGGATGCGCAACAAAGACGTTGTCGAGACAGAGGGTGTTGGAAGTGAAGGTAGTATCGCAACCGGTTTTGCTTTTTAGATCGCCGTCGTGGTTGAATGTCGCCTGCCAGATCGCTCCGCGCGTGAGATCGCTAATGAACAGTTTATCTCCGTCCTTGTCGAAGGCGAGGCCGGTCGCCACGAAAAAGTTAGAACCCAAAGTGTTGGCGGCAATACGCGACGTTGGTGTCACGGTTATCGTCCCTGCCGGCAGATGCCGGACGTCGCGCCCTACACCGCCGACTCCATTAGCATCGAGATTGACCTCATTCGCCATCGGCTGGATGCGAAATACTTCTTCACACCCCTGATAAGGATTCGCTGCGTCTTCACACACACCACCTCCGGGTGCAATCTTCCAAACCCTTCCCCTACCCGTCGCTCCGTCACCAGTCCAGAGGTTTCCCTTTTTATCGAAGGCGATGCTGTTAGCTCCCGGAACGCCTGAGGCGAAAATGGTGGCGATGGGCGGATTCTCGGCGCTTGGTCTAAACGTGTAAATGAAGCCTCCGTCAGTCACAAACAGATCGCCGTTCTGGTTAAACGCAATGCCATTGAAACCGCAGTTTACGACAGCCGGGTTTCCGACAGCGGGGTCAATGAATCCGACCGGAATTAGGCTGGGTTTGTGGAGGTTGATTTGCCAAACCGCGCAGGGACGTGTCCCTATACCAATGGTGTATAAATTACCGTTATTGTCTCCAGTCAACCTCGGGATGCGGCCTGGTGTCGTGATCAGAGTAGTAAAGGTCGCATTCTTCGGAAACGGTAGCTTATCGTCGTCGTCTCCCCAGGCTGAAGAACCGCCCAAATCCGGGACGGGCTTAGGCGTAGGGGTCAATGAAAAGAAGATCCCTGTAAATAGCAGAAAAACTACGAGACCAAACCATCGTGACTTCATAGCTTTAGCCTCCGTGTCAGTTGTCATGTTTCAGACGAATCAGTTTGGATTATGCCGGCACCCTAGATGAGTTAGGTCATGCCTCCTCCTTTCTAAACGAAAGATCAGGGGGGCTAGGCATCACGGATGGCGACGTGCGCCGTCGGTGACGGAAATGTCGTAGCGCAACAGATATGCCACACGCCGGACATGCGGCTCGACGAGAGTAAGATGTTCAGTGAACGGAAGAATTTCGAGCGGGTGAGATTTTAAACCAGACAGCGATACACCCAAAGGGTAGTTTTTTCTCTACCCTCGGTAGTGAAAACTCTACGGTGAGATCGGTAAAGACCGAACCGTCGATGTAGAAACTAACCCTAATCCGACAATAATCGGGCGCTCAACTTGGTTTCCTGCCTCTGAACCGTAGAGTGCGCTCATGGATTGCAAATGTCCCTGCTGGCGACCTTTTGTTCGCTATCCAAAAGCATATTTTCAGCACGACAAATGCGGTTTACAGCCGTACTTTATTGTCGGTTTAGGGCTAACACTGCCTTATCAGCTATGGTTCGCCCAAAAATAAGGAGCGAAACCGGTTCATTCTTTCCCGGCGGCGTCTTTCGCATCTTAACGCCGTGTTGGCAGGCGATTGTTGGCAGAATTTTTGCGTCCTCGATAACGGAACTCCAAAGCAAATTCCTATCAGCTGGTTTTTCGTCACTAGTTTTCGGAGGAGCTATGAAGGCCAAAATCCCTGTCTATGCGCTCCTGACTCTAATTCTAATTACCATTCAGCGCGCCGAGGCGCAGCAGCAGCCGACGAAAATACCGCGAATAGGTTACCTAATTGGTGCCTCTTTTATACCGGTTCGCAGCGAGGCATTGCGCCAGGGCCTCCACAAGTTCGGGTATGTGGAGGGGAAAACCATTATCATTGAGTGGCGATCTGCCGAGGGAAAACTCGATCGCCTGCCCACGCTCGCGGCAGAGCTGGTACGTCTCAAGGTAGATGTCATTGTCACTGCTGGGCCAGTCGCAACTCGTCCCGCCAAGGAAGCAACTTCGACGATCCCCATTGTCATGACTAATGAGGGTGATCCAGTTGGAACCGGATTCGTCACCAGCTTGGCGCGCCCTGGCGGAAACATCACTGGGTTGTCTACTCTCGCACCTGAGCTAAGCGGAAAACGAATCGAGCTTTTGAGAGAGATTGTTCCTAGGCTCTCCCGTGTGGCCGTTTTCGGGACCTCGACCAGATCGGACAACGCGCAGTCACTACGTGAAGTGGAGCTCGCCGCAAAGGCGTTCGGCGTGAAGCTTCAATATGTAGATGTCCTGAATCCCGAGGATATTGAGAGCGCATTTCGAGCCGCGAGCGGGGGGGCTGAGGCAGTCCTTATGATCGTGTCGGGCGCCGTTTACATTGGTCACCGAGCAGAGATTGTAGACCTTGCGGCAAAGAGCCGGCTCCCGGTGATGTACCGCCTTCGAGAAGACGTGGAAGCCGGTGGGCTTATGTTCTACGGTGTGAACCTTACCGACCTGGACCGGCGCGCGGCTACTTATGTGGACAAGATTCTCAGAGGCGCCAAACCGGCCGATCTACCGATCGAACAACCGACAAGGTTTGAATTCGTCATCAATTTTAAAGGCGGCCAAACAGATCGGTCTCACCATTCCTCCGAACGTCCTGGCGAGAGCGGATAGAGTCATCAAATAGAAGTAAAGGATCGTGAAAACTCTTCGGTATCGAAGGGTTTACTATCGACGTTTCGTCAAGCGAATCTCAAACTGAACGGATTAACTTTTCGGCGCGACTTGCTCGATAAAGCGCCGCAGCGTGGCGCGCGTCTGTGCGTCGGGCAGGCTGCCGAGGGCGAAGTTTCCGGCGAGGTCCGTCAAGCGCAGCCGCTCGCGCACGTGAACCACTTTGTCCCGGACCTCGGCCGCGTCGCCGACCAGCACGCGGTTTTGCTCGACCAGATCGCTGAAAGTGAGCTTGCGCATTTTCGCGCGGTGTTCGTCGTGCGTTCGATAAGACTCCGGCTCGGGAATGCCTTGGGTGAGATTGCGGGCTTCGGCGGCGGCGCCGTGATAGGCGGCTAGAGCCGGTTCGGCGGTGGATCGTGCTTCGGACGGGTTTGCGCCGACGTAGATATGGTACATGGCGATCACCCGCGCGCTATCGGGATCATGCCCGGCGGCGCGGCGCGCGCTGAAATAGAGCTCGACCATGGCGCGCAGTTCATCGATCTCGTGCAGAAACGGGATCAGCATCATGTGAAAACCGCTGCGCCCGGCGAATTCGAAGGATTCCGCCGTCGAGGTCGCGCCCATCCAGACGGTGGGATAAGGCTTTTGCGCCGGGCGAGGCAGGAGTTCCACATTATTGAACCGGTAAAATTTTCCCTCATGACTGAACTTGGGCTCGGTCCAAGCCTTTAGAACAATATCCAAATGTTCTTTGAATCTATCGCGCAGCTCTTCAAGCGGAGTACCCAAAGTCAACGACTCCCATTTGATAAAGCCGTGGCCGATGCCGAAGTCCAGGCGGCCGCCGCTTAAGCAGTCGAGGGTCGCGTAGTCCTCGGCGATGCGCAGCGGGTTGTGATAAGGCAGCAGCGTCACCGCCGTGCCGATGCGAATCTTTTCGGTGCGCTGCGCGATGGCCGCGCCGATGACCGGCGGGCTCGACAGCGTCCCGCCGAAAGAATGAAAATGGTGCTCGGCGAGCCAGTACGAATCAAACCCCAATTCTTCTCCATAAACCGCTTGATCGACGACCCGGCGCAGTCCGCCGGCGCCATCGACCCGATCCGCGGCGCTCAAGGCCGGCAAGTGAAATATTCCGTAGTGCATTTGAAAAGAGCTGTCAGATTCATGCTATCTAGGACGACGGTCGCCTCGTGGTCCTCGCGCCAAGCATGTCCTGAATCCAATCGAAGGGCACGCTAAGCTCCCAAAGGCCCCAGCCTGTCGCCACCTTTACGAAGTGTACCTTGGCGTCCTTCGCGCGCTTTGCGCGAGAGAGAGTTTTTGAATGTTTTCATCCGCGAGCAGCTTCCACTAAATGCCTGCTAACAAACTCCAAGGCCTTGGGCCAGGAAAGGGCCGCGGCGTGGGGTCGATAGTTGGCCGAGCCGGTGTTGCAAAATGCATGCGCCGCCCCGGCGTAGGTATGGAACTCGTGCGCTTTGCCGAACTTGGTAAGCTCGGCGTCGAGCTTGCGCATGTCCTCCGGCGAGGGGTTCTTGTCCTCTGCGCCAAAATGTCCCTGGATCGGGCAGTTGATCTCGCGCGTGCGATCGAACGGCGACAGTCCTTTTTCCGTGATCTCACGGCTCTTGGTTGCCCCTCTAATTGTACGCTCGATCTCTTGAACGAATTGCTCTATTTTTGAGGCTGCTGCGGAGGTGATTTCCTGCTGCAGTCTAACAAGGTCTGCCGAGCTCTCCCTAGAACGAAAGTAAACCTCGCTGATCCCGCTAGTGATAAGCCCCCCACTGATCAGAACCACGGAGATGAGGAAATAGTGGCGAACCAACCTCCCATGCTTCTGCCCAATTCCGCCATTGGGATTTTGGATTTTAGATTTTGGATTACTGCAATCATAGCCGACCCTTCATTGCCTTCATCGGGGCTATTAAAACGATTGGCATTCTACGAGGATTTCCAGCCAAGAAGCAAATTCGTTGGCGATTGATCGTCGGTTCGTCGTTTCCGGCAATCTAAAAGCCAAAACCTGTGCTGAGCGAGGTCGAAGCATCGGCAGTCCAAAATTTCTTTCTGTTATTTATCGCCAGCTGCCTCTTGCTCTTGCCCAACGCCCTTTCATTCGATCACTTTATTCGCCGCCATCAAAAGATGCGCCGGAATCTTGAGCTCCAGGACCTTGGCGGTCCTAAGATTGATCACCAGCTCGAACTTCGTTGGCTGCTCGATGGGGAGATCCCCAGGCTCAGCGCCTTTGAGAATCTTATCGACGATTAACGCTATCCTCCTGTAAGCTTCGGCGCGATCGGCCCCGTAAGACATCAAGCCACCGGTTAGGACGTAAGCTGGCTCGGGGTAGATCGCCGGCAGCCGATATTTTGCCGCCAACTCTGCGATCAGTTTCCGATTCGAATTGGCCAACGGAGTAGGCGTCACGGCGAGGGCGGCGCTACCCGCCTTAGTTGCCTCTTTGAACACGCTGTCAAATTGGTCGGAGTTGCTCACCTCCATGGAATAAGTGTGAAGACCCAGTTCTCGCGCCGCAAGTTGGCTTTGCTTCCACGATTGTACAGATTGTCCAGGAGTCCATAGCACAGCGACCCGGGACAGTTTGGGAACGGTTTCCTTGAGTAACTCTAGACGTTTCCCAGCAATCACCGGCGAAATGGAGGTAAACCCCGTGACGTTTCCCCCGGGGCGGCCGAGACTGTCAACCAGCCCGGCCACGACAGGATCCCCCTGAACGTAAAAAACTATGGGAATCGTGCTGGTTGCCTTTTTTGCAGCTCGGGCGGCTGGTGTCGAGGATGTGAGAATTATATTAACTTTGAGACGCACCAACTCATCAGCCAGAGCGGGAAACCGGTCGAGCTTACCCTCATAGGACCGATACTCGAAAGCTATGGTGATGCCCTCAATATAGCCCAGTTCACTTAGCTGTTGCCGAATTACCTCGGACCCGCTGCCGGGACCGGAAGCGGGACGCGTTCCGAGCCAGCCAATCTTAGGTATGTTTGACCGTTGCTGGGCTTCAGCCGGGAGGCAAAGAGCAAGGAGCA
>CAYPHJ010000075.1:0-23211 GCA_964410485.1 uncultured Syntrophobacteraceae bacterium
AGTGCTCTTCTTGGAGGTGATCGAAGCGGCCCTGTTTGGTGAGGAATTCTTTCACTGGAATTCGTCCCTTGCCGGTCTTGCGCGCGTCCCAGGTGTAAATGATGTTGCCGTCCACCACCTCGTAGAGCGGATAGATGCCGCATTTGATTCCCAACTCGCCAAGCTCGTTTGAGAAGCGCGGGTGATAGTCCCAACCTTTGGGACAGGGATCGTAGGTGTGGATGAAGGTCGGGCCGCCGATGGCGAGCGCCTTTTGCACCTTGTTCAGATAGTCCGTGGGCGGAAAGGTGGCGCAGGCGGTGGCAACGTAGCGGCAGGTCGGATGGCCGACGGCCAGCATGCCGGCGACATTCTTTTTCCAGCGCCGTTGCATGATGGGGTGCTTCGTCCCCGGAGGCGTGAAGGTCGTCTGCGCGCCGTAGGTGGTCAAACCCGTCGCTTGAATATCGGTATTCGCGGCTGACTCGTTGTCGTACATGATGATCAGCAAGTCGTAATCGCTCTGCAGCGCGGCGGAGATGCCTCCGATTCCCATATCGCCGGCGCCGAGATCACCGGAGAAGTTGATGACGTTGATCTTCTCGTCTTTGATCTTCCCCTTGCGCTTGAGCGCCCGCAGGCCCGCGGCCATGCCCACGGCGGACGAGCCGCCGGCGCCGAGCTGCGTATGCATCCACGGCACGATCCACGGCGTGGTCATGTACGAAGTGTTGGCCACATACATGCAGCCGGTCGCTCCCGTGACGACCGTGCGCGAACCCGCGACCTTGATAAAGCCGCGCATCGTCGTCGCCGACTCGCAGCCCTGGCAGGTCCGGTGGCCGGAGGTGTAAAGCTCTTCCAGCGGAATTTTGTGAACGCCTTTGATCTTCTCGTAATCGATTTGTGGTGCAGTTGACATAATCGTTCCCTCCTATTTTACTCTCTTAGACCGATCCAGGTTATGAATCCATCCATGGAGTCCTTCGTGGCCGCCTGTTGAGTTGTTTCGTACATCTTCTGCGCGTCGGCGATCGAGAGGTCGCGCCCGCCCAGGCCACCCATGAAATTGACGATCGCCGGACGATTTTTAGCCGGATAGAGGCATGAGCGGACCTCGTGCATCAGGATGCCGCAATCGTCAGGCGAGCCGTGGGCGAAATCCCTATCGACCACGCCGACCGCTTTGAAGCGGCTCAAGCAGTCGCGCAGCTCGACCGTTGGGAACGGGCGGAACCAGCGCAGGTTCACGTAGCCGACTTTCTGTCCTTTCTCGCGCATGCGGCGCACCGCCGTGCGCGCCGGAGCCGCCACCGTGCCGAGGCCGATCAGGACTACGTCCGCATCCTCGGTCATGAACTCTTCGAAATAGTAGGGGGCGGAGTAACGCTCGCCGAAGACGTTGTTGAATTCTTTATAGGCATCCTTGATCACTCCGCGCGCGCGCTTCGCGGCTTCCCAGTTTAGCCTTCTTATCTCTATCACCCAGTCCTCGTTGGCCTGCGGCGCGACTGAGATCGGGTTGTCGGGATGGAGCCGGCGCTCGGCGAGATCGTACTGCGGGAGAAATCTTTTCGCCGCTTCCACCGACGGGATTTTGACCATGTGCTGCGAGTGGGTGAGAAAGGCGCCGTCCATCGCCAACGCCATCGGCATTCTCACTTTCTTGTCCTCCGCGATCCGGTAGCCGATCAGCACATGCTCCAACGCTTCCTGCGGCGTCGTCACCCAGCAGAGAAGCCAGCCCATGTCGCGGACCGCCATCGCATCGTTGTGCTCGACGCCAAAGGCGCCCGGATCGTCCAGAGCGCGGTTGCCCACCACGAAAAGAGGCGGGAGACGGTCGGTCGCGGTAACCACCAGCGCTTCCATACCGTACATCCAACCCGTGCCGCTCGATCCGCCGAAGGCGCGCGCGTTTACCGAGCTGGCGTGCTTGACGATCTCGAACTGCGAGTGCTCGCTGTCCGCGATAATGTACTCGGCGTCGAATTGACCGTCGGCGATCAGCTTCGAGAGCGCGTCCATCACCTCGGTATAGGGACGGATGGGATAAGCGGCGATCACGTCCACGTCGGCCAGGCGCACACCCTGCGCGACGGCCTGACAGCCGTTTAAAAGGTCTTCCCGCTCGTAGACACCTGATTGATCTGATTTCGCTGTTGCGACTGCGACGCTCATACTTCAACCTCCTCGGTTTTTCTGACGGGTACGATCTTTCCCTCGGGCATCACCTCTCCCTGAGTAACGGTAATGCCCTTGCCGGTTACGAAGGGATAGGAAACACGCGCCTTGCCTTTTTTCTCTTCGACCCAAGTGATGTACTCTTGGGAATCTTTTTTCCAATGCTCCCACGGGCTGTGGTCGTCCTCGAATTGCAGCTCATCGACCATCACGATGCACTCTTTGACTGGACACACTTCGGCGCATTTGCCGCAGCCGACGCAATACTGGTACTCGATGTCGTAGAAGCCGTCCGTGGTCGGATCGAAGCATTCGTCGGGACACTCGACCCAGCAGAGGGTGCACTTGGTGCAGAGATCGAACCTGACCGCGGGTCTCTGCGTCTTGGTGGTGCCGCGCTTGAACATGGCATTTCTCGATTGTCCCTTCGGACCCATCTCGAACCCGCGCTTCACCGCCGGAACCACGGTGCCTTCTTGCATCTCGAACCACTTGGGCAGCACGGGTCTCTCATGCGTCCACACGATTCCGTCGTTCGGCGTCACCGTCTTCACCCGTGGAGGTTTGGCCTCCTGTCTGAGCGACTCGTAGGCCGCCCGCGCAGCGTCGGCGCGGTGCTTTTGCTTAGTCTTGTCCATCAGGTAGGCTTCCACCGCCTCGATGCTGATCACTGCCGGATCGATAGCGGCGATGCCGCCCAGGATCCGCTCGTGCGTCATGTCATCCTTGTTGACCCAGAGCCCCGCGAGACTGGCGTCCCCGTCAAGGATCGCCAGCCGGTAATTGTAAGGTTTCTTGCCGATGAACTTGAGCAGCTCTTCCGGCTTCTTATTGGAGACCACGAGCAGACAGCCGTCCTTAACCACCCTCTCGTTGATCGGCCGCACGCCGTGCCAACCCCAGGGCTCGACGCCCTTGCACATCGTGTCGTCCAGGACGACGGAGATGTTCGCCTCGTCGATCTCAAGCTTGGCGCCGCATTCGGCTTCCAGCTCTTCCTCGGGCAGATCCGGAGAAACAAAAGCGAAATATTTACACGGAATCCCGTTTCTTTCCGGCGAATCGCTGTAGCGGCTGTTGGAAAAAGCCTTCTGGCCCATCCGGCTGGCAATCATGACGATATCGCTGCCGATTTTTTTCCCGAGATTTTTTTGGAAAATCCCGCGGTAGTTTATTTCTACACGTTTGATCATGGTTCCTCCGCTTCTGCTAATTTGATGAGTCTAGCGATTTACGCACGGTCGGCCTGTCCTGCTAACTTGTTGACAACACCTGTCGGGGACTTTGTTCTGTCCAGGAAAAGGTTTTTTTCCACCTGTTCGATATGCCTGAGCATCGCTTCGCGAGCCCCGTCTTCGTTGTGCGCTTCGATGGCTGCGACAATCGCCCGGTGAGACTCCACGGACGCCAGTCTGCGCTCGGCAGTTTGCAGGGACTCTTCGCGGCTGTGACTCAGGACATCCATCAGACCCGACACGAGTTTTTCAAGGGCGTGGTTCTGCGTTGCTTTGCCGATTGCGAAGTGGAATTGTGTATCGGCATCAACTCCCGTCTCCCCACGCTGTATCTGCTGTGTTTGGGCACCCAAGAGTTTTTTGAGTCTATCGATGTCGGTTACAGTCGCCCGTTCAGCGGCTAGTGCCGCTATGTGTGGCTCAATCAGCCTGCGTAGCTCAAAAATATCGACCAGGGCCGTCTTTTCTTCAATGAGCAATTTCGCCAACGGGGCGACTATCGATTCGACCGGCAAATCAGCGACGAAGTTTCCCATTCCCGTGCGGCTGATGGTAAGGCCCTGGGTTTCCAGGGCTCGCAACGCCTCGCGCACGGATGTGCGGCTCACTTTAAAGGTTTCAGCAAGTTCACGCTCTGAAGGCAGCTGATCGCCCGCTTTGAATCTCCCTTCCCTGATGAGATCATGGATCTGGGTTACGACCTCCTCATGGATGCGGATCTTTCTAATCGCTTTGAGCATACAGGTCCAGCTGTCTGGTGGTCTGACCAGTGTCTATCCGGTTCATGGCCCCGTGTCAAGCATAGTCACAATATTTGTTGCAATCGGTTGTAAAACCGGTGCGTTGAGGCTCTGCTGTTTCGACTGGGGCAATATTGGGCCAGGTGCATTCGTCAGCCGATGATTTTGTAATCGCCAGCCCGATAGCTCCGGCACAAAGCCACGTATGTCGAGGAACCCATCTTGATCCAATTCAGGGCCTCACCGCCCAGCTCTTTTTTGACTTGAGCCGGACTGCCTGCCGCCAGAACTCGTGGCGGGATCTTTGTGTGGGGAACCACCACACTCCCTGCGGCGATAAGCGCTTCTTCGCCGATTTCTACATCTTCCAATAGGGTAACATTCATTCCGATGATCGCCGCTCTTTTTATGACCGGGCCTTCCAAGATCGCTGCATGGCCGATAGTGCAGTCTTCTGCGATAATGGTCGGCGCTTCTCCGGAGTGGATGACGCAATTGTCTTGAACGCTCGTGCGCGCACCGACAACGATCGGATTGGCGTTTTGATCAGATCTTAGAACCGCTCCCCACCAGATGCTGGCTTCTTCGCCGATAGTGACGTCGCCGATGAGAACGGCCGTAGGCGCGATAAACGCCGTGGGAGCAATGTTTGGCCTTTTCCCCTTGTATTCAATGATCATTCGACCAGCACCTCCATGCAGCGACGATATGTAAGGGTACTTGCGAAATCAAGATTCGTTGCTCGTCGATGCTTCTCGCCTCAAGCCAAAGCTTTTGGCTGCCATTGCAGCAATCGTCTGCCCAATGGCCAGCGACGCAGTAGCTCCCGGAGATGGCGCATTGAGCACGTGAATGGCGTGATGGGCCTCTTGAATGACAAAATCATCGACGAGCGCGCCATTTGCCGCAACGGCTTGAGCGCGTACGCCCGCGCCTCCGGGCACGAGATCCTTTTCTGTGATTTCGGGTACAAGCTTTTGCAGCGCCCTGACGAACGCCGCCTTGCTGAACGAGCGGTACAGCTCGCCAAAGCCGGTCTGCCAGTATCTTGCGCTCATTACCCAAAACCCTTTAAACGAAATGGTCCTTAAAAGATCATGGAGGTTTACGTCGCGCTTGCGATATCCCTCCCGCGCCAGCGCGAGAACGGCATTAGGACCGGCTTCCACCCCGCCACTAATCATTCGTGTAAAGTGGACTCCCAAAAAAGGAAAAGAAGGATCAGGAACCGGATAGATAAGATTTCGCACCAGATGCTGCCCTTGCGGGGTGATCTTGTAATACTCGCCGCGAAACGGAATGATTTGGTGCTCGATGTTGCTGCCGTCCGATCGGGTGGAGGTCATCATCCTGGCGATCTGGTCTGAATAAAGACCACCGCAGTTGATGAGGTATCTCGCGCGGTAATCGCCCGACGTTGTCAAAAGCGCAATCTCGCCACCGCGCTCAACAATGCCTGTTACTTTGCTCGCGGTTTCGATCTGGCCTCCTGCCGCGCGGATATTTTTGGCGTAGCTCTCCGCTACTTCCTTGTAGTCGATGATGCCTGTCTCCGGGACGAAAAGCGCTCTGACTGCGCTGGCATGGGGTTCCATTTCTTTCAGGCGTTCCGCGCTCATCATCTCGAGTCCAACGAGCCCGTTGGCCATGCCTCTACGATGCAATTCCGCGAGCCGCGGCACTTCGGCCTCCGATGTAGCGACCACAGTCTTGCCGCAAATCTCGTAACGGATGCCGTGGCGCTCACAAAACTCAAGGAGCGCTTTTCGACCACTCACACACGTACGAGCCTTGACCGAGCCCGGACGGTAATAAAGCCCGGAATGGATAACGCCGCTATTGTGACCGGTTTGGTGTTGCCCAATCCCGCGCTCCTTTTCCACAATCAACAATCGCGTGCGCGGAAAACCGTCAGTGACCTTCAGCGCTGTGGCCAGCCCCACAATACCGCCGCCGATGATTGCCAAATCGTACAGGGAAGCCATCATCCAATGAGGAGAGTCAATGCCGCATGGGGTTTCACGAAATCAGAAAAACTCTATTTCGCGCAAAGGCGCAAAGAACGCCAAGTTTCGTACAGAAGGACTGTCTTTCTTTGTGCGCTTGGCGGCTTGGCGCGATAATGGTTTTTTAATAGTAAGCCGCACGTCCGCTTGCTGCTCCTTAAATCCGCAGCAGTTCGCGGGAGTTCTTCTCCGTGAAACTCTTTACCCGGCCGGGATCGGCCTGCTTTTCGATGGCGGTCAAGCACTTTTTTAGCGGTCCCAAGCCGCCACAGTAATCTGAGCCGAATACGACCCTTTGTTCACCCATCACGTCAATGAGAAATGCCAGCGTTCGGGCATCGGCACTGGCCGTGTCGATCAAAAAATGTTCGAGAAAGATGTCGGAATAACGCTGCTCTCTTTTGGGCCCTTTGTGTTTCCAAAAGAACCGGTGAACGAGGAGTGGGAGACCACCGCCCGAGCTGCGTATAACGATTTTTAAGTTGGGGTGGCGATCGAATACACCGCTGGCGATCATGCGCAAAACGCATTCGGATATTTCGGCGTCCGATAGGACCGCGTACGCAACGCCTGCGCCCCCGTCCTCCAGGCGCTTGAGCGTGGGATCCTTGGCCAAGCCCGCGCCGTGAAGAAAAATCGGCCATCCGAGCGCGGAGACGGCGCCGTAAATCGGCTCCATCTCAGGAAGATCGACAATCATTTCGCCGTCCACCGTCGGATACAGCAGCGCGGCGCGAAAGCCGCGGGATGACGTTCGCTTGAGTTCCTCGACGGAAGCCTCGATATTCTTAAGCGACAGCGCGGTGACCCCTATAAGGCGGTCAGTGTATGGCGCGATGCGTTGCGCGAGCAAATCGTTGGACAAACGAACGACCTCTAGCGCCTGCTCCGGTGGGAGCTGGTCAGCGTAGAGCCCCGCGCCCTGGCAAATAAGCTGTAGATCTAAGCCGACATCATCCATTTCCTTGACGCGCCTGGCGAAATCGGGCGAATCGTAATCGTCGGTGCGCGGCTCTTTCCCGGTAAGTTGGGAAAATCTTGCCACAACTTCCGGCGCAGTATGGTGCGAGTGCCAGTCTATCCATATGGTCATAGTGACCTCCTTGGTTACTCGGGTTCCAATCGTTCCAACCGTTCCAGTCGTCCCGGTCGGTGGTCAACGGGCGTTTCCCTGTCGGTCCCCGGTCATTCTTCTTAACGCCTTCTTTCCCTCACGGTCCTCGGTCCCCGGTCATTCTTTCTGCTTGTTGCCGCTTCCTGATGTTAAATCGCCGCCGATGATCCTCCCGACGAGATCCGTAATGTCCGGCGGCGATTCTGTTTCTCGTATTCTACCACCCGGCGGAATGGTTCTTTCCGAAGCTCCGGGGGTAATCAGAATGAACTTGTCGCCGATGATTCCACGAGCCCGAACCGAAGCAATGACGTCTTCCTGGAGATTAATTCCGTCGTGAATACGCAAGTGTGTTCGCGCGCGATCATCCGCCAATCCTATGCTCTCCACCCGACCGATTCGGACGCCCGCGATTTCCACTGAGTCACCCGGCCGAAGGCCGATCACCGTGGGAAAGTCAGCATAGACCGTGTAGCCGGTTCTGCCCAAGACTTCGAGCTGGCCGAGCCTGATCGCCAGATAGCCTAGACAGGCGATTCCGATCAGGACAAAAATTCCGACGATGATTTCGCTCCGTGTTTGGTTCACAAATCGAATCTCCTATAGGACCGTGAGAGGCCCTTCGGTCTCTGCTTTTAAGAACTGTTGGACGACAGGATTTTTTGACGCGATAAATTCTTCGGTGCGGCCGCTTTCTTCGATCATTCCCTTTGTCAACATGGCGACGTGGTCGGAAATATTGAACACTTCGGGAATATCGTGGCTGACGATAACGCCGGTGAAGCCAAATGTCGCATGCATTTTGCGAATGAGTTGGTGAATGCTCTTGGCCAATAGCGGGTCTAAACCCGTTGTCGGCTCGTCGAACAGCACAATCTCCGGCTCCATAACCAGGGCGCGGGCCAATCCCGCTCTCTTCTTCATTCCACCGCTGACCTCGGCGGGATACTTGTAACCCATCCCGGAGAGCCCCACTTGATCCAACCGGCCCTCTGCTCGCTGGCGAATTTCCTCCTCGTTCATTGCCGTCGTTTCTCTCAGAGGGAATGCGACATTATCGTATATGGTCATCGAGTCGAGCAAGGCTGCGCCCTGAAAAAGAACGCCAAATTTACGACGGACCTCGTTCAGTGCCCTGCCACGCATTCTTGTGATGTCCGTACCGTCTACAAAAACGTTACCACGGTCCGGCAAGAGCAGCGCGTTCAAGTGCTTCAAAAGTACGGTTTTCCCGCTCCCACTGCCGCCGATGATGGTGGTAATCTTGCCGGTCGGAAGCTCGAGATTGACGCCTCGGAGCACCGTTTGGCTGCCAAAACTCTTGTGTAGATTAACGATCCGTATCATGGAACCTAAAGCATCACGGATGTCATAAAGTAGTCCCACACAAGGATCAGCACAAACGACAGCACGACTGCCTCCGTGGTGGCTTTGCCGACTCCAATCGCCATTGGCGGAGCCTGAAATCCCTTATAACAGCAGACCCAGGTGATGATGAGACCGAAACTGACCGATTTCAAAAACCCGCTCCAGACATCGTGAAGCACGACGCTATCTTCCATGCTGCCAAAATAGCTGCCTGAACTCACCCCCAGCAAGCCGACGCCCACTACATAGCCGCCGTAGATCCCGACCACGTTGAAGATCGCGGTGAGAAGCGGCATAGAAATAAGACCGGCAATGATTCGTGGCGAGACTAAATACTGGATGGGGTTAACGGCCATGGAGTGAAGGGCGTCGATCTGTTCGGTGACCTTCATGCTGCTAATCTCTGCTGCCATGGCCGAGCCGGTTCTGCCGGTTACCATAAAAGCAGAAAGCACGGGTCCCAGCTCGCGCAACAAGCTCAAAGCCACTGCCGTGCCGAGAAAACCCTCGGCGTTGAATTGTCTGAGCGTGTAGTAACCTTGGAGTCCCAGAACCATGCCTGTGAAGAGTCCGGAAAGGACGACGACCAAAAGCGAGTCCACACCGATTGTTTTCACGTGCCAGATGATCAGGCGAATGCGCGCCGGCGGCCGCAACGACCAGGCAAAGGCGGAAAGCAGAAATAGAACCATTCGACCCATTCCGGCAAGTTGCGCCAGAGTGAAACGGCCAGTTTGAGCGAGAAACCAGATCATTTTTGTGCTTGGACGAAGCGAGGTACTAAAATGACGCTATTATAGAAAAGCGGCCGCATTTTCAAGCAAACAGGAGTTTAGCGCATGACGCGAAAAAGCCCACAAGAGAAGAACGTTTCCAGCGTTCGCAGCTGTGAGAGCGCAATCCAAGCGCCCCAGCCCGTCAAGACGCTCCGGCGCGACAGCCGCCGGGTGGTTTCTGCCGCCACCGGGGAAATTTTGGACGAGACGCTCGATACGTTTTTGAACGGGCGCTTAAAGCTATATCAAAGCCGGCAGGGATACCGTTTGGCGTTGGATACGCTTCTCCTTGCCTTTTTTGCCTCCGTCAATGAAGGTGACAGGGTCATGGACCTGGGCACCGGCAATGGTACGCTGGCTTTGATTCTGGCCAGCCTGTACCCGTCATTGTCGGTGGTTGGTCTAGAAATCCAGAGCGAAATGGCGGTCCGAGCCGTGCGGAACGTTCACGTCAACGGCCACGAAAAGAATGTGAGCGTCATAGCTGGTGACGTCCGCGTAATTGAAGAGGTGGCGCCAGCAGGAAGTTTCGACAGGGTGGTTGCAAATCCACCGTACAGGTCGCCTCATACCGGCCGCGTCAGCCCATATCCGGAAAAAACCGTGGCGAGGCACGAAATACACGGTACCCTTGCTGATTTTGTGAAGGCGGCCGCGTATCTCTTGCCGGCAAAGGGGCGTTTTGCGGTCATCTATCGCGCGGCCCGCACGGGGGATCTAGTCCAAGCCATGAGAGGGGCCTGCCTTGAGCCAAAGCGCCTGAGGATGGTTCACGCCACGGCCCGGTCCGCTGCCTCTCTGGTTCTGGCGGAAGGTGTCAAAGGAGGACGAAATGAAATGCAGGTGTTGCCGCCGCTCATCGTATTTGACGAAAAGAGGAGCTACACGGCGGAAGTCACAGCCATGCTCGAGGGCAAAAGGTCATGACAGCGGACTGCCGGCGATCCTGTGATTGCGAGCTTCACTTTTTTCTGCTGCGACGGTGATGGCTTTTTAGCAAACGGCTGAAAGCTTCGCGGATCTCGGGATCTGGCACAGACGATAGAAAGTCTTCGTCGATTTTTGGTTGGGAGGATGCGGGAGCGCCGGCCGGTTTTTTCACGTCAGATTCCCGCAACTCGCCTCCATCAAACGCTCCGACCACAAAGAAGATGTTCTTTACCGCTTCTGTCCTGAGCCGATGGTTGAGTTTTTCGGCAATCATCTCTTTCATGAATTGTAATTGTTGCATCCACACCGGGCTTGTCACTTTGACCAGGAGAGTGCCATTGCGAATCCGCTCCGGCTGCGCGTTTCGGGCTATAGTACTGCCAACAACCTCGTTCCACACCGGCCAAACTCCATATTCATCCAGCCTAACTGATACTTGAAGGCGCTTAAGGGACTTATCGAGAATAGCCCCGAGTTTTTCGATCTGGGAATCGTCCTTGCCCATATATTACCTGTGCGGTTTAACGAGATCATAGCTAACTCGGATTGCATACGCGAACGTTACGTGCCGTTTTGTCCCAATCCTAAAAAAAATTGCCGGCGCTCAGAAAATTTCTTGACACGATCACACAAAGTCTAGTATTGGCAAGATTGCTCAACACAACATATTGAGGTACGAAAGAGAAGGGGGGCAAGGATATGTCGAGCGTACAAATAGCTGAAACCAATGGAATTCAGGCCGATTTGAGGCCACGAAGCGGCCTAAAAGTACCCCGCTATTTCACCCGGGCAGGGGTAAGTCCCTATGATGAGGTCGAATGGGAATTGCGGACGGCGAGCATAAGCAACGAAAAGGGTAAAGTCGTCTTTGAACAAACCAGTGTCGAAATCCCAAAAGCGTGGTCTCAAATGGCGACTAATGTGGTCGTATCAAAATACTTTCGAGGCTCTCTGGGAACGACCCAGAGGGAGCACAGCGTGCGGCAAATGGTGGGCCGTGTGGTCAGGACAATTACCGAATGGGGGGTGAAGGACGGGTACTTCGCCGCCGCGGAGGACGCCCAGGCTTTCACCGATGAACTGACAGCCATTCTCCTGCATCAAAGAGCGTGCTTCAACAGTCCCGTATGGTTCAACTGCGGCATCGAAGAAAAGCCCCAGTGCTCCGCCTGCTTCATTCTCTCGGTCGATGACACGATGGAGTCAATCTTGGACTGGTACCGCAAGGAGGGAATCATCTTCAAGGGAGGTTCCGGCTCGGGTGTCAATCTTTCCAAAATCCGCTCTGCGAGAGAACAACTGGCGGGTGGTGGGACGGCTTCCGGTCCAGTTTCTTTCATGAAGGCAGCGGATGCTTCGGCCGGCGTCATCAAATCAGGGGGGAAAACTCGACGCGCGGCCAAGATGGTGGTGTTGAATGTAGACCATCCGGATATCGAAGAGTTCATCAGGTGCAAGGTGGAGGAGGAAAAGAAAGCGTGGGCGCTCATCGAAGCCGGGTACGACTCCAGCCTCGACGGACCGGCGTACGGCAGCGTTTTTTTCCAGAACGCCAACAATTCCGTGCGGGTTTCCGAGGAATTCATGCACGCGGTTCAAGAAGATCGCGAGTGGAAGACCCGTTACGTGACCACCGGGGAGGTGTGTGAAACCTACAAGGCCAGAGACCTGCTGCGCATGATTGCTGAAAGCACCTATGTCTGCGGCGATCCTGGGATGCAGTATGACACCACGATCAACGACTGGCACACGTGTTCAAATACCGGGCGCATCAACGCCTCAAACCCCTGTTCCGAGTACATGCACCTCGATAATTCCGCGTGCAATCTGGCGTCGTTGAATCTTTTGAAATTCTTGCGCGACGATGGGGTCTTTGACACCGAGTCGTTCCGCCGCGCCGTGGATATTATGGTTCTTGCGCAGGATATCTTAGTTGACAACGCGTCGTATCCGACGGCGGAGATTACCGCCAACGCGCATGCTTTCCGCGAACTGGGATTGGGATATGCCAATCTGGGCGCTTTGTTGATGTCTTTGGGACTGCCCTACGATTCGGATGGCGGCAGAGGATATGCCGGGGCCGTCACCGCGCTTATGTCAGGCGAGGGATACCTTCAGTCCACCCGTATTGCAGCGGCGACCGGGGCGTTTGCCGGCTTCGAGGTGAACCGCCCTCCTATGTTGCGGGTGCTGAACAAGCATCGTTCGCATGCTTATAAGATCTCTTCCGCCCATGTTCCGCTGGATCTGTTGACGGCAGCGCGGGAAGTTTGGGACCGAACGTGCAGCGAGGCGGAGAAATATGGCGTGAGGAATTCGCAAATTTCGGTGCTCGCGCCTACCGGAACGATCGCGTTCATGATGGACTGCGATACGACCGGTGTGGAGCCTGACATCGCGCTCATTAAATACAAAAAATTGGTCGGTGGCGGGCTGCTGAAAATTGTAAACCTTACGGTAACCCGGGCTTTAAAGCGCCTCGGCTACGATGTCAAACAGATCCAAGAAATTATGGAGTACATCGAGGAGCATGAGACGATCGAAGGCGCTCCTCACATCAAAGCCGAGGATCTGCCCGTTTTCGATTGCGCCTTTAGGCCGGCAAACGGAAGCCGGTCGATCCACTACATGGGGCATGTCAAAATGATGGGAGCCGTTCAGCCCTTCATTTCGGGAGCCATCTCGAAGACCATTAACATGCCGCACGAAGTGACAGTCGAGGAGATCGTGCAAGCGTACGTTGAGTCGTGGAAGCTGGGACTGAAAGCAGTGGCGATTTACCGCGATGGCTCGAAGATGACCCAGCCGCTCAACACCTCAAAGGACAAAGAGGCAAAGAAAGCGGTCACCCTCGATGCAAAGGAAGCACGACCGTTGCGGCACAAATTGCCCGATGAGCGGAAATCGATCACCCATAAATTCGATATCGCCGGCCATGAAGGTTACATCACGGCGGGCATGTATGAAGACGGGCAGCCTGGTGAGATTTTCATAACAATGTCAAAAGAGGGCTCAACGATTTCGGGGCTCATGGATTCTTTTGCCACGGCAATCTCCATGGCCTTGCAGTACGGTGTTCCACTGAGAGTCCTGGTGGACAAGTTTAGTCATATGCGATTTGAGCCATCGGGTTTTACGAAGAATCCGGATATCCCGATGGCGAAATCGATAATGGATTATATTTTTCGTTGGCTCGCGACCAAGTTTCTGGACGGTGATGCGCAGGCAGAGGTGGGCGTGATCAGAGAAGAACCGACCGAAGCTGCCCCATCAAAAAAAGTGGTGGCTCTGCCGGCACAAGCGCCGCGCGGCGGGGCACCGCTCACAACGATCAGTAGCGTCACCAGTCTCTACCAACAGGACGCGCCGCCATGTCCCGACTGCGGCGCCATCATGATCCGCAGCGGTGCCTGTTACAAATGCCTGAACTGCGGCGCTGTCAGCGGGTGTAGTTAAGTTTCGATTAACTTAGAGCGGGTGGATCCCTCGGGCGCTACCGTTTTGCCAGATAAGACAGTGCCTGAGGGATTTTCCCCGGTATCACCTCCAGAACCCTCCTGCGGTTTTCCCATCCAAAGTCCAATCTCCGCTGGCTGCACGTGGCCGCTCCAGAGGAACTGATCGTTCTGCAGACGGTCGCGGGCCACGTCGGCCGACTCACTGACGTACTGCTCTCGTTCCGCGTTTATTCAATTTAACCTAGATATGGCTGCCGGTGTGTTGCGGGCCTTTTTAGGTCACTGGACGGGTGACCTGTGGGGTCCGGCAATGACGGTCGAGTGACCGTACCCGTTTGCCAATTGCCGCGTCGAGGTTCAGGCACTGGCTGGCATGGGTGTGTTGATAATGTAGAACAAATGTCGCGAGATGACGCGATTCATGACAACTTTGAACGCACTTACAACCGCAATGTGCCAAGAAGTTCTCTCTTACGCCTTCAGCTTCTTTGCGGAGGACCCGGCATGATCGTTGCCATTTGTCGGGGCATGAACTCCGAAGATCACCAACAAATTGCTACAGTACGCCTGAAGATCCTCTCGTTCTTGCCAGCGGATCTGCCGGTCACTGCCCAAGAAGACGAACGCTTTTTGCTAGAACGCCTCGCAGACCGGTCAAATCGCGTGCCCGTCGAGACCTTCTGGCAGCTCGTTCACATTTACTGTTTGGTGGGGAAATACGATCTGGCCTCCTCCCTGATAAACAACATGCTTCAGGCAGACGATTCTACGGAGAACAAGGCGCAGTGTTGTCTCGCTCTTGGGCAGATCGCAGAGATACGCAATCACCACGACGCTGCAATTGACTTCTACACGCGAGGCCTCACGTTCAGAACGACCGACAAGCGAGTTAAGTATCTGCTCTACAATAACACCGGGTACTGTCTTAATGTGCGCCGAATGCACAAAGCAGCAGAGAGCTACTGCCGATCAGCCATACAAATAGACTCGACACGGGCCAACGCCTTCAAAAACCTCGGCCTCAGCCTCGCCGGTCAGAACAACATCTTGGGTGCAGCTTGGGCCTACGCAGAAGCAATCAGGGCCGATGCTCGCAACCCGCGTGCGCTTCAGCTTCTGGAGCAACTTATCGCCGACCATCCCGAACTAGCAGGGCAGATTGCGCTCATAATTACAGACCAGGAAGGGGACAATATGGCATAGGGACCTGAGCACGCCGCTTCCAGACTAAGAACACTCAATAGCCAGTGACGAGGACTAGTTTCAGATACAAAGCTCCCCAGCAACACGACTGCAATTGCCAATACTCCGACACCGACCGGGTAACCTGGCGAATGAACTCTCCTCCCCGGAAACACCGACATCAATCGCATCCATGTGATTGCCATACTAGGTGTCTCGCATGACGGTTGCGGGATCCACGATTCTCGGTGGAATTGATCCGCAATCTGTTTACTCCGTTTCTCGGTTAATCCAAAGGCTTCACCTGCAAAGACATCTGGTTCAGGGGCCATACCATTGTCTCTTCCCCTCGCCAGGCGGGAAGACTAAGGAAGACTAAGATGGAGTAAGTTGCTAGAAGCAGGAGACGTCTTATGCCATCGGGCAAATTTCGTTGTATGATCTTGGCAGTGACTGGTATTTTTGTTTTGTCTTCGATTGCCACGAGTTACACCTTCGCGCAAGCGCTTCGGCAGGCGGTTGGAGTGGGTCCTGGTGACAAGATCGAGTTGCCGCCGCCTTTCGCCACACCGTCGGTACGTAATCCTTCCAAAGTGATCGGTTGGCCAAAAGGACGCATGCCAGCGGCCCAGCCCGGTTTTGAGGTAAGCCTCTTTGGCGATAATCTCGACAGCCCGAGGCAGGCATACGTCCTTCCGAACGGAGACGTATTGGTCGTTGAGGCGGCTCGTGAGTTCCCGAACCGTCCGCAAAAGTCGGCAAACCGGATCACGTTATTTCGCGATACCAATAAAGATGGAAAGCCCGATCTACGCGAGACTTTTCTCACGGGCTTGAACATGCCGCACGGGATGCTGCTACTTGGCGGCTGGTTTTACGTGGGAAATACCGATCGCCTGGTTCGCTATGCGTATCGCGAAGGCCAAACGCGGATAGATGCAAAACCCCAAAAACTTCTCGACCTGCCTTCCGGCGGCCACTTTACACGCAACATCATTGCAGGCGCCAACGGCAAGAAAATTTACATAGCTGTCGGGTCGCGATCGAACGTTGACGAGGATGGGCAAGACGCGAAGGATCCCAGGCGCGCGGCCATTCTGGAGGTCAATCCAGATGGCACCGGCATGCGAGTGTTTGCGAGCGGTTTACGCAACCCGGTTGGAATGGACTGGGAGCCGCAAACAAACACTGCGTGGACGGTTGTGAACGAGCGCGATCATTTGGGCGATGATCTCGTACCCGATTTTCTCACGAGCGTGCGGGACGGCGCGTTCTACGGCTGGCCATACTCTTACTTCGGGCAAAATGAGGACCCGCGTAAAAAAGGCGAGCGCCCGGACCTCGTCGCCAAGGCGATCAAACCCGATTACGCTCTCGGCTCTCATGTCGCGGCCCTCGGTCTGGCTTTCTATCGCGGCAAGTCGTTTCCGCAGCGCTATCATGGCGGCGCTTTCATCGGCATGCGCGGCTCATGGAACCGCGCGAATCCCGTGGGGTACAAGGTGGCGTTCCTCGCATTTCAGAACGGTCAGCCGTACGGGCTGCCCGAAGATTTTCTCACCGGATTTTTGGCCAAGGAGAAAACCAATGAAGCGTACGGCCGGCCGGTTGGCGTAGCGTTTTGGACGGATGGCTCGTTACTGGTGGCGGATGACAGCGGCCACAGAGTGTGGCGCGTGAGCGCGAAGCGCTGATAAGAAATAAAGTTACAATTTTTTCAGGTCGGCAACGGTTTTCTCAACCGCTTGGCGGAAAGCCGGTGGGTCGATCGCGGGGTAGCGGTACAGCTGCGGTACAATTGATTCGAAGAGATTTCTTAGCTGTATCGGCTCGATGAACGCGCGCCGATACAGCTGCTCGACGTCCGTGATGTCGAGCGCGTGCCCGCGCTCAATCTTGGCGAGAGCCTGCGCATATAGATCATAATGGTAAAAGCTAATTTTTCCCTCCTGGGTGATGAACAAGCTGCGCACCTTCCAACCGGGAAGTTCGGGGATGAAATGCGCTGGACAGGCTAGCTCCACATTCAGCTGAAGAGTTTCTTTTAGCTCGGGCAGAGCGCGGAGCAGGCGGTCATCTTCTGGAACAATATGGATATCGACGTCGATGGTACTGGCGCGCCATCCGAGCAGCACCGCGGTCGCGCCGCCGGTAAAATACACTCGAGCCGGGTTTGTGGCCCTGCGACCAAGAGCCGTAATGAAATTATCGATCTCTTCACGCTCCGCTAGCCTGCGCATTCCATAGCTCGTTCGAAGCTTACTAGACGGCGAATCAACGCGTTGTAACGGGAATGAGCCGAATCAGGATCCGACGCCGCCAGCAGTTTGTAAAGCTTGTGCTCGGGGGGCTCACCGTCGAACTGGCGAACATCGAGTCCAAGTCGCCGCAGTCGCGGCGCCCCAATTTGGACCAGCAACGCGGCTTCCGACTCGAACCCCTCGGACAGGTGGTCAAGACCTTGGCGAATGAACTCACCCCCCGGAAAACCACTGACATCAATCGCACCCATGTGATTGCCATACTAGCAGCATCGTGTGACGGTTGCGAGATCCGCGATTCTTTTGATCGACTCACCGTCTTTCGGTGTGCCCGCGCGTGAGGCCGAACCGCCAACCCGATATGTGTGGTCTTCGGACGAATTTGACGTGGTTCCCCCAGTTTGATAACTTTACCCCAAATGAAGCATTAAGGTTACGAATATGGAAAATGTAGTAATACTTAATGAGAAGTCGCAAATCGTCATTTCCAAGGCAATCCGCAAAACCCTGGGCTTGAAACCCGGTGACCAGTTAGCGGCGGTTGTCGAAGGCAATAAAATCGTCCTCCGGCCCAAACCCAGGAGTTCCGCCGCGCGTCTGCGGGGTCTTGCTAAAGGAACCTGGGGCAGTCGAGCCAAGATCGACGCCTACATCGAGAAGCTGCGCGATGAATGGCAGCGCGCTTAAGGTTCGGCGGATTGCCGAGAAGCACAAAGTCGTCAGTCTCGATACCGCGCCCTTTATATATTACATCGAGGATGTCGCTCCCTATGCCGATCTGCTCGAACCGGTATTTGGTCTGTTAGAGAGTCATTCTCTGAGCGCGGTTACTTCAACCGTGACACTCGCCGAGATTCTCACAAAGCCTTTTAGTAATAAAAACTTTTCCCTAGCGGATGAAATTAAGTTCACGCTCAACTCTTTCTCTGCGCTGACCATTGTGCCGATTGATGCAAAGCTGGCTGAAGCCGCGGCGCTCATTCGGGCGCGCTATACGATCCGGCTTCCCGATGCCTTGCAGATCGCTGCGGCTGTTCAACGAGAAGCCACACTGTTTTTGACCAACGACAAGCGAACGAAAAAAGTGAACGGGGTGGAAGTGCTGGTACTCTCCGACTTTATTTAAAGGGAGAACATTTCCCTACCCCACGGAACCTGCTGCGACGATAGTACATGGCATATGGCGTCTATCCTTGAGCTCCAAGGTCTCGGCAAAGAAAGCTGGCGCGATATCAAGGCGAGGAAACATCTTGGAGAGGCAGTCGTTGCACGCGATCCGGCGTCCACGTAACCGATCCGAGGCACTTTCTTGGGCTGCTGCGCGGCGACTGGAGCAGTTGCCAGAAAAGATCGTTCCCCACTAGCCAGAACAGAATAGATTTTGTCATGATCCTTTTCCTTGTGTTCCTGGTAACGACCGTTTACCTTCCAATTTTTTCTAAGAACTGAGAACTGGCCACTGACAGTTGACAACTCTCACTTGATCACCTTATGTATGTGCCCGTTACAGAACCGAACCGACTGCGGAATCGGTTAGGCCAACGAGCTAAGCGCCAAGCGCATGGCGCGATGTAAAGATCTCGCGGGTTTTCATTCATTTTCTCCTGTTTTTTTTGTGAGTCCGACCTCTCCTGCTAGTCGTTGCCGCTGAGTGCTTGGAGTGATAGAGTTTGCCGATGGGGATAACCGAGGTAACTGTAGAGGTCAGTAACCCACGCGACCCAACTCGTTGGCAGCGGCTCGAACTTATTGCGGACACAGGCGCCATTTTTAGCATGATTCCAAGAAGCACTCTCGATCAGCTAGGGATCGCCTCCTATGCAGAAGAAACTTTTCACCTTGCCGACGGTAGCGAGATCCGGCGGCCAGTTGGTGATGTTTTTATCCGCATTGACGGAAAGGCTCGGACAGTCCCGACGATATTTGGTGAACCCACGGACATCCCTTTGCTAGGAGTTACGGCGCTTGAGATACTCGGCTTCACAATTGATCCGCGCACCCGAAAACTTGAACCGACCAAAATGCTATTACTTAACCACCAACGAATTACTCCACCACTCCGTTTTTCATCTGAATGACGCAACCCGCGCGAAGCGAACGCGCTCGTCGGAAAATCCGAAATCCGAGGCTCGAAATCCGAAACAAACGCTACCCCAAAACCGGAATCAAATCTCAAAGGGGCCGTTTAGAATTGGCGACGCGTAGCGTAAAATCTCGAAGCTGTTCATTGTCGATTTTCTCCGTGTTTTTTCTCTTCGCGCTCTGCGCTTTGCACTCTGAGCATCGCTCTCCGGGGGCTCTAGGTCCGCTTTCTGTCTCCGTGGTGTCATCCTGAGGCGAGCCGAAGGATCTGCTTTGTGGTGAAAAGAAAACCAGATTTCTCGTCGCACGCTTCTCGGAATGACATGGTCTTAATCTACGTTCAGCACTCAGCTATGTCATCTGATGACCCTATCGGCCCGATACAGCACCGCGGGCGGAACCGTAACGCCAATCTGTTTTGCCGCGTTCAAATTGATGACTAACTCGAATTTAGCCGGCGCTTCAACAGGCAAATCGGCTGGCTTCGTTCCTTTGAGTATTTTGTCAACGTATGTTGCGGCGCGCCGGTGCATGTCGGCGTAACTCGGACCGAGTGACATCAAGCCCCCGCCCTGGACCAGTTCCACATACGCGTACACTGCGGGCAGCCGGTTTTTAGCTGCGAAGTTCACGATTTTGTCACGGTTGTGCAGGAATAAACGATCGGCCAAGACCATAAGTGCGTTCGCTCGCTCCGTAAGGATTGAAGCGAAAGCGCTGTCAAACTCTTCGGCAGCTTTTATGCCGACACGTTGCAATTTGAGCCGCAACCTGTCGGCGGCAATCTCCGCCTCTTTCACAGCGACGACCTGAAACTGGCTCACCGGATTCCAGATGACGGCCACGCGAGACAGTTTAGGAACGATCTCTTGCAGCAGCTCTAGTCGTTTTCCTTCCAACTCCGCTGCAACCGAAGTCAGTCCCGTGACATTGCCGCCTGGATGAGCGAGGCTTTCGATGAGGCCAGCCCCCACAGGATCGCCCACTGCTATCATCACAAGCGGTGTCGACGGCGCCGCCTTCTTGACGGCGAGAGAGGCCGGTGTGCCGGCAGTAACGATCACGTTGACCTTTGCGGCCAGCAGCTCGGCAATAAGAGCGGGAAATCGGTCGTATTTTCCCTTCGCCCAACGCCACTCGATCGCGATGTTTTTCCCCTCGATATAGCCCAGTTTTTGTAACCCTTCGCGAAAAGGTCCGACAAGATTTTGCTCGAGCGCAGGGGTGGAGTTGCCGAGAAATCCTATGCGGGGAATCTTATTTGCTTGCTGCGCCGCGGCCGGAGCAGTCAGGAGGATAGTTGCCAGTAGAACACAACCCGCGGAGCCCACCGCTGAGCGCATTGCGCAAAGCGATAGCGAAATGATGCGCTTAGTTGGAGTATTGGAATAGTGGAGTAGTGCGTTTAAGCGCATTGCCCCAACACTCCAACGCTCCATTACTCCACCACTCCGTCTCTTCATCTGATCACCCGGTCCGCTCTTATTAGGCACGATCGTTGACGTTTCGAATTTTTTGCTTTTGATCATTTGAATTTGTTTCGAACTTCGAAATTCGAATTTAGGATTTCCAACACGCATCTCGCTTTGTCAGCCCGCAAAGCATGGGCTGCTGAACCATGCGTGGCAAACGTAGAAAATGGTGCATTACGAATCTCGCTTTCGGCACGACCGGCCTAAAGGTCAGAATGACTGCCGGGTGCGCAGTTGTAGACAACAGAGATTGAAGAAAAGGAGGAGATGAATCAGATCAGAAAAACACTATGAAGCTTATAGAGTCGGGAAGTCTTCGCTGAGAACGCGAGGATTCGAAGTGAAACTTGCGAAGCAGGATTCTCCGGATGGATTGACCGATGACGGAACGAGGTATCTGGAGATTCGAAGAGCTTATTGGCGAAGGATAGATAACTCGAGCCGCCGGGGAAGGCCTCTTCGTTCTGAATTTCGGCATGTTCAGGAAAGTATAAGTCCTCCACGAGATCGAGTCCGGACGGCACGATCCATGAGAGGAGGAGAATGATTGCAAGGTGTTTTCTAAGCATATGGGCCAAAGATCTCTCTTATACTCGGCCGCTATGATGAGCCGGCGCTCAGCCCCAGTCCTTAGGGACTTGCGCCAGGCGTGCCCAATCCTGAAAGGAAGACAGGCATGCCGCCTGGCGCTCACATTCCGGGACGGGTCGATTCCGCCCGGCTCAGGTTACACCTACTTCCTCGCTGGGGCCTCGGCCACTGTTAGCTCGTGTCTCTTTACTTTGTCGATCAAGGATCCGGTGACGGTAAGGAACTCCAGGTCGATCTCTGCTTTCTCGCCAGGGGCGAGGGACGTCTGTTTCGTTGAGGACGTAGCCGTGCCGAGAAGCTTGCCGTCGGCTGCAAAGGCTCTTCCAGTAACCTTGACCCGTCCAACGGTGACGTCGGCCAAGTTGTGTACGGTCCCCTTGATGTGGAGATGGTTCTTGCCGCAGATGTAAAGGCCCGGATCCATCCCGGGATGCAGGCCCACGTTCAAGGTTTCCACCGTGACCTTGTCTTTCAGATCTGCCGCCAGAGACACGCTAAATCCTCCGAACAGGAGCCCGATAAAGAGCGACATCACACTTGCCATCATTAAATCTCCTCCTTCCGCGGCTGGAGCCGCGGCTATTTAATAATGCTATCAGCACGAAAAAGCACAGACGCCGGCACCTTGAGCCCGAGCCCCTTCGCGGTTTTCAGGTTGATAACGAACTCGATCCGGTCGGGGAGTTCCACGGGCAAATCCCGAGGATGTGCCCCTGTCAGGATCTTGTGGGCCAAGCGCGCGGCCTGACGCCCCTCGGCGTACTGATTGGAGCCATAGGAAGCCAGAGCACCAACCCGAGACCAGAACGAATTCGGATACATGGTCGGGATCTTGTTGGAAGTGGCAACCTCGAGGCTTCGCACAGGGACGTTGAGATGCGTCCCAAACTGAACGATGAGGATCCCGTCCTGGCCACCCGCCGTAAGCTTGGCGAGCGCCGGCTCGATCTCCAGTGGTTCTGTAATAGAGTGCTCGATGAGGATCAGCTTGAGATGGTTAGCCACGTTCTTGGCAGATTTGAGTGCCTCAAGTTCTTCTGTTTGCCGCGGATCGTAGGTGAGTAGTACCCGGCTCAGCGACGGGACAGTTTCCTTAAATAACTCTAGGCGCTTGGCCGAAAGTTCCGCGCGCAGGTTCGCGATCCCCGTGATGTTTCCACCCGGCCGAGCAAAGCTCTCCACCAGACCGAGCCTCACCGGATCGTTGACCTGCGTGAACACCATTGGGATTTGCCTGATTTCACTAGAGCAGGCAAGCGAAACGCAAAACAGAAGATCCGGGTTTTGTTTCAGCAGCTCCGCCGCCAGTTTAGGCAGGCGCGTAAGATTTCCCTGCGCGGCGCGCGCCTCGAAAATGGCATTTTTTCCCTCTACGTAGCCAAGCTCCTTTAGACCGTCCCGAAAACCATTCGTGATGTCGTGCCAGGGCACCATGGCGTCTGTCACGATTCCGATCTTGAAAACCTTCGGCTTTTGAGCCCACGCCGTGTCTGTCTCGCAAAAAAACACCAGCGATGTGGTTCCAGCGACCAGGATTAGGAATAGGACGACGTACTGCTGCAAAAACAGCCCCCAAACTTTCATCTGATCACCCTGCCTGAAATCATTCGATCAGCGGATTATACGTGGCCAAGACATGCGGCGGTATCGTCACGCCTCCCAACTCGCTACCGATGCTGGTCGTAATTTTCGTAGCATACAGGCCCAATAGATCTGGTTCGCAGCCTTTGTCAACCCCAGCGACGCTCTACGTTCAGCGCTTCGCGCTTTGCCGCGTTTCACCTGATCACCTTGTCTGCTCGCGCCAGCACAGCCGGTGGAATCGTGAGACCG
>CAYPHJ010000076.1:0-22977 GCA_964410485.1 uncultured Syntrophobacteraceae bacterium
TTTTTCGAATCCTTCGTGAGCTTCGTGTGCTCCTTAGAAAATTGAACTTATGCAAGACTCAGTCACCCGCTTGAAAAGAAAATCCCCCGGTCCTGCGGCCCGCCCCCTTTGCAAAGGGGACTATTGGGGGATTTGATCAGCGCTTGTTCCATCCTGCCGCCGCCGTTCTGTGCCTGAGGGCTCATTTTCATTCTCTGCGGGCGAGCGTAAGATCATGAAACACTTCGTGGTGTAATCGCATTTGCCGGTTGATTCAGTAGCTTACAACCGGTCGGCCACACCCAACCTCTTGAATCGGGGCTACCTATTTTCAACGCCCGGAGAGGGAGGCTGCTTTACCCCCTCGGCGGACCTTTACGATTTCGGCCAAGATTGACAGCGCGATTTCCGGCGGAGTTTCCGTTGCGATGTCCAGGCCGATGGGAGCATAGACCCGTGCGATAACCTCCTCGGCAATTTTTTCTTCGTCCCGAAACCTCTGAAAACAAGCTTTGATGCGGCGTTTGCTGCCGATCATACCGACGTACTTGGCTGGGCTGTGAACGATCTCGCGCAAGCAGGGCTCGTCGTACTTATGACCGCGGGTGATCAGGACAATATAGCTGGACGGCGTGATCGTCATCTCTTTCAGCATCTGCGCCATATCACCGACCAGGACCTCGTCCGCGTCAGGAAAACGCTCGCGATTCGCGTATGCCAGACGATCGTCGATCACGATCACGTAGAAGTCCATCAGCTTCGCCATAGCGACCAGCGGAACCGCAATATGGCCTGCCCCCACCACGACTAGCTTGGGAGGTGCAGGCATAACTTCAAAGAAAACCTCCAGTCTGGTTTGTGAGGCGGGAATGTCCAACGTGACGAGTTTCGATTTTTCCTCGCGCAAGTAAATCGCGCTCTCTTCGATGATGGCCTGAACGACCCTGGGATCGCGGATCGTTTCAGCTTTGACCTTGCCATCCCGAACCAGACATTTGGCGCCGGGCGCCACTGTGTCACTACCCGTAACTTCGATTACGGTAGCGAGGACGGCGGCGTGGCCCTGCTCGCTGATCTGAACCAGTTCCTCGGAAAGCGAACTCATTTGCTCGCAAGCGCCTCCTGGTCCCGTTCGTTCCACCACGGATCGATGAACACATTCATGATACCACCACATACCGCCGGGCTGTCGGAGGATATGTCATCCAGGAGGTCAACGCGAACTATCCGCGGCTTGCGCGTGCGGATGACTTCGACGGCCTCTCGTTTAACATCCGCTTCGCCGCAGCCGCCGCCGATGGTTCCGAGGATTTCACCCCATGCCGTGACGACCATTTTGGCGCCGACTTCTCTCGGCGTAGAGCCCTTGGTTGAGACAATCGTCGCCACAGCCACCGTCTCTCCTTTGTCGAGAAATTCTCTTACCTGGTGATAAACGGAATCTTTCTTTTTTACCTCTGTACCAGCATCCTCATAACAAGTTCCCGGTCCTGACATGATTGACTCCTTTCGCTCAAATTCGTTGTTCAAAAGTTCAAAGGTTCAAAAGTTCAACGTCTCCGCCCACCCGCTTCCTTGACTCCTTTCGTCGTCTAGTTCAAACGTTCAAAGTTCAAGGTTCAACGTCCCCTCCCCACCTTGAACATTTGAACTTTTGAACCTTTGAACATTATTTTCCATTCCCCTATGCCACCAACTTCTGTAATGTGCGTCCCAGGGCGACGAGGCTGTTAACGTTGTGGACAGATAAAAATAGGTCCAGGTATGGCAACGCTGCCTGCATACCTTTGCACAAAGGTTCATAGTTATCGCTCGCCAACAGCGGATTGAGCCAAATAACCTTGTTGGCGCGCCGTTTAATCGCCTGCATTTCCCTTTCAAGGAGACTCACATCACCACGATCCCAACCATCACTGATGATAACGACGACAGTCCGGTGGGTAACTATACTCGGGGCAAAATGCCGGTTGAACGTGTGCAACGAGCGCCCGATATTCGTTCCGCCTGACCAGCCGAGAATGCTCCCGGAGATCTTTTCGAGCGCATTGGTAATATCCTTCGTGCGAATCAAGTGGGTAATCCGGTGTAACGAGGTGCTGAAAACGAAAGTCTCAACACCCCAGAGTTCGTTCTGCAAGCCGTACATGAACTGAATTAGAAATCGGCTGTAACAATCCATAGACCCGCTCACATCGCACAGCAGTACCACACGAGTCTTCTTGATCCGCCGCTTGCGGTTGACCAGGTCGATAATCTCGCCACCATACTTCATGTTCTTGCGCATGGTCCATCGGGGATCGACCGCTTTGCCCTTGCGCGAAAGCTTTTTGCGCCGGCTGATCTGAGTGGCAATTTTCGTAGCGATGAGCAGAATTGCGCGCGCAATGGCGCGGCTTTCGTCAATCCCCATTTCGCTGAAGTCTTTGCGGTTGAGCATCTCCTGGGGGCTGTACGTCGGAATCGAAAACTCTTCGAGATTATCGAGCGGCATATTTTCGATCGCCGTAGACTCAGCTACCGCCTCTTCGAGACCCTCTTCATCACCGCCCTGCTCGGCTCTGGATTCGGTGGCCGCCCCCGGAACTTCGAGAGTCTCCTCCGGCACGCGCTCATAGCTCTGCTCACGCCAGAAACAATCAAAGGCCATATTAAAAGTCGGAAAATCCTCTTTTTGAGAAATCAAGTTTGCTTGCAACAAAGCGCGAAAGTCGTCTTTGTTCGCCAGATCGAGGTATTGCACTGCGCGTGAGGCATCCATAGCCTGGCTCAAGCTCACTTTCACGCCGAGCTGTTTTAGGACCCGGCCAAACGCCAATACGTTCGACAACGTTCCTTCTCCACGCAACGACGAAAAGTCGTTGACGGCTGTTCTGACGATTTCTGGCGTTATGTCCATGGGAAGATTCGTGGTTCGTGCTCGTGGCTCGTGTTCGTGCAAACCACCCTCACCCCACCCTCTCCCAGCGGGAGAGGGTGCCAGCGCGAAACTCCCTCTCTCTGGAAGAGGACTCGGTCAGGGTTCATTTACTTTTCCTCTGCAACCGCGAAGATCATGAATCACTTGGTGGCTGCTTCGTGCGTATTAAAGACGAGCACGATTTCGATCAGCTCGTCCACCCCGGTGATGCCTTGAGTAGCGCCTCCAGATTGAGCTGTTTGCCCTCGACCTGCTCCTTCAAGTGGTGCAGGTCCTCGCGGTATTTGAAAACGCACCCCATGGTCTCCACCACGGTCTTGTCGTCGAGGCTTCTGCGATTGAGCGCAATCAACGCCGAGGCCCAGTCCAGAGTTTCGGCCACCCCGGGTCGCTTGTAAAAATTCATCTCTCGAACCCGTTGCATGAATGCGCAGATCTGCTTCGCCATGTCGGCCTCGACCGCCGGAAACTTGGTGGTGATAATTTCGTATTCCTTCTGGAAGGTGGGGTATTCGATCCAGTGGTACAAACAGCGGCGTTTAAGAGCGTCGTGGATTTCCCGAGTGCGATTCGACGTCAGAAAAACATAAGGCCGATGCGTTGCGCTGATCGTGCCGATTTCAGGAATGGTGATCTGGAAATCTGACAAGACTTCCAATAAAAAGGCCTCGAACTCCATATCGGCTCGGTCAATCTCGTCGATCAATAGAACCGGCGGTTTACCGCCGTCACTCTGAATGGCCTCAAGCAACGGGCGCTTGACCAGGTATTCCTCGCTGAAGATCTCTGTCTCCACCGCTTCCTTGTCGCCTCCACGAACTTCCTCCAGCTTAATACGCAGCATCTGTTTGGGATAATTCCACTCGTAGAGCGCCGTATTGGCGTCGAGTCCTTCATAGCATTGCAGCCGAATGAGCTTGGTTTCCAACACCTTCGACAGGACTTTGGCAATCTCGGTCTTGCCTACTCCTGCTTCGCCCTCGAGCAGCAGCGGCTTACCCATGACAAGGGAAAGATAGACGACAGTCGCCAACGACCGATCGCAAACGTATCGCTCTCGAAGTAAGAAATCCTGTATTGTTTCAATCGTAAGTTGCTGCGGATCTATGCTCTTCTCAACCATCTTCATCATCTGGTACCAACCCTCGTGCGCGTTCAGGTTTCTGTATCTTGCCCGAACCCAGGGCTAGCTTTGAAAGCCTCCCCTACGGGCTACACAGGCGATCATAAGGCCTCGTCAAAAAGGCCTTGTGACACCCGCTTTTGTAACCGGCTAACCATACTGACTTTCGCCGTCACCTTCAATGTTTGGCCAGCCAAATCGCAATAGAGTATATTAGCAAACGACCAGCCCTTATGAAATCGCGAGTATGTCCCAACGTGGCATGATGCCGGCCAAGAAGACGCCCTGCTCGATTACCGATTACAGCCAATTGGCACCGGAAGGCAACGCCAACACAAGCGAGAGGCGATGAGACCTGCCAGGGGCGGCCCGTGTGGCCACCCTGGCAGGAATGAAAGTTTGCTGCTACGTCAGTTGAAAACCGGAGACGGGGGTCTTAGCGGACGGCAACCAAAGTATGCTCGAGGTTTTCCGATTCCTGTAACTTCTTCTGTAGCTCGACTGCCTGGCGCTGTGTTGCCAGTTGGCCCACCTGGACGCGATGCCATGTCCTGCCACCGACCTCTGCGGCAATGATACTCACATCATAGCCCTTTTCCTTGAGCTCGCGTGCTTGGGAGTCGGCATCCTTCGCACGCGCGTGTGAGCCGACCTGCACCACCCAGACACGTATTGATGTAGCACGTTCGGGAACTGGCTTGGGCACACTGGCCATGCTGGGCTGCGATTGCGGAGCCGGTTTGACCAAGCCAGCAAAACCAGTACCAGGTACAGGTTCAGCAGCGCTCAAAGATTTGGCAGCTTTCTGATCGACTTCGATCCGTTCCTGAGCGCGCTTGACCTGGGCCACAGAGCCGCTCTCAGAATGTTCACGGTTGACAGCGGTTTTCGCGCCGCCATCCCTGGCTGAATCCGGCGCACTGGCCGGTGAGGGACCCTTACTAATTGGTGAATCAACAGTAGCCCCGGGGACAACTGGTTGGCCCGCGGCAGGTGGAGCCGGAAGCTCGGAAGCCGGAGGCATGGTTTTGGTCGTCGGCGCAGGCGCTTTAGGCGGCAACTCTCTTTCCCGTTCTCGACGTATTCTCTCCAGCTCGGTTCTTACGGTCGAGAGCTTACTCTTCAGCTCTTCAGTGACCACCTGACCTTCCCCTCGGCTACGTATAACGTTTGGGGTGATCAGCATAATAAGCTCGGTCCGAGCGGTGCTTTCAGAGGTGGTACCGAAAAAACGGCCCAACACCGGGATATCCATGAGATAAGGGATTCCGGTGCGTGATCGAGATCGATTGTCGGCAATAATTCCACCTATTGCGAGCGTATCGCCGTCCTGGACTACAGCGGTGGTTTCCGCCTGTCGCGTATCGAATGAGGGAAAAAGCTGATCCGTCCCACCCACTCTTACGTCAGCTCCCCTTTGGCTAACCTCAGCCAAGATCTGTAGGTTCACCAGTCCGTGCGCATTGACTTGAGGAATGATGGTCACAATTCTACCGGTGCTCCTGTACTGGATCGTAGTACTGCCGGCTACGCCAGGGACGCCAACCGCCGTTGTGATGGTGCCTGTCGGAATAGGCTCCTCGCTTCCAACCTGAATACGGGCAGGGCGATTGTCGCTCGCCAACACACTCGGAGATGAAAGGATCCTGGCACGAGAATCAGTCATGAGCGCATTTACCAGCGCCTTAACCGCCCCGCCACCAAAGACGCCTGTCAGGCCGGTGCCAAACTGCCCCCCAGTGGGAAACAGGGCGCCAAGGCTTCTCATCGCCGCCCGGGAGCCAAAGGTCTCGCCAAATATTCTAGGACTTTCTGTGCCCAAAATCTCATAGTCGACACCCAAGCTTTCATCATCCCTGAGCGTCACCTCCGCTACCAGCACGTCCAGCAAGACCTGGCGCGGGACGATATCGAGTTCTTTTAGTATGTTCCTGATATTTTGAAACTCCTGCGCCGTGGCGTAAATGATCAAAGAATTGGTAGCGGGGTCGGGCACTATCCGCAACTGCTCTTCCGGTCTGGGCGCAGGAGGTTGACCGGGGGTCGGTACTGTCGGTCTAGGGACCCCTGGAGGCGTCACGGCTGGGGCGCCGGGAGTAACTGGAGGGGTGGGCTGCGGCGTGGGAACGGTAGCGTAAGCCCCGTACGGTTCAGACGATCCAAAGTACATCCCTGGTGTGGGTTGGGGCTGCTGTAGCGTCGTACCCGGCGTTCCAAATGGCGTTGTCTGCCGGCCAAATCCAGGTGGCAGTCCAGGTTGCATACCGGGTTGCGTCGGCAGACCCGGCACGGAGCGGTGAAGCTGCTCCAGCGTTCGACCGGGCGCACTTGGCGCTACGACGGCTTGTCCCAAAGCCTGGCTCAGCACAGTGGCCAATTCCGCTGCTTTGCCATTTTCCACTGGGTAGATGAAAATGCGCCGGCCCGGCCCCTCGGCCACCACATCGATACTGTCAAGCCAGCGTTTAGCATAAGTCCAGGCCGCCTCGCTGTGACTGATCACCAGTAGCCGATTGATTCTCGGCAGTGCTATGAATTGGGCAGTGAAGCTCTCCGGTTGTGCCGCCGATGCGGCGTAAGACTGCATGATCTTGGTCATTTCCTGGGACAGCTCTTCGGCGGTTGCCACCTTGGGCTGGTAGATCTCCATCCTTGTCCCGGCGAATACCTGAACATCGACCAGGTCAATGATCTCCGCCAAGCGCTGGATGTTCGAGGGTAGATCCATGATAATGAGAAAATTTCCGCGTGGATGCTCGATAACCTCACCGCCTGTGATCAGAAATGGCGTGAGGAGCCGTTTCATCTCGGCAACGGAAAAAAACCGTACTGGCACGATCTGAAGCGCAAAGCCGTCTTCGCGACTCTGCCCAACAGGACGGGCTAAGCCCTTGCCGTCCTTGATAGGCATGATGCGATATAGATTACCGGTCCTGATCGCTATCGCTCCATTCATGCGCAGTATCTGATGGAAGATCGGCAGCAAGTCGTCTGGCCGCAACGGTTCGGAACTGTTGATCGTCACCGTGCCTTTAACTTCAGGGTCAATCGTGTAAGTCAGCTTCAAATGCTGCGCAATGATGTGGACCACTTCCACCAAATCGGCGCGACTAAAATTGAGAGAGACCATGCCTGTGGGTGCAGCAGATGGAGCTGGCGCGAGCTTTCGCTCTGGCGGTGCCACAGGCGCCTTCTTTGTATCCGGCACCACCGTAGGCGGCTGCCCTGTTACTCCGGGCACCTGGGGCGCCGGCTGCGGAACAGCCGGCGCCTGCGTAACCTGACCGGGCCGTGGCATCGCGGGAGTCGGCGCGGGCTGGCGCGGCGGCGCTACCGCCTGTGGTGGAGTCGAAGGGGGTTGCACCGTAGTTTCATCCGACACCGTTGCCGCAGTGCAACCAGATGTGCAAAGAAGGAGAAACACCCCGACCAATAAGAACCTGACGTACTCGTTACGCATCAATTCTCCCGGGCTTCAACATTTGGACTCGACTTCGCCGCGGGTGGCGTTGGCCTCCGGGGGACATTCGGCACTACTCGCGGTGGTATGGCAACCGGTGGCCGCGCCACCTTCGGCGCAGGCGCGCTCGGCGGCGGATCGACCTTGCGAAAATAGTCGAGGGCCAATTCCACTTTTGCAGGGCCCCTGGTAAAAACGACCTTTCTGTCATTGATTTCCGACAGCGTAAATCCTTCCACGGAATCCCCAACCTTGAAGCGCAACGGCGCTATGGGTTGGGCAGGCGCTCCGCGCGGAGCCGGTGCCGGAGCTCCGTCCTGGAGAATTGCGACGCGCGTCCCGCCCATGATCGCTGTGCCCAGAAGAACCATTCCGCGAATGCGTTGAAAAGGTCTGGTGCCTTCCTCCACCTCGCGGGTCATGGTCGCGCCCCTTTCAGGATCAAACAGATTCTTGGTAACGATGGCGTCTGTCGCCATCGGCAGGTTTGTTTTGTCGCTCGCTGCTGTTTTTTGCACGAGTCCAACCGGTTTGGTTTGCGCCTGAGCCGTCAGCTCCGGCGGTCCTTGGCGCCAGAGCGCATAGGTTCTTAACCCTACCAGCCCGATGGCAAGGACAAGCAAAATACTAAAGATTGACGACCGCGGAAGAATAACGAATCCCTCAAGAATCAGACTGCAGTATGTTCAAAAGGCGCCCATTGTAGATTTCTTTGACGCCAGCGTCAATGAAACTGGCGTTTCTTGACCACTTCTGTCTATTTTTGTCGTGCTTGCACACTGAAATTTTGAACCTTTGAAAGCCTTTTCCGGAACCTTGAACTTTTGAACCTTTAACCGCTACCGCTGTCAGCCCCTGGTCCCGTCCGGCTCAACATGGGTCTGCCGTCCGGGAAGTTCCGGCTGGGCGGATGCCACCGGCTGGCTGCGCGCAAAACCAGAAACTGTAAGGCTTACCCTCAGGTTTTGCACGGCCAATGGAGCCGCTACCTGTGGCTGAGGGACTCCGGCCGGCCTGAACAGGGAACGCACATTAAGCTCCTCTATGGCAATCAATTTGGGTGAGCTCTCGATGTCGCGTATCAGATTGGCAATTTGCTCTATTTGCCCGCCGATCTCCATTTGAATGGAAATTTTCGAAAAAGAGCCGACTGTTTCCGGGTTCAGTACGCGAGTTGTGATCACCTGGATTCCATCTTTGGCCGCCAGCGCCTGCACGGTTTCTTGTAGATCCGATGCGCTCACCGACGGCGTGCCTCCCGTAAGGAGCCTTGGCTCGCGTGCCTTTATTTCATCGCGCGCCGCCTGGAGCGCGGCGGCAAACTCCTCCTTGCGGCTGATGTAACGGAGATTTTTTTCCAGCAGGCGCGGCTGAATTTCCAGCTGAGTTTTCACCCACTCGCGGCGCTCAACCAGAGGATTGATCACAGCATACTTGCCCAAAACAGCCAGCAGCACGACACAGGTGGCGATCACAAGTGCTCGCTCGCGTTTGGAAAGTCGTGTCCACAGGCGGGTCATGGCTGTACCGTCCCTTTCTTAGACTTCTCCATATCGGCCTTCAGCGAAAACGTTTCGCGGTTGTCGCGCCCCCGGTTCGACGGGGCGTTGAATCCGACGTTCTCGAACAAAGGCGATCGCTCCAGTAATGGAATTAGAGCAGAAGCATTTTCGGCGCTTCCCTGAAGCTCGATGGCAGCCCCCCGATAGCGGAAATTGGAAAGATAGGCATTGTTTGGAACAACCTTTGAAAGTTCATCGAGAACCCGCAGGACCTCTCCTTTCCGTTTCTCGACATCCGCAAGCACGGTCAATTCCTTTTGCAGTTTTTCCAGCTCGCCTTCCTCGCGCCTCACGGCCTCGACTGCCGGCTCGAACTTTTGATTTTCCTGCTGCAACTGCCGCAACCGAAGCTCGTCCTTGATGGGATAACTGGCGGTCCAGGTGATGAGCGCCATCACCAGCAACGCCGTCAACAGGATATTGACACCCGAGAAAGCCTTCCAGCTGCCTTCGTCGTCTCGGTTGCCGCCAAGAAAATTCATCGTAAACGAGCCTTCACGCACTCCTCGGAGCGCCGCGCCGATAGCCGGAACAACGTACGGGTGAGATATTTTTTTGCCCCCGTCCAGCCGTTCGTTGCCCATGCGAACGAGATCTTTGATGGCCGGGGCATTGCCGTTGAACGAGCGAAACAATTGATCCACCTCCCCCCAGCCGTACAAATCCACAGACCGGCTGAGGCTGTCGTGAAGCAGTTCTTGCTCGAGTCCTTGTCCCCAGTTCGACTCCGGCAACCAGTGAGCAAACAGCAGTTCCGGGCTCGGCGTCCAACCGAGCGGCTTGCTTTGAAGACCGATCATTTCCCAGTTTTGCTCGTATCCGCCAATGATTGCAGCGGGGGCGGAAAACCCTCCCTTGCAAAAAAGGATGTAATTGGCCATGGCTGTGACAGTCGTCTCGACAGCGCGCGGCTCGATACCGTAAGAGCGCAACACATCGAGCACGCCGATGAGGTGTGTCTTGGGGATCGCAAAGAGGTACACACCGATTTTGTCCCCTTTTTTCCCAGCGGGCAGATAATCATAAAACACGTCTTCGCGCCGAAACGGCAGCTGGCGCTCGATCTCGTACTCGATGACTTTGCTTAAATTCGCTTCGGCGACCTGCGGAAAAAATAGCTCTTGAACAACGGCCTGCTCTTGCGGGACGCAGATGTAGAATGAGTCGCGGCCGGGGCTGAAATGCGGCAGCAACGAGATCACCGCCTGCCGCAGGGCACGCTCCCTGGAATCCCCCTCGGCCTTGAGTGCGATCTCCCGCACATCCTCTGCGATCCAACCGGTCAATTCGGAGATCGCCTGCCGATTTTCGCCGACCGGTAGTGAACGGGCTTCCTGCTCCAGCAGGGAAAGCTTGGTGAAGTTCTTGCGCAACCGCACCAACACGATGTGATCGCGCATAATGTACAGGCCGACACTCCTGAGAAAATCGGCGCGCGAAAGATTCTGTAACCACTGGGAGGCTAACATATGAACGGCGTACTATTCCTTTCTACCATCCAGCATGGCGATCGCACGGGATGTCATTGTAAACCATCATTCAGCGGCGGTACAGTCCGACGTCGCGATCCACCCATTTTACAAGTTGAAATCCGGCCCTGCCCCCACCAACCCGCACGACTCCCTTCACTCCTCGACCGAGGCCGGAAGCGCTAATGTGTCCTTCAGCTTCGACGGTGACCACCGAGGGATTCGTGAAGACAAACAGCTGGCGTGCCACGTCCGTCGCCGGGATACCCAGAAGAGGCAGCAAGTCCCCTAGCGTTCTCTCGGACAGCTTTTTTCTTTCCTCGACAAATTCCCAGGCCTTTTCCAGAGGAATACCCAGAAGGGCGTGAATCACTTCAGCCGAACTCGTGCGCAGATTTACCCGATCGATGGGGCTGTCGACGGTGAATATTTCTCTCAAGCCGACGCGGCCCGCCCGGTTCTGAGGCGCTGCGGCCTGGTCGTCATAACCGTAAAACATCTCGGTCGTTACACCACGAATCCAGAGAAGCTCCTCGACGGTATCCAAAGGCCCGTTCTTGGCCGTGTACGGCGGAGACAAGGAGAGATAATAATCGCTCTCCGCACCGCTGGCGCGATGGAGATCATCAGGGTCGCGCCAGTCCAGGATCGAGTCGACCAGTATACTTCTGTGCGGCTCTTCGACGCCAAGATTGGCAAAGATACGGCGCAGGAGATCTTCGCCGACCCGGTTGATGTTTATTTTGCCCGCCTCGTCAATGAACCGCACCCGGTAAGCAGCCGAGCCGAGCTCCTCTTTGCGCCAACTGCCGTCGAAAAACTCGGCCATTCTCTGCGAGCGCTGGGGATCATTGGAAGATGACTGGTTGAGAAAGTCGTGCAGGCCGCGTTGAAAGCCGGCAACGGCGAGATAATAGCCCTGTGTCTCCTCGCTGAACCGAGACGCGGCGGCGGCCTCCTCACGGACCGACGAGCTAAACTCGAACGCGACGGCGAAAAGAAAAATGAAAATCCACAGCACTACGATTAAAGCAACACCACGTTCGTTTTTTAGTAGTTTCTGGTTTCTGGTCCCTGGTTCCTGGTTGCCGGAGGGGGGAACTTGAAACTTGAAACTTGAAACTAGGAACTTTTTAATTTTCATCGCGCCAACACGCTGACCATCACGGGAAAAACCCAGCGGACTTCTTTTCCGTCGCCGGTCCTATAACTAAGCCGCACCGCGCGCGGCAGCACTTTACGCTCTTGTGCATCCCATTCCTGTTGCCACTCTTCCGCGTCGGTTTGTGGATCCAAGTAAGCGAGGCGAAACTCAGTGACACGCTCCTGGAGGGCAACGCTGTGGCGCACCCCACCCTGCTCCATTTCAGAGTTCAAGCTCAAGCGCACCGGGATCTCTTCTTCCAAGCGCAAGACCCCGCTGCCCGTCTCATCCGCGTCTACCCAGATGCTCACCTGGCCCATTCCCCGACCACCCATGGCCAGAGAAAAAGAAGACACAAAAGTTAATCGTTCCTCTTCTCCCACGAAGAAAACGCGGGCGTCTTGAGGCGATATCCGGTAGGGGAACGAAGACCGGATGTAACTTCCAAGCAAATCGCCGAAGGAGCGCATTCTTTGATTGTTTTCGAATCTCCCTTGCGATCGCTCCACGGCGGCATGCCCCAGCGAGAAAGCCCCGTAAACAATTGCTCCCATAAGCGCAAATATCATGAGCGCCAGGATGACTTCGAGCAGGGTAAAACCGGCGTCGCGCTTCATCGCGTTGCCCCAGGATCTCTCGATCTCACGAGCCGAAGCGTTTTAAACTCAACCTGCCTCTCCCGGCCCGCTTCGTTGACGCGCATTTTCAGATCAACTTCCAAAAGTTTCCACGGAGCCGACAATGCGAGCGCACCCGTGCCTTCCTTGACCGTCTGAACTCGAATGTGCCAGTGAGTCTTGTCGCCAACACTCCCTTCTTCGCTGCCCTCGGTCAACGGCTGCTTGAGCAAGTACTCATCCATGAGTTGGCGTCCCTGGGCGACTGCATCGGTGCGATCCGTACTCCTCGCCCCCAGGCGCAGTCCTGCCGAAAACACCTCGAGCAGCGTGACCACGCCGAGGCCGACGATAGTCATGGCCACCACGACCTCCAGGAGAGTAAATCCCCTCGCGGGGGAAAAGCGCTTTGTGAAAAATTTCACGAGGATTAGTTGCGTTTTACTTCTATCTTGCCGGTGAGGGGCTCGAACAAAACCAAATACGACATTCCCTCTCGATTGCTGGACATGACGATGGAGCCGCCGCCGCTGCTGCCATTGGGGAAAAATAAAAACCGTCGCTCTCCAGCCTCCAAAGCTTCCCCCCCAACGACCTGACCAAACTGTACGCTCGGCGGCAACTGGAACTCCCTGGCGCGATCCACGAGGTAGGTGTTCGTTGCAAGATTGAGAACCAACTGCCGCGGTATCCCATCATACAAAGCCCGAGTGCGCAGTTCTCGCGCGACAGCCGCCAAACCCAAGGCCGATCCTCTCACCTCACGGTCTTTGAGGCTCTTTTCGATATTCGGCACTACAATCAAGGCGCTCAATCCCAACAAGACAAGCACCAAAACGAGCTCGATCAGGGTGAAACCGCGGCTATCTTTCCCAACTGGTAATGTCACGGTTATCACCGTCGCCGCCGGGCGCTCCATCGGCTCCGTACGAGATGATCTCATACGGCCCGTGTTCACTAGGGCTCCTGTAAACATAGGGTTTTCCCCAGGGATCCGTAGGCAGGTCTTTCCTCAAATAGGGGCCGTCCCAGCGCTCCAGCCCTCCCGGTTTCTGGCGCAGTGCCTGCAGGCCTTCGTCGGTCGTTGGGTACCGTCCGACATCGAGCCGAAATGTATCCAAAGCGGTGGCGAAGAGCTCGATTTGAGCGCGTGCTGTGTTGAGCTTTGCCCTTTCCTCTTGCCGGATGAACTGCGGCAGGACCAGCCCGGCGAGAAGGCCAATAATAATCACCACGACGATGAGCTCGATCAACGTGAAGCCGGCCGACGCGGAAGACTCGTTTTTTCGTCTGAGGTTCAGAGCTAGGAAGGGCACCCGGAACGCGCAACCCGAAACCCGGAACTCTTTTCTGTTAGAAAGGTAAATCATTGATACTGAAAATCGCGAGCAACATTGAAATGACTACAACTCCTATAACCAAGCCCATTCCCAAGATGAGAGCGGGCTCGAGCAAGGACGTTAGTCGTTTTGTTGTCCGCTTGACCTCCTGATCATAATAACCGGCCACTTCGGCGAGCATGCTGTCGAGTTTGCCAGTTTCTTCCCCCACGGCGATCATGTTGAGCGCCAGTGGAGGAAACAAACCGCTTTCACCCAGCGGTTTTGCCATGCCCCTACCCTCGCGCACGCGCACCGGCACCTGGCCGATCGCGCGTGCCATAAGGCGATTACCAATCACGCCCTGTACGGTCGTGAGTGCTTCGAGCAAAGGCACGCCGCCTCGAAGCAGCGCAGACAGTGTGCGGGCGAAACGGGCTGTTTCGAATTTGCGTACCAGATCCCCCAGAAGCCATGCCCGTAGAATGAGGCGGTCAAATTCGGTTCTGGCTTCCGGCGTGCGCAAGTAAAAAATGCCGCCGATCACCGCCAGGATCACAACCAGCAAGATCATCCACCCGTATTGCTCCAGAATGAGACTGAGCCCAATGACCACCTGAGTGATCCACGGCAATGCCTGGTCGACGTCTTTGAAAATGGTCGAAAAGCGGGGAATCACATAGAGGAACAGAATGATCAACGAAAACCCCGCCGCGGTAGCCAGGAGGACGGGGTAAATCAGCGCCGATTTGATCTCTTCTTTTAGCGCCAGAGTGTTCTCGAGATACTCCGCCAGGTAGCGCAAGGCGGCATCCAAGATGCCGCCGGTTTCGCCGGCACGGATCATGTTGACGTAAATTTTGGGAAAAATATCGGAATGCTCGCTCATCGCAGCGGCCAGAGATTTTCCGGCGCGCACCGCCTCCAACAACGTGCGTAAAGCCTTGCCGAACTCCTCGCCTTCGATCAGATTGGAGAGCAGCAATAAGCTTCGGTCCAACGGCAGTCCCGCTGTAAGGAGCGTGCTGAGCTCACGGGTGAATTGGAGAAGTTGCTGCTGGCTAACCTTGCGCCGGGTGTAAAGCGGCAACCGAACCTGGCCGACTGCGCTCGAACGGTCCCCCGGGATCGCTATCCTCAAGGGAGTACAACCCATCTCGTGGAGGCGCGAAACCACACTTTGTTCCGCCTCGGCCTCCATCACCCCTTCGATGATCTTGCCGGAATGATCCGCGGCGCGGTACTGAAAAAAAGCCATTTCTTACGGCCTTTCACCCTAGCCTGGATTGTGCACGTTCAGAGCTAAACTTAGGACAGAGTGTCATCGAGGGGTGAGTCTGGAAGAGCGAAGGCATAGAAACAAAAAGCTTCAATGCTTGTTTGGTGCTTGGCTCGCCGCTCGCATTTTTTCCAGGCGTTCGCTCCGCCAATTTGTTTGCAGACCGGTACAAGCCACTGGCCTGTTTCCGCCGGAGGCGGATCAGCCTCGGGCTGAGCCTAAATCGCTCTCGAGGGCTCGCGTCTCGATGGCTGTCAACGTGCACGATCCGAATCGTCTAGCCTTCCTCCCGCGTAACGCGCAAGACCTCAGCGAGCGTTGTCGCCCCCTGGCGCACTTTGTCCCAGCCGTCTTCTCGAAGAAGCCGCATTCCCTGTTGAACGGCGAGAGCTCTGATCGTTCCCGCATCGGCGCGTTGAACGATAATCTTACAAATCGCCGGAGTAGCCGCGAGCAGCTCGAAAATGCCCACGCGCCCGAGGTACCCCGTACCGCTACAAACGTTGCACCCCGTAGCCTCCCAAACGACCTCGGGAACTTCGCCGAACTGCAAGCTCAACCCGGGCTCGGTATTTTCAAACGCCGAAAACGGCATCTCCTTGCGGCACGCTGCGCACAGCCTGCGCACCAGGCGTTGAGCAAGCACGCCTAGCAGCGACGACGAAAGAAGATAATCCTGCACGCCCATTTCCAGCAATCGGGAGATCGCACCCGCCGCGTCGTTGGTGTGCAAGGTGGAAAAGACGAGGTGGCCTGTGAGCGCCGCCTGGACTGCAATTTCGGCGGTTTCGGCATCGCGGATCTCGCCCACCATAATGACGTCAGGGTCCTGACGCACAATGGAACGCAAACCATTGGCGAAGGTTAAACCGATCTGCGGTTTTACATGGATCTGGTTAACCCCGGCAAGCTGATATTCGACAGGATCTTCGATGGTGATGATTTTTTTACCCGGATCGTTAATTTTTTGCAGTGCGCCATACAGGGTCGTGGTTTTGCCGCTGCCTGTGGGGCCCGTGACCAGAATCATCCCGTGGGGCTTCGCAATCATTTCGTTGAACTGCTGCAAGATAGCGTGGGGGAAGCCTAGAGATTCCAAATCCGTGAAGATCTGTCCGCGCTCCAACAAGCGAATCACCACGCTTTCACCGTAAAGCGTCGGCACGGTGGCGATTCTCAGGTCGACGTCCTTGCCGGCCAGGCGGACTTTGATCCGTCCGTCCTGCGGCAAGCGGCGCTCAGCGATATTCAACTGCGCCAGAACTTTCAGTCGCGAAACGACCGCAGCCTTGAGCTGCCGCGGCGGCGGCTCGATCTCGTGCAGGATACCGTCAATGCGGTAGCGCACCTTCAGTTGATTTTCAAACGGCTCGATGTGAACATCCGATGCCCGGCTCTCCAAAGCCCGTACCAGCATTTGATTGACCAGGCGAATCACCGGGACTTCCGAGGCCATGTCGCGCAGATGCGCCACGTCTTCTTCGTCAACCGCTCCTTCAATCTCGCGCGCGCTTGAAACCGAGGAGGTCTCACCTGCCAGCCCGTTACCAAACAGCGTCTCGATGCGGGCGGCAATGTCTTTTTCCTTCGCCAACACCGGCTTGACCGGCAGTCCGGTGGCCAATTCCAATGCGTGAAGACGAGAGAGATCGAGCGGGTCCGTGGTCGCTACTTCGAGGTCCCCCCGATCCTCTAACTTGACGGGCACCATGCGCGCGTGTTTAAAAAAATCGGCCACCCCCGGCGGAAATTCGATCGGCAACGGAGCAGTGGGAAGGTCCTTGAGCGAAATCAGCGGAATTCCGAAGTGATCGCGCAGCACCGGCAGCAAATCGTCTTCCGAGAGAAAGCCCAACTCTATCAAAAGCCGGCTCAACGACACTTGCTGTTCTTTTTGCAGCTTTAGAACGCGCTCCATCTCCTCGTCCGAGAGAAGCTTCCGTTCAACGAGCCGCGCGGCGAGATTTGTGTAAGGTTCCATACGTATCGAGTGCCTTTGGCGCTCGCGTTCAAACGTTCAAAAGTTCACGGTCTGCCCCTATCCTCACGTGAACCCGCGACATTGCGGTGATCATCGCTTATCGCGGCTGGGCTCGGCCGTAGCGGTCTTCCAGCCGCACAACATCTTCGAGTTCCGGCGTTGAAACCTCCAACACATCGCAGTCTTCCAAGGCGCTCATACGATGTTTCATTCCCGGGACGATGTGGAGGCAATCTCCGGGGCCAAGCTGAAGCTTCCTCCTCTCGCCGTCTATTTCCACGTCCATTTCCAGTTTGCCGGCCAGGAGCCGAATCGTTTCGTCTTTTATGCGATGATACTGGTAACTCAGACACTCGCCCTTGTTGATGTGAAGCACCTTGCCGACATAGCGGTTTGTATGAGCCCAAATCAGCTCATATCCCCACGGCTTATCGACTTTTTGCCCGCTTTGGATCAATGCTGCCATTTTTCGCGTTGGCACATGATAGCCAAATTACGCCTGCGCGTCAAAATCATTTGTTTAGAAAAGACGGTCGGCTTAGTTTTTGCCGGGCTTGTCGGCCGTCGGTGGTCAGCGGTCGTCTGCGCTTTGCGCTCTGCCATTCACGTGTTAGAGGCTTGCTCCGGTCTGCGGTCAATTTCGTTTGGTCAGTTTCGTTTTTTACGCTTTGCGCCTTGCGCTCTGCCCTTCATGTATTACGCCGGATGCTTGTGCAGGAAGCCGCGGACAACTGTAAGCAGAATAATTTTTAGATCACGCCATAAAGACCAAGTTTCGATGTATTGAATATCGTGTTCAATGCGCTTTTCGAGGGACGTGTTGCCGCGCCAGCCATTAACCTGCGCCAACCCCGTCATGCCCGCTTTAATCTTGTGCCGTAGCATGTATTTAGGGATGGAGTGACGGAACTGCTCGATTAACGGAGGCCTTTCCGGACGTGGCCCCACAAGGCTCATTTCACCCCGCAACACGTTAATCAGTTGCGGCAGCTCGTCCAGGCTCATGCGTCGTAGCCATCTGCCCAACGGCGTCACCCGGGGGTCGTTGTCCAATGCCCAGATCGGACCGGTTGTTTTTTCCGCGTCATTAATCATCGTGCGAAACTTGAGCATCTGAAAGCGCCTTCCGTCGAGACCCATCCGTTCCTGCCGATAGCAGATCGGGCCGGAAGACGTTAGCTTGGTGGCCGCGGCTATCAGAACCATCAAAGGAAATATCAAGATGAGCGCAAATCCGCCGACAACGATGTCCATCGCTCTCTTCAATACGGAGTTCCAGCCATCAAGAGGCGAAGCTTGCAGGGTAAAAATATGTAAATCGTCAAACGCCTCGACCGAGGCCCGCAGTTTTGCGAATTCGCCAAAGTCGGGGACGAAGTGGATCGCGACGGGCTCGTCCTCCAGCCAGCCGGGGATTTCCCGCAGTTTCGCAGCCTGGTCGAGAGGCAAGGTAATAAACACTTGATCAATTTCGCCGGAGCGGACAAGAGCTAAAATCCTTTCGCGATCGTCCAAAACTTTGACACCGCTAAAGTCCTCGATGGCCTTTTCTTGGTGGGTCAGATAGACGCCGACGATGCGAAGGCCGAGGTGGCGATGCCATTGCAATTTCTCAATCAACCGTTTTGTCTGTTCCGGAGCTCCGATGATCAGCACATAGCGCTGGTTGTAACCCTTGCGGCGCAAAAATCTAAGTCCCTCGCGCATGGCCACATGACTCAGGTTAATGAGCCCGCCGCTGGCAAACCAGAATACGACAACGACGGTTCGGGAAAGGGCGATATCGCGGAGAAGAAAGATGATGCCCAAAAAGATCAATATAGCCAACGCGCACCCTCTGACGATATCGGCGATTTCGCGCAAATGCGTCGAGATCCTGCGCGGGCGATAGAGATCCAAGACCTGAAAGACGGCACCCCAAACAATTAGGAGCAAAACCCAGGCGATAACGTAATGACGAAAAAGATAAGGTTCAGTAACAGCGAAAACTCCTGAATAGAATCGCAAGAGATACGCCAGCCACCACGCGGCGCTCAGCGCCAGGAGGTCGTTGATAAGCATCAGGCTCTTAAAAAACTGGCTATATCGTTTTAGCATTGCTTGACGCGGACATCTTCTCGTCGAGACTCTGCCCTACGAGTTCTTTTATCTGTGTCTTAAAAACCTCACGTGAAAAACTTGAAACGTTGCGACGAACTGCCTGCGGATCGAAGAGCCGTTCATGCTCTTGGAAAGCACAAACGGCCTCAATCAAGCTTTCGGCGGTAGGCTCGCCAAAGAAAATTCCCGTAGGGGGAGCGAGACCGTCCGCAACCATACCATGTTTTCTCTCCAGAGGACTAACGGTTTCGCGCACTCCTCCCTTGCCATAGGCAATAACCGGTCTGCCGCTCGCTTGCGCTTCGACCGGCGCAATGCCGAAGTCCTCTTCGCCGGGAAAGATAAGAGCCCTGCACGACGTGTATAGCTCCGGCAGCGTCTGATCATTGATCCAACCCAGGAACTCAATGTTCGGCTTTGCCATTTTTTCAAGCCTTTTCCTGACCGGTCCATCACCGGCGATCTTTAGCGGGAGTTGTAGCTCGTTGAAAGCTTCGATGGCAATATCGATTCTTTTATACGGGACAAGGGCTGAAACAATCAAGTAAAACGATGCCGGATTCTTTGATATGAAAAATCGCGCAATATCGATGGGCGGATGGATAACAGCCGCGTCGCGGCCGTAAAGGTTTTTAATTTTTCCGGCTATGTTTCTCGAATTGGCAACGAATACGTCGACCCGTTCCGATGAGCGCACATCCCATTGTTGCAAATAGCGGCGCCACAAAGCCATTCCCGCCCGCGTCCACCAGGCGCTGTCAGCGCTAAAATAGACTGCATGCTGGTCCCAAATATAGCGCATCGGAGCATGGATGTAGGAAACGTGAAGAGCGCGATGGGGAAAGATACCTTTGGCCACACAATGGCTGCTCGAAATCACAAGATCGTAATCGCGTAAGTCAAACCTCTCGATGACGCTCGGAAACAGCGGCAGACAGTACCGATAATAGGATTGGATCCTGGGCAATCGATTGAGCCATGAGGCATGAACCCTCATGGCGCGGATCGTTGGCGAGATATGACTGGGAACATAGATCAAAGTGTAGAGGTCGGCTTGCGGAAACAATTCGCAGAGCGCCTCGAGACATCTCTCTCCACCCCGCATACCCGTAAGCCAGTCGTGCACCAAAGCGACTTTCACAGATCCAGTCCTTGCCACCGCTATTGCTTTTACTTGCAGCGCCAAAGGTAGTCAATCTTCTGGATATTTGACGTACTCTCGGATGACGCGATCACAAGAGTGACTGTTCTGGTCGGATCCTAGCAAAAGCGTTCAATCGCTTGAGGGAAGAGCTTGTCGTGGAAAGAAGCACAGAAACGGTTTGATCACAGCAACCGTATAAAAAGGGAAACGGATTCCTCCGCACCGAACCGAAGGAATCCGTTTCCGAGCCAGGTAGTCAATTAATCTCGAACACCTCAACCAATCCCACTCCGATTCCACCTCCGACCCCGCTCATGATCGCAGTATACGCTCCTGGCGGCAACATGATCAGGATGGCCGACTCCTGGGCACAACCCGGCGGGGTGGTCGTTTCCCCGGGATTGGGCTGGCAAGGATCGAGACCAGTCGCGACGATCTCTGGAGCTCCGTCACACTCAAAACCGAAGCACGTAGGCGCTTCTTGCCAATTGTCGTTCTGAGCAATGAGGGTTTGCCCCGAGAATAACTGCAGAAATGGATTTGCCAGGGTCCCGGGCACATTGAACGGTGCGGCGCCCATCGATGGTCCGCGACCGCGTATTAGAACTGACTTCGGCGCCGTTCCCTCAATGATAAAACCCCCAATCATGACGTTATCTCCAGTTGCGACTCGCCCGCGAGTTGAAATATTAGCCAACCTTGTCGGACCGTTGTCACCATCAAGCTCAAAAACCTCCACCAGGCCCACACCGGTTCCACCACCAACCCCACTCAGTATCGCAGTATATGCACCCGGGGGCAGCGTGATCAGAATTGCCGATTCTTGCGCACAACCCCCCGGAGCTGCTGTTTGCCCCGGATTGGGCTGACAAGGATCTAGACCAGTTGCAATAATCTGTGGAGTCCCCTCACACTCGAAACCGAAACACGTGGGCGTATCTTGCCAGTTGTCGTTCTGCGCTATTAGCGTCTGTCCGGAAAATACCTGCACGAACGGATTTGCCAGTACCCCGGGCACGTTGAATGGCGCGCCCCCCATCGACGGCCCACGTCCGCGTATAAGAACCTTCTTCGGAGCCGTTCCTTCAATGATAAAGCCCCCAATCATGACGTTATCCGTAGTAAGCACAGATCCTCGTGTGGAGATGTTCGTGAGCCTTTCCTCACCGGTTGAAGCACTACTGGTATTGAGCAGAATCGAAATAGTATTGCTGAGCACATTAGCCGTCGCCAGATCTGGTTTGCCATCATTATTAAAGTCTCCTACCGCCACAGTATGCGGGCCGTCTCCCACCGAGAAGTCAACTGGTGCAGCAAAAGTCCCGTTGCCGTTCCCCCTAAGAATAGAAACACGATCTGCATCAAACTTCGTGACAGCGAGATCCAGCCTGCCATTCTGGTTGAAATCGGCTGCCGCCAGTGAGAACGAGCGGTCTGGCACATCAATCGTCAGTGAAACGCTAAATGTACCGTTACCATTGCCCAAAAGAATGGATACAGTACTGCTGAACTGACTCGAAACCGCCAAGTCCTGTACGTTATCACCATTAAAGTCGCCCGCTGCCAACCAAACCGGACCGGCTCCAACTGGAATGTTCGGTTGCGCCACGAAATTACCACCACCCGCTCCCAGGAGAATCGCGACATCGTCGCTATTCCCGTTGGCAACCGCTAAATCGAGTATCCCATTCCCGTTGAAGTCCCTGATGATTACTGATTCCGGGTTAGTGCCTGTCGTAATATTGGTCGCAGGCCCGAAACTTCCATCCGGATTCTGTAAAAGAATCGAAACATTGTGACTGTTAAAGTTTGCAACTGCTAAATCCGGCCGCCCATCTCCGTTCAAATCGCCTGCAGCTAATGCCACCGGACCGTTTCCCACTGCAACGTTTGCTGCTGGACCGAAGCTGCCATCAGCGTTCTGTAAAAGAATCGAAACATTGTTGCTGTCAAAGTTGGCGACTGCTAAGTCTGGCCTTCCATCATTGTTGAAGTCGGCTACCGCTACAGCAACTGGTTCTGCTCCCACATCAAAATGCGCCGGCGTACCAAAGGTGCCGTTCCCGACGCCTGGGAGAACTGAGACCGTGTTGCTAAAACGATTCGCTACGGCCAAATCCCGCCTTCCAGCATTATTCATCACTGCCACCGAAATCGTCCTGTTTTGAGCGGTAACGGTTGGGGCAGCGCTAAACGAGACGGATTGCGAAAAAGCGGTTCTAAATCCTACAAGGAATAGAACCAGCCCCAAGACCAGAACGAAAGTTGTTGATTTCTTGTTGCTCCGTGGAGCCATACGAATTCTCCTTTCAGCCTATTTCGCTCACTAATAAAAGTCGCAACTTTCCATCGACCGCATAAATCACCAAGCCCGCAGGCGGCCTCGGACTCTGGTAAATTGATTTATTGAGAACATGCCCCCATTCTGCCACGGTCAAGCTTTGCCCGACGGGATCTCTGGCGCGCGCGGGGGGCGCATGTTTCAGCACTGGGAAAATGAGCAGGGCTAGGGCAAGAGTTGGGCCAACTTTGGGACAGCTGCGAACTGTCGAGAATCTAAGCTATTCAGCGAATGGATAGTCGGGGGCTGCTGAAAGTAATCGGGCGATGTTAAGAAATTAGCTTTCTCGTTGGCTATTCATCGTGTGTTTCACGAGACTGACTGCTAACTTCTCCCAAATTTCCGATCGGGCAAACTTTAGATGCAACTTCCAAATCTTGGCTTAACGAGGGAGAAAATGAGAAAAGCCCTAACCTCGGATCAGTTGATTTGCTTTTTGTCGCAGTAGCTCAAGGCTGAAAATCGGTGTGAGAACTTGTTTGATCGCTCGATTAGAAACCCGTCTTCGACGTTGGATCTCCTTACGCTTGCTCCAGATCCTG
>CAYPHJ010000077.1:0-21906 GCA_964410485.1 uncultured Syntrophobacteraceae bacterium
AACGAAAACGTAACAGAGAAACATTCGAAGTTCGAGGTTCGACGTTCGATGTTCGAAGTTGGCAGGGGGTGCTTAACCTGAACCTTAACCTAAACCTGTCCTAGTAGGAGGCTTACATGTATATTGACGGCGATACCCACTACTGGCCATTACGCTTCATCGACAAGGTTTCTCATCCTGGACGGGGCCATGTTGAGGTCAAGAAAGACACCAGTGATTTTTACATCCGCTTTGGCGAGCGGGTGCCGGGCGATATCGCGTCTTATTACCGCGACGGCAAAAAGATTCACTCCTTTAAAGAAGGGCGTTGGAGTCTGTCGCTGCGCTCAGAGTTTATGCGCAAGGATGGTTTTGATGTCCAGGTTTTAATCCCCGACAATCGGCCGCTAATTTACGAAGTAGATGCCGAACTGGGGCGCCAGTTAGCCCGCGCGTACAACGATACTGCGGCCGAGGATATTAGCGGCGATGGCCGCTTCATCGGTGTCGCCTGGATTTACCTGCCCGACATTCAGGAATCGATTCGGGAGTTGCGGCGCGCGGTGAACGACCTCGGTATGAGGGCCGTCAAGCTCAACGGCGGCTATGCCGACGGCGATCTCGACAGTGAAGCGTTGTGGCCGCTCTATGAAGAAATTGCAAAACTCGATATTCCGATTCTCGTCCACCCGGCGGCGCGAGTATTCGAAGCTCAACATAGCCATCCATGGCTGGTCGGCAGCGAGCGTTACCAAGGTTTTCCACATTTTCCGACCGCCCTGGGATTTCCCTTAACTTACATGGTCAGCATTGCGCGCTTGATTTTTAGCGGCGTTTTGGATCGCTTTTCGGATTTGAAATTCGCTTTTTTTGAAGGGGGCATCGGCTGGGTACCATGGCTGATGCAAACACTCGACCAGCACACGCCTGGAGAAGCCGGAATTTCTATCGCCGTAAAGCAATTCTTTGACGGCAAGGCAAAGATCAAAAAAGCGCCCAGCCAGTATTTCGAGCAATTCTACATTGCAGCCGTGTCCTGGGAAAAGTATTTACCGCAGACCATCCAGGGTTGGCCGAATCATAACATCATCATCGGCAGCGATTTCGATCACGGCGATGCCGTGGCGACATGGCCGAAAACAATCGAAGCGATCAACGCGATGCGCGGCCTATCGGAAGAGGACAGGGGAAAAGTGCTGGGTGGCAATACCATGCGCCTGTTCGGAATAGAACAGAGCAACGCGGCCAAACATTAAACCAAACCCGGGTCCTCAACACTCCGCTTCTCGTCCTGTGCCCTGGTCTCAAGCCGTTCCTCCGCACACGACAATCCCAGTTAGATTGACAATACGGGATCGTTTGGGTAAAGCTTTTTGCATAAAATATTTCATAATTTCCCAGGAGGATTCATGCCGAAGAGTCTCAGGACATTTCTCGAAGACTGCCGTAAAGAGATTCCGAGCGAAGTCATTCACATCAGCAAGGAAGTCGATCCCTCCAACTACGACGTTACAGCTATCATCAAGCATTTGGGGGCCTACAAGAAGTTTCCCATTATCGTTTTCGATAAGCCATTGAACCTGAACAAGCGGGTAGGCGACATGAAGCTGGTGATGAACTGCGAAATCTCACAGCGCAAAGCGCAAATTGCGCTCGGCATGCCGAAAGAATCCACGCGGCCGCAAATGGCCGAGCGGTGTTTGGAAATGGAAGAGCACCGGATCCCGCCGATCGTCGTCGACCGAAAAACCGCTCCGATCAAAGAAAACGTCAGGGTTGGAAGAGACGTGGATCTTTATGACATCCCAATCATGCGCCACCATGAAATGGACGGCGGTCCCTATATCGTCTTATCGACGATCACCAAGGATCGAAAGACGGGCATCTACAACTGCTCCTATCATCGGATGGAGGTGAAGTCGAAAAATACGACCGCGCTCTATGCCTCGCCGCGTCATTTGTGGCGAATTTACAAGGATCATGAAGAACAAAACCTGGAAATGCCCGTAGCCACTGTGCTCGGGCATCATCCCGCCTACCATATGGGCGCGTGCTATAGCGGACCGTTCGAAGTCAGCGAATATGACGTTATCGGAGGTTACCTCGGCGAGCCGCTGCGGCTCGTACCTTCGGAAACCTGGGGCGAAGATCTGTTGATTCCGGCCGATGCCGAAATCGTCATTGAGGGAGCACTGATTCCGGGGAAACGAGTGGTGGAAGGTCCTTTCGGCGAAGCGCCGGGTTACCTCGGTCCCCAGCGCTACACCACCTGTGTTGAATATCAAGTCCGAGCCGTCAATTATCGCAACGGTGCCATGTATCAGTCGGTCATCACACCGGAGGGCGACAAGCCCTGGATGGACCTGCCCCGCGAGGGAGCCTATTTGCGCCGCTGCCGCGAGGCGGTTCCCGGTGTCACGGCAGTCTGCAAACAAGGGCGACACGCTCACTATAATGTATTTATTTCGATGAAGAAGATGTCGGAGGGCGATCCCGGACGCGCGGCTGCGGCTGCTTTAACCTTTGACCACAGCAAAAACGTTTTCGTATTCGATGAAGACATCGATGTGTTCAACCCCACGGACATACTCTGGGCTATCGCTACACGCGTCCAACCGCACCAGCAGGTTTCGATCTTGCAGCCGCTCTTTCGCGGCAACTTTTTGGACCCTTCGTTGGTGGATGAAATCAAGACTTCCGGGATGATCGTCGATGCAACGAAGCCGCTGGACCGTCCGTTTTCGCCGGTTTCGAAATGTCCGGATGAAGCTATGGCGCGGATCAAGCTCGAGGATTATGTTCCCGGTGAAGTGCTCCAAAACATCCCGGTCGACCGCACATCGTACTGGGCATAGAGACTTCACCGGGAATACGCAGAAAGCCGAAAGCACTTCAACCCCAGAGAGCACAAAGACAGAGATCCTCTCTCTTGAGTCGAGAAGATAGAGGTGAAGGGTGACGGATAGACATCGTGGGTATCTGCGGGCTTCTAAGAATCGGAAATCTAAAATCCAAAATCGAAAATGTGAGGCGAGATCATCATGGGTCAAGCGGTAGAAGTGAGTTGTCCAAGGTGCAAGAAGGTCTTCGTGGTCAATCCCCACATGTTGGGATCGGGCATGGACTTCCATTGTCCGTTCTGTGATCTCTATTTTCCGGAGAAAGACAGTCCGAAGATTCGTAAGTAGGCCCCCAACCCCTGCCTGCAGAAAGGCTGCGGCTGTAGTACGCTGGCCGCAGTTTTGTTCTTCACCGTCTCCCGATTCGGGAGAGTGAAGGGTGAGGGCACTCGACTCTTACGTCACATGAAAGAGACAACGACCTATAACGTAATCGGCAGGGCGGCCCACCGCGTCGACGGAGTCGAAAAAGTAACCGGCAAAGCTGTCTACACGGGCGACATCGAACTACCGGGGATGGCCTATGCCAAAATATTGCGCAGTCCTGTCCCGCACGCGCGCCTGGTCGGCATCGACGCCAGTGCTGCGCGCAAGCTAATCGGGGTTATTGCTGTTCTGACGCGGGACGACATCAAAGATCTGAATTATCGTTACGGCGCTACTTACAAGGATCAATCCATCGTCGCGGTCGATAAGGTCAGGTACGTGGGCGACCCCGTCGCTGCGGTCCTGGCGAGCGATCCGGCCATAGCTGAAGAGGCTCTTGGTCTCATCGATGTCGAGTACGCTGAGCTACCTGCAGCCACCAGCATTGATGCGGCAACTGCCGCCGATGCGCCACTGGTGCACGAGGAAGACGTGGCAAAGGCCGAGCTGCGCGGGTCGACCTATGGTGCTCCGGAAAGATTCAAGAACACCAATATCTGCTACTATTTCGGCTATGAGCGCGGCAACCTGGACGAGGCGTTCAAGAAAGCCGAGTTTGTTTTCGAGGATACCTTTTGCTTTCAAAAAGTTCAGCACTATTCGCTGGAGCCCCATACCAATATCGCTTACTATGACGGCGAGAAGTTTACTATCTGGAGCTCCTGCCAAGATCCCTTCACGCTGCGCGATCACCTGGCCGGCATTTTTTCCCTACCGCTCAGCCGGATCAGAGTCATCGTGCCGTACGTTGGCGGCGGGTACGGCGGCAAGCTCTATGTTAAGTGCGAACCCATCGCTGCAGCGCTTTCCTGGAAAACCCGCCGTCCCGTCAAGCTGGTTCTGTCCGTCGGCGAGAGCTTCAAGACCGTTAGTCGTCACGGCGCGCGCGTCACATTGAAGACCGGAGTCGCGCGCGACGGCCGTATTGTGGCGCGCGACTGTCAGATTTATATGGACACCGGCGCTTACGCCGACGCGGGACCGCGGGTTACGCAAAAAGCCGGTTATCGTTCCCTCGGCCCATATAAAATTCCCCACGCAAAGATAGAAGCCTACGGAGTGTACACAAACACGGTGCCTGCGGGCGCGTTTCGTGGTTTTGGCGGCGTCCAGGTATCATGGGCCTATGAGTCTCAAATGGATATGATCGCCGAACGACTGGGTATCGACGCGGTCGAACTGCGGCTCAAGAACCTGCTGAAGAAAGGTGAACGATACACAGCAGGGGACACCCCGGTAGACTGCGATCTTGCCGAAGGCTTGATCAAAGTCGCCGAGGCGCTGAATTGGAAAGAGAGGCCGACCAAACCGAACGCGGGAAAAGGGCTCGGGCTATGCATGAAGGACGCGGGAGGTACCTACAAAGTTGCAGGTGCCACCGTGAAAATGTCCTCCGATGGCAGCATTGCCTTGCTCACAGGAACCGTCGAGGTGGGCCAGGGTCCGCGCACGGCCCTCAGCCAGATCGTCGCCGAAGAGTTGGCAACGACAATGGACCAGGTCACGGTCGCTCAGTTGGATACCGATGTTACCCCGTACGATATTTCGACGAGCGCAAGCAGCTCAACCGTGGTCATGGGCCTGGCGGTCCAGAGAGCCGCCCAGGATGTCAAGCAACAGCTGCTTCAGTGCGCAGCGAAAATTCTCAAAGAGACTGCCGCTGCGCTTAAAGTAAAGAATGGACGGGTTTATGGTCGGAGCGGCGAATCGATGCCCTACGGAGCGGTCATTACTCAGTTTTTCGGCAGCAAGGCAGGAGAGCTTATAGGTCACGGTCTCTATCGTGACAAGCGAAGCCAGAAAGCGGTCTTGGGGTCGCCCACCACATTTTGGGAAGTGGGTTGGGGTGGCGTAGAGCTCGAGGTGGATGAAGAAACCGGAGATATCAAGCTGCTAAACTATGTGTCCATCGCGGATGTCGGCAAAGCCATCAATCCGGACCAGGTCCACGGCCAAGACGAAGGCGCGGTAATGTTTGGCATCGGGCATACGCTGATGGAAGAAATGGTCTATGAAGACGGGCAGATCCTCAATCCCAATCTCATCGATTACCGCGTTCCGTCATTTGATAATTTACCGCGGCATTTTTCAACGATCCTGATTGAAAACGGCAATGGCCCGGGTCCCTTTGGCTCCAAAGGAATGGGAGAGGGTGGTTTACTCCCGGTCGCCTCAGCGGTAGCCAATGCTGTCTCCCAGGCCATCGGTGTAAGAATTCAGAACCTACCGTTGACGCCACCCAACGTTTGGCGCGCGATCCAGGCCAAGCGCGGTCTTGTCCAAACATGAGCGCGATGGGGTGTTCTCCCTGCGCGAATCAAGATCGACCCGGGGCGCGCCAACACAGTCGTCACACATCTAAGATCTCACCACAACGCTTGCACGTCGCCATCTTTGCGTCCGCTTTCATGGCGTTCGTTGCGGCTTGAACCGCTGCAGAAGGCTCGTCGAAGCGGATCGATACGTCGTAAAGCAGGTTGCCACAGGATTCACAGACCCAAATGAAACGGTCCTCTTCCGCCGCCCGCCGTTTTCTTTCGACTACGTAAGTCCAGGAACCTTCGCTTCGCCTTGGCGAATGCGGAACTTTATGCGGCAGCAACAACAGCTCGCCGGCTTTAAGCACGGCCAGTTCGCGCTTGTTATCGCCTCCCAGATAATGGAGATTGAGTTCGCCTTCGAGTTGATAGAAGATCTCATCGCCGGGGTTGATGTGATAATCTTTTCGCCTGTTCGGGCCGCGCGTCACGAACGCGATAAAATCCGAGTCTTGCCAGATAACCCGACGCTGCCCCCACTGGCTCCGGTTCTCATTGATCCACTGCTGGAGATTAAGTGTTTTTAGGTGTGGGAACATGGGGACCTCCGAAGAAAACTCGGGCAGACTCGAAAAGGAGCCTTGGAATAAGGGAGTATTGAATTATTGGCTTTAAAACCAGCACTACAATACCCCGCCACTCCATTACTCCAAGCCCAAAGTCTAATCAAGGCGGAACGAAGGCCATTTATGGGAAGTGGTTCCCGTTTGGCAAATAAAAAGAAGACGCAGCGCATTGGTTTGATCTCCGATACGCATGGGCTCATCAGACCCCAGGCTCTCGACGCTCTAATGGGTGTCGACCTCATCGTCCATGCGGGCGATATTGGCACGCCAGACGTTCTCCGACGCCTTGAGTCAATCGCAAGAGTGATTGCAATCAAGGGCAACAATGATCGCGATGCATGGGCCAGAAATTTGCGCGGGACCACCTCCGTTAAAGCGGCAGCAGTAACGCTCTACGTTATCCATGATATTAAGGAGCTGGCATTCGATCCGGCGACTCGCGGTTTTCACGTTGTCATCAGCGGCCATTCTCACAGCCCCTCGATCACTCACCAAAATGGAGTCCTTTTCGTCAACCCGGGAAGCGCCGGGCCGCGGCGTTTCAGGCTGCCGGTTGCCGTCGGTCAACTGGTTATTCACGGTTCGCGGATAGAGGCCCGGATTATAGCGCTGCCCATTTGATCGTTCAATGTTCAACGTTCACAGGTTCAATTGGGGAGGGGACGTTTGAACTTTTGAACCTGGACCTTAACCCAAAATTGAGAGTTGACTTTCCGTCCTGCGCGCGCTAGAAAAAAACAACCTTTTTAACCGATTCTGTGAGATCGGAAAAGGCATCATGAAAGCTTTAGCCGTTATCCATTTTGTGTGTGACAGACCCTGCCGGTAACCGGGAGGGTTTTTTTATGCTGCAAGATCGACGAGTCCTTATTGAGGGCGACGAGTTGGCAAAAACTGTCAGCCGCATGGCCCATGAGATTGTCGAAAAATCGACCAACACGGAAGATCTCGTGCTTTTGGGCATTCCATCCCGTGGAGTGCATCTGGCTCGCCGCTTAGCGCAAAAAATCCATGCCTTGAGAAATGTCACACCTCTGGTGGCGACGCTGGATATTACACCCTATCGGGATGATCGCGCTCGTCAGGAGAACGCAACACCAGGCGGGGTTTTCGGCCTCCGAGTATCGGTTGACGACAAGCCGGTCGTTTTGGTTGACGACGTCATTTTTACCGGGCGCACGGTTCGCGCGGCTATGGAGGCGGTGGCTCGACTGGGTCAGCCGCAGAGAATTTTGGTTGCCGTTCTGGTGGATCGTGGCGCCCGAGAGCTGCCGATTCGAGCGGATATCGTGGGCAAAAATATTCAAGTGGACGAGGGCCAAAGAGTCAATGTCATGTTAAGGGAATCCGACGGGACCGATCAAATTGTTGTTTCTCAATGGCAGCGTAGCGTTTAAATGATGCAACGCAACCTGATATCTATCGCCGATCTCACCAACGATGAGATCGAGCAGATCTTCGATCTTGCCGATGCTTCGGAAACGTTGCGCGGCGAGAGGATCGCCACAGGCCGCATCATGGCGACCCTTTTTTATGAGCCGAGCACCCGGACCCGCTTTTCGTTCGAGTCTGCAATGCACCGCCTTGGCGGCTCCGTCATTAGCTGCTCGGATATGAAATCTTCCTCGACAGCAAAGGGTGAAAGTGTTGCAGATACCGCCAGAGTTGTATCCAGTTACGCCGATGTCCTTGTGGTTCGCCATTGTTGGGACGGCGCCGTACAGGCGATGGCGGAACACGCGGACGTGAGCGTCATTAATGCCGGCGACGGAGGTCATGAGCATCCGACGCAGACGCTTTGTGATCTTTACACCTTACGAAAAGAAAAGGGTCGCCTCAGAGGTTTGACGATCGTTATTTGCGGCGATCTGAAGAATGGGCGAACCATTCACTCTTTAGTCTACGCATTGGCGCGTTTTGGCGCGAACGTCGTGACGCTGGCTGCCCCTGGAATGGAGTTGCCGCAGTACGTGCTGGAGCGCCTCGAGCGTGAACACGGCTACGGCCTCGCTCCCGTGGCTTGCGGTGATTTGAACACCGTTGTGACCGAGACGGACGCTCTTTATCTCACTCCGAAGCAGCCTCATCAGCTAGCCTTGTTCACTCAGATGGATTCGGCGATCCAAACCCAACTGAATACGATGGTTTCCGGATTGAGATACGATGCATTTTACATGACGCGCAAACAAAAGGAGCGGATGAAAAACGGTTCCTCTACGGGAAGATACCCGACTATCGGCGAGAATTTTCTCAAAGAGCAGCGCTTCAAAGACACTCTCGTAATGCACCCGCTACCGCGGGTTGATGAGCTGGCTCCGGAAGTCGACCGGGACCGGCGGGGAATCTATTTCAAGCAGGCAGCTTACGGCGTTCCCGTACGCATGGCTTTGCTACATTTTGTGTTCCAGAATAAAGTGGCGAAGATTGCTGCAGCCAAAAAGATTGTGTTTCCCTACGACAGCCCGGAGCGGCTGGCGCCTCGCTGTCCAAACGCCAATTGCATTACACAGACGGAACCAGGCTCGGCGCGCAGGCGCTTTCATCTTCTTTTTGGCGGGCCCGCCGGCGCGTTGATTTTTGGCTGCCTTTACTGTGATCATCGTTTCAAGGTTCAGCTCGTGGGCAACGTAAAATCGAAACATTACTGTGCCTACGACGGCTCTCTCGAGGAGACGCTGAAAATCTGGTTGAAGAAAAATGAACTGGCCGCTTTCCAATCGATCAAAGAAGCTGAAGAACTGGGCTACGAACCGTATAAAACCGGGCCGCAACGAAATATCATGAACGAAGCCGAAATCCAGGACGCTCTCAAAGGGATGAGCCGGCAAATCGTGAAAGATTGCCAGGACCCCGATCGCTTGCTCGTGCTCGGCATTCGAACCAAGGGAGCTTATCTGGCGCGCCGACTCGGCACCGAGCTACAGAAATTACTCGAACACAGTCCTGAAGTCGGTGAAATTGAGATTTACGCGAGCGGCGATGAGATTCAGAGCATTGTGCCACTTGATGCCGGACTTGACCCGCTGAATCTCAAGGATCGCGAGATCATTCTGGTAGACGACGTTATCTACACCGGCAGGACGGTAAAAAGCGCTCTCAGCCTGATCTTCAGAGCCGGCCGGCCACGAGCGGTGCGACTGGCCGTGCTGATCGACCGCGGCCATCGTGAAGTTCCGGTCAAACCCAATTACGTCGGCAAAAATATTCCCAGCTCTGAGCGTGAGCGAGTGCGCGTCAAGCTCAGAGAGGCCGAACACGATGAGAAAGACAAGGTGGTCATCTATTCCATCATCAGTCCCGCAGAGGCGCAATCTGGGGAAGCGCATGACTTCAAGTAGAGCTATTCTGGCCCTGGCCGACGGCCGTTATTTCGAAGGCTTAGCTTTCGGCGCCGATGGCGAGGCGGCGGGAGAGGTCGTTTTTAATACGAGCATGACCGGTTATCAGGAAATCTTGACCGATCCGTCCTACGAGGGCCAGCTCGTCGCGATGACTTATCCTCAGATCGGCAATGTCGGTGTCAATGCGGAGGATGTCGAATCCAGGCGTCCTTTCGTGCGGGGTTTTATCGTCAAGGAATACACCGCGACGCCAAGCAACTGGCGCGCAACACAGCCGCTTCATGAGTACATGAAACAGCACGGCATTGTCGGCATCGAAGGCATCGATACAAGATCCCTGGTGCGCCATCTGCGCGATCACGGCTCCCAGGAAGGAGTTATATCAACTACCGAGCTCGAGCCGGCACGGGTCGTGGCGAAGGCAAAAACGGCGCCCGGACTGGTAGGCATAGATCTCGTGCGCAATGTCACCTCCGCAGCGCCTTATGACTGGGAAGAAGGAACCTGGCAGCTCGGCAAAGGTTTCAGCCAACAAAACACCAAGAAGTGGGCTGCGCGGGGAAAAAATCAGAGCGCGCCGCATAGGGTGAGATTTCGCGTCGTGGTTTACGATTACGGGATAAAGTTCAATATCTTGCGCAATCTCGCCGAGGCTGGCTGTGAGATAAGAGTCGTGCCCGCCACCATGCCTGCCGCGGATGTGTTGGCGCTGGATCCTGACGGCATTTTTCTCTCCAATGGACCCGGGGACCCTGACGCCGTTCCGTACGCCAGAGACAATGTGCGCAAACTAATCGGACAAAAACCAATCTTCGGCATCTGCCTGGGACACCAGATCATGGGACTGGCATTGGGAGGCAAGACCTACAAGCTCAAGTTCGGCCATCATGGAGGAAATCAACCGGTCATGGATTTGACCACCCGGAAGGTCGAAATCACGGCGCAAAACCATGGCTTTGCCGTGGACGCGGATTCGTTGAAAGGGGCGGTGGAGGTAACTCATGTCAATTTGAATGATCACACGGTAGAGGGCCTGGCGCACCGTGAGCTGCCCGTTTTTTCCGTTCAGTATCATCCCGAGTCGTCGCCGGGCCCGCACGATGCCAGCTACCTGTTTCGCAGATTCACTGAAATGATGAAAACCCATCGCACCTAAACACCGTGCCCAAACGAACCGATATTCAGGCGATTCTACTCATTGGCTCTGGGCCGATCGTGATTGGCCAAGCGTGCGAATTTGATTATTCCGGCACGCAGGCGCTCAAGGCTCTGAAGGAAGAAGGCTATCGGGTCATTCTCGTCAACTCGAATCCGGCCACGATCATGACCGATCCTGGCTTTGCTGACCGTACCTATATCGAGCCTATCACGGTAGACATCGTCACAAAGATCATTGCCAAGGAAAAGCCGGATGCGCTGCTTCCCACCCTGGGCGGCCAAACCGCTCTCAATCTCTCCATTGAATTGGCCGAACGTGGAGTGCTGGCGAGCCACGGTGTCGAGATGATCGGCGCAAAACTGGAGGCCATCAAAAAAGCCGAGGACCGTGATTTGTTCAAAGCCGCCATGCGCCGCGCCGGCTTGGACCTTCCCCGCAGCGGCTACGCGCGCAATTTGAGCGACGCGATGCGGATCCAAAAGAGGCTCAGTTTTCCTGTCATTATTCGCGCTTCGCGTACCCTAGGCGGAAGCGGCGGTAACTTTGCCTATGGCTTGGAAGACTTTAAGGAAGTCGTTCGGGCGGGCTTGGCCATCTCTCCGGTCCACGAAGTGCTGATCGAAGAATCTGTCATCGGTTGGAAAGAGTTCGAACTGGAGGTCATGCGCGACCACAAAGACAATGTCGTCATCGTTTGCTCCATCGAGAACTTTGATCCGATGGGTATCCACACCGGCGACTCTATTACCGTGGCGCCGGCGCAAACATTGACCGACAAGGAATACCAAATCATGCGCGACGGCGCGCTCCGCGTGATTCGCGAAATAGGCGTTGATACCGGAGGATCAAATATTCAGTTTGCCGTAAACCCTCGAGATGGCCGCATGGTGGTCATAGAAATGAATCCCCGGGTTTCGCGCAGCTCGGCGCTCGCCAGTAAAGCCACCGGGTTCCCCATTGCAAAGATCGCGGCCAAACTCGCCGTAGGTTACACACTGGATGAAATTCCCAACGACATCACGCGCGAAACTCCCGCCTGTTTCGAGCCGACCATCGATTACGTGGTGGTCAAGATGCCGCGGTTTACCTTCGAAAAATTTCCCCAGGCCCGAGATCTTTTGACACCGCAGATGAAATCAGTGGGCGAAGCGATGGCGATTGGGCGCACGTTCAAAGAAGCGCTGCAGAAGGCCATGCGTTCACTGGAGATCGGCTCCTTTGGATTCGAGCCGCAGCTCGCCGCTGCGACCCCGCCTTCCCCCTCGGTACAGCAGCCTCACTCTTCCCCATTTTTGATCGGAGACGAGCATTCTTCCGCATCCTTGATTGGAGAGACTCATCGTTCCCTCTCTCCGTCCACGGGGGCGCCTCCCTCTTCTCCCTCTCCCTTGAAGGGAGAGGGTAGGGGTGAGGGTGAAGACCACCCACAACCCCAACTCGATATCGTTCGCGAGAAGCTCAGAAATCCCAATGCGCGACGGCTGTGGTATATCGGTGATGCTTACAGACTCGGCTTGACAACCGACGAAATTTACCAGCTCTCCTTGATTGATCCATGGTTTTTAGAAAAGATCCGCGAGATCATCGCAATTGAGCAAGACATTTCTGCGTATCGTGGCAGAGTCGCCGACATCAACTCGGGGCTCCTGCGCGCCTGGAAACAGATGGGTTTTGCGGACGCGCGCATTGCAGCACTGACAGCCGTCACGGAGGAGCAAATTCGCCGACTGCGTCAAAAACAAGGCGTGGAAGCGGTTTTCTGCTCCGTTGACACCTGTGGTGCCGAGTTCGAAGCCTTCACACCATACCTGTATTCAACCTATGAAGGCGACGACGAGTCCCGTCCGACGCAGCGAAAAAAAATTGTCATTCTTGGCGGCGGTCCGAATCGTATCGGCCAGGGCATCGAGTTCGATTATTGTTGCGTGCATGCCGCTTTCGCGCTACGAGAGCACGGCTACGAGACGATCATGGTCAACTGCAACCCCGAGACCGTGAGCACGGATTATGATACCTCCGACAAACTCTACTTTGAGCCACTCACAATGGAAGAAGTTCTGAACATCATTGATCGAGAGCAGCCCGATGGAGTGATCGTTCAATTCGGCGGCCAGACGCCTCTGAAGCTGGCCTTGCCTCTGGAGCGCGCAGGCGTGAAAATCATCGGCACCTCGCCCGACAGTATTGATCTTGCGGAAGACCGTGAGCGCTTTAAGAATCTTCTAGACCGACTTCACATCAAACAGCCCGATAGCGGGATTGCGCGTTCTTCTGAGGCGGCATTCGAGATCGCGGCGCAACTTGGCTACCCCGTGTTGGTCCGACCTTCGTACGTACTGGGCGGCCGCGCAATGGAAATCGTGTATGATCCGGAAGCGCTCGGACGCTATATAAGATATGCGGTTGCGGCCTCGCCCGAGCATCCCGTGCTGATCGACAAGTTCCTTGACGATGCCATTGAAGTGGATGTAGACGCCATCGCCGATGGCGAACAGGTAGTGATCGGCGGCATCATGGAACATATTGAAAGGGCCGGCGTCCATTCCGGCGATAGCGCCTGCAGCCTGCCGCCGAAATCCATCGGTCACGACATCCAGGCCGAGATTCGGGAGCACACCGTTGCCCTGGCGAAGGCTCTCAATGTTCGCGGCCTCATGAATGTTCAATTCGCCGTGCAAGGTGAGAAGGTCTACGTTTTGGAGGTTAATCCGCGCGCTTCGCGCACCATCCCGTTTGTCAGCAAGGCCATTGGCGTTCCGCTGGCGAAACTGGCGGCGCGCGTTATGACCGGTAGCAGGCTCAAGGATTTTGGCCTTTCCGCCGAGCTTGCGCCCAGACAGATTTCTGTTAAGGAAGCCGTTTTCCCCTTCAACAAATTTCCCGGCGTCGATACCCTGCTTGGTCCCGAGATGAAATCCACCGGCGAAGTTATGGGCATCGATCGGTCCTTTGGTTTGGCATTCGCCAAAGCTCAGCTGGGCGCGGGCATGTGCCTGCCTCAAGGGGGAAAAGCCTTCATTAGCGTCAGGGATGCGGACAAGGCAAAAGCAACCGACATTGCCCGTAAACTCCATCAGGCTGGTTTTCAGATCATCGCCACCCGCGGCACCGCCGCTTATTTTCGCGCCAGAGGAATCGCGACCGATGTCGTAAAAAAAGTTCAAGAAGGAAGTCCTCATATCGCTGATCGCGTCAAACGGGGAGATATTGCAATGGTCATCAACACCCCGGACGATGCGCACTCCCAGACCGATTCGTATCAAATCCGCCGCTCTGCCCTGGATTATCGCATCCCTTACTTTACGACCATGGCGGGTGCGGAGGCGGCCGCCGAAGGCATCGAATATCTGAAGCAGCACGGCTTCGAGGTTCGAGCGCTCCAGGATTTCGACTCCGCGCCGGTGCCCTAGCGCCTTCATGAAGGTACGGAATCGAGATTTTTCACCTCTGCCGCTTCCAGACCAGACCACGCCATCTGCCGTCACGCAGGCCTTGCGCGCGCTGCAGACGCCGCTTCGTTATCTGAAAGGCATCGGTCCAAAGCGCGCCGAACAATTGCAAAAATTCGGGCTCAAGACCATCGAAGATCTTTTTTATCATTTGCCTTTCCGGTACGAGGATCGGCGTGAGATTAAAACCGTCCGTGAGGCAATTCCGGGCAGGGACGAGACCTTTGTCGGCAAATTGATCCGCGTGCAAAAAAAATACAGTCCGCGGCGGCGCAGCCAGATTTTGTCGGCGCTGTTGCAAGATAAAAGCGGCGCTATGGAACTCCTCTGGTATCACGCGCCGGCTTACTTGAGTACGAGCCTTAAAACCGGCCACACGATCGTCGTGCACGGTAGGGTGGAGCTGGGTACGACAGGATTGAAGCGACTGGTGCATCCGGAGTTCGAGATTCTCGAGCCGGAAGCTGATGTCCAACTGGAAAAAATAGTGCCGATTTATCTTCGGCCCGGAGGATTGCCGTTGTCGCTTCTAAGAAAATGGATGGAGCAGGCTTTACGATCGTACGGCAGATGCGTCCCCAAGGGCTTGCCGGATGTGATCGCAGATCGCCAAGGGTTGCTCGATGCGCCCGTAGCGCTCGCTCAATTACATCAGCCTCCGCTTGATAGCGATGTCGAGGCCCTCAACCGTTTTTCCTCTGTAGCGCACCGCTCCCTTGTCTTCGAGGAGCTTTTTTCGCTTCAGCTCGGTTTAGGCTTGAGAAAGAAAAGCCGGCTCGAACGCGCGGTGGCTATTTCACGTCCATCGCGGTTAAGCCCACGTATGCGTGAGCTGTTGCCCTTTTCTCTCACCAATGCGCAGGAGCGCGTGCTGGAGGAAATTCTTCAAGACATGGAAGCTGCGCATCCGATGCAGCGGCTGGTGCAAGGCGATGTCGGCTCCGGAAAAACCATGGTTGCGTGGCTCGCCTCTCTTGCTGTCATTGACAGCGGTCATCAGGCTATCTGGCTGGCTCCGACCGAACTGCTGGCAGAACAACATCATCGTCACTGCAGCTTCTACGCTGAAAGGCTGGGCATCCCAACGGCACTCGTAACGGCTTCGGTGACTGCGCGCGAAAGAATTGCTCTTTTGGAAAAGATCGAGCGAGGCGAGATTTTGTTCGCGGTGGGCACGCATGCCATCATCCAGGAAGGGGTGAAGGCGCCCCGTATGGGTCTCGGCGTTATTGACGAACAGCACCGATTCGGCGTGCTACAGCGGCTTTCATTGCAACGCCTGGTCAATACGGAACAACGGCCTTCATATTTGGCTCGTTCTCCCCATATGCTTCTATTGAGCGCCACGCCGATTCCAAGAAGCCTAGCCATGGTGCTCTACGGCGACATGGAAGTCTCGTTTCTCGATGAGATGCCGCCCGGCCGCCATCCGGTTGTCACCAGAATCGTGTCCGGGGTCGCCCGCGCGCGGCTGTACGCGCGTGTTGTCAGCGAACTGAAACGAGGACATCAAGCGTTTATCGTCTTCCCTTTGGTGGAAGCTTCGGAACAACTCCAGCAAATTCGCGATGCAACCCAGATGGCGGGGGAACTCGCCCGTGGAATGTTTCGTGACTTCAACGTGGGGCTCGTGCACGGCCGGATGCGCTCCGAAGACAGGGACTCCGTCATGCGTTCTTTCCGTGACGGCCACCTCCAGGTACTCGTGGCAACTACGGTCATCGAGGTGGGCATCGACATTCCCAACGCAACGGTGATGATCGTCGAGCATGCCGAACGATTTGGTTTGTCACAACTTCACCAGCTGCGTGGCCGCGTGGGTCGAGGCAGCGCTCCCGGTTATTGCATATTGGTGGCTTACAATGGAGTCGGGGACAACGCCCGCCGACGGCTTAAAGTCATGGAGCATGAGCACGACGGCTTTAAGATCGCCGAAGCGGATCTGGCGCTACGCGGTGCGGGAGAATTCTTGGGAACGCGCCAATCCGGATTGACCGACTTTCGCATCGCTAATCTCGCACGCGACACGCATCTTTTACTGGAGGCGCGCAAAGAAGCATTGGCTTGGCTGGAACGCGATCCCGAGTTGAAAGGCCCGGAGTCCGCTGTGGTGCGACAAGCTCTGGATAACCGCTGGGGGAAACGGCTGCAACTCGGCGCGGTGGGGTAGGAGCATACTTACGCCGTTCCCGCCGTTCCGATCCGTTTCAATCGTTCCAGCCGTTCCAGTCGTTGCAATTGTTCCAACGGTCCAGTTGTTTTGCGTTAACAGCGGAAGGCTTTGAAGCTTTGAACTATAGGGGAACCAAGTTGCGCCACGCGCGGCGATGCCTTATAAATGACACCTAAATATTGATCTCGTTAGTAGCACGATAAGGTAGTCTCGGGTGGAATTTCAGCGCATCAAGCGCCTGCCGCCGTACGTCTTTAGCATTATCGACGGGCTAAAGATGGAAGCGCGACATCGCGGCGAAGATATCGTCGACTTCGGCATGGGTAATCCCGATCTGCCCACCCCGCCTCACGTCGTCGCCAAGTTGATCGAGGCGGCAAGCAAGCCGCAAAACCACCGCTATTCCGTCTCGCGTGGCATTTATAAGCTCAGAGTCGCCATTTCCGACTGGTACAGGCGGCGCTATAGGGTCGATTTGGATCCCGATGCTGAGGCGATTGTGACAATTGGCGCCAAGGAAGGAATCTCCCACCTGGCGTGGGCCATTGTGGACCCCGGCGATGTCGTCTTGTGCCCAAGCCCTACCTACCCCATTCACCAGTACGCTGTTGTTCTAGCAGGCGGCGACCTCCGCTGTATTCCCCTTGTGACGAGCGAGGCTTTTTTTGGTCATCTCGAAGAGGCTATCAAGCAAACATGGCCAAAGCCGAAAATGCTGATCATCAGCTTTCCCCATAACCCGACGACCGAAGTCGTCGAGCCGGATTTCTTTGAGCGCATCGTTAAATCTGCCCGTGAACACGAGCTGATTGTCATTCATGACCTGGCTTATGCGGACCTGACTTTTGATGGTTATCAGGCACCGAGCTTTCTCCAGGTGCAGGGCGCGAAAGAGCTCGGGGTCGAATTCTTCTCACTATCCAAGAGCTACAGCATGCCCGGATGGAGAGTGGGTTTTGCGGTCGGCAATCGAGACATCATCCAAGCCCTCGGGCGAATCAAGAGCTACCTGGATTATGGTATTTTTCAGCCGGTCCAGATAGCCGCAATTCAGGCGCTCAACGGGCCGCAGGACTGCGTTGAGAGTATCCGCTTGACGTACCAGAAACGGCGCGATGCGCTGGTTGACGGGCTTGATCGCGCCGGTTGGAAGATCAAGAAACCGAGAGGAACCATGTTCGTGTGGGCGGAGATTCCCGATCCGGCCAAGAAAATGGGCTCCGTGGAATTTTCCAAGTTTTTGTTGCAAGAAGCCAAAGTGGCGGTCTCTCCAGGGATCGGTTTCGGCCAGTATGGCGACCATCATGTCCGGTTCGCACTGATTGAAAACGAGCACCGGACAAAGCAGGCCGTCCGCAGTATCCGTCGCGCTCTCGGACAGCTACTCGACTGATCAACCTTTAAACGATCATTCGCGTCGCGGGATCACAAACATGCCTGTTGGTTTCACACGCCGCAAAGTGCCCCTCGGTCTGCTCGGTTCGGGGGTGGTGGGCGAAGCGGTCCAAGATATCATCGAAGATCTCAATGGTCTGGTCGGAAGCGATCTGGCCTTGGAGATCCGAAAAGTGTATACGCGCCACCCCGAGGGAAAGAAACGGTTCTCCCGTCGTCCGGAACTGTTTGCGCGAAGTCCCGAAGAAGTCACCGACGATCCGACAATTGAGATCGTCATTGAGGCCTTGGGATGCGAAGACGCAACGCAGCTGTCGGCATTCAAGGATTATATTTTGCGGGCGTTTCAGAAGGGAAAGTCAGTCGTCACGTCCGACAAAGCCGTGCTTGCCGAGTTCGGCGAAGAAATCTGGAGCGCGGCGCGGCAAAGCGGCCGGCAACTCCGTTTTGAGGCTTGCGTCGGTGGCGGCATCCCGATTGTTCGATCCCTGACCGAGAGCTTTGCAGTGGAAGAACCGGAGGCGGTGTTTGGCATCGTGAACGGTACCTGTAACTATATTCTTTCCGAGATGGAGAAAAGCGGCAAGCGTTACGCCGAAGCGCTGAAGGAGGCCCAACAGAAGGGCTACGCCGAAACCAACCCGGCGGCGGATGTCAGCGGCAGCGATGCCGAGGCAAAACTCCTGCTGCTTGCGTCGATCACATTTGGTTTACAGCTCCGACCCGGCACGATCTGGCGCAAAGGCATCGATGATATTCAGGCTGTCGATTTCCGCTACGCGGGTAGGACCGGCGCAAGCACCATCAAGCATCTCGCTGTCGCGCAAAGAAGCGGAGAGACGGTTCAAATGTTCGTATCTCCGGTCTTGATGCCGCGCGAAAACTTCCTTGCCAACATCGACGGTTCGACGAACGCCATTTGTTTCAAAGGCAAAAGGAGCAGCGGCACACGTGTCGGTCATGATGCTGACTATGTCCTTGTGGGCCCGGGCGCCGGCGGCGGTCCAACGGCTATGGCGATTTTGGGCGATGTCTGCGAGCTGGCCCGCGGAAGTCAACACAGATACGCAGATCTCCCGAGCCTAATGGCGCCAGGCAGCCTCAAACTTCAACCGGAAGATGAGATTGAAGGCTCATTCTACCTGAGGTTTATCGTCAAAGATCAGGCAGGTATTGTCGGGGACATCGGCCAGACCTTTGGCCGGCTGGGGGTCAACATTTCCGAGATTTGGCAGCTGCGACATAGCCAGGAAGAGCGGCGGGAATTGGCGCAAGGCTTCGGGCTAAAAGCAAAACCTGAGGAGATTCTGCCCTTTGTCATCACATTGGAACAAGCGACTCTACGGCAGGTGCGCAAAGCTGTGGATCACATCCGTCAGCGAGACTACATCGCAGTGGACCCCGTCTGGTTTCCTATATGGGGAACAAGGTAAGCTACACAGCACTGGAAAACGCCCACACCTTTCAGTTTACGCGGAGCTGAGCCAGTGAAATATATCATTCTTCAAGGCGACGGAATGGCCGATTATCCTTTAGAAGTCCTGGGAGGGAAAACGCCACTGGAGGCGGCTAAGACGCCCAACATGGATTGGCTCGCCTCACGCGGCGTGTTCGGCTTGGCACACGTAATTCCGAATGGGTTTCCACCGGGCAGCGATGTCGGCAATATGAGCATCATGGGTTATGACCCGGTGATCTACCATACCGGCAGATCTCCCCTCGAAGCGGCCAGCATGGGAGTTCAACTGGAGCCAAACGACATCGCGTTTCGCTGTAATCTCGTAACTCTGGCTGGCACAGATGACGAGACTTACATGGAGGACTTTACCGCGGGGCATATTTCGAGCGAAGAGGCCGCGGAGGTTATCCAAAGCGTCGGCCAAAAATTGGCCGGGGACGGCATCGAATTCTTTGCCGGGGTTAGCTATCGACATTTAATGGTCTGGCGTGACGGCAAAGAAAAAATAATTACGACACCACCGCACGACATAACCGGCAAAAAAATCGCCCCTTATCTTCCCACTGGAGATGGCGCTCAGCGTTTGCTGCAGCTGATGCAAGAATCCCGATCGATTCTCGCGGCTCATGAAGTCAACAAAAAACGTCGCGCCGAAGGTCACAAGCCCGCAAACTCCATCTGGTTATGGGGTCAGGGTAGATCTCCGGCTCTGCCCCCTTTGACGAAGCGTTTTGGCATCCGTGGGGGCGTCATATCCGCAGTGGACATCATCCATGGCCTGGGAGTCTATGCCGGCCTGGAGCGTATCCACGTTCCTGGCATCACCGGATTTCTCGATACCAATTATCGCGGCAAAGGGGAATACGGAGTTCGTTCCCTGGACAACAACGATCTCGTCTTCATTCATGTGGAAGCAATCGACGAAGCCGGGCACATGGGGGATGTGGAGAAGAAAATACAAGCGATCGAAGATTTCGATGATAAGGTTGTCGGCACCGTTGTCAAAGGAATGGCCCATAGAAAAGACTGGCGTGCGCTACTGATGCCCGATCACCCAACCGCCATCGCTTTAAAAACGCACGTAGCGGACCCCGTGCCTTTCGTTCTTTATGACGCAGAAGAACCGCGCTATAACGGGGTTGTCGGTTATAACGAAAAAGACGCTGCAAGGACCGGCATTGTCGCCAAACAGGCTTTCCGCCTCATAGAAGCTCTCATTGAAGGGAGGCAGACGTGGACCGAAACTTAGCCCTCGAAGCGGTAAGAGTGACGGAAGCGGCCGCGCTCAGCTGCGCACGCTTGACGGGCCGGGGTGATGAAAGAGCATGTGATCAGGCTGCCGTGGACGCAATGCGTCGCGCCTTCGATGCGCTTGCGATCGAGGGAACCGTCGTCATTGGTGAAGGTGAGAGAGATGAAGCGCCGATGCTTTACATCGGTGAGAAGGTCGGCTCGGGCGGCCCAAAGGTCGATATTGCTCTCGACCCTCTGGAAGGAACCACTATTTGTGCCACCGGTGCTCCCAACGCGCTTTCTGTTATCGCTATGGCCGATGCGGGAAACCTGCTTCATTGTCCCGACACCTATATGGATAAGATCGCCGTTGGCGCCGCTGGCAAAGGCGTCGTCGATCTCGACAAAACCCCGACGGAGAATCTTCGCGCTCTTGCCGAAGCGAAGCGCTGCAAGGTCGAGGATCTTACGGTAATCATCCTGTCGCGCCCGCGACACGAGGCCCTCATAAAAGAGGTGCGCCAGACCGGCGCGCGCATTCGGTTAATCGGCGATGGCGATGTTTCGGCTGCCATCGCCACGACCAAGCCGGAGACCGGTATCGACTTATTGCTGGGGATTGGCGGGGCTCCGGAGGGCGTATTGGCCGCCGCTGCGCTGCGCTGTGTCGGAGGAGACATGCAGAGTCGCCTCAAACCACGCAACGAGGGCGAGGTTGAGCGCGCGAAGAACATGGGAATCAAAGATATCAACAAGAAGTTTACCATCGACGAAATGGCTTCGGGCGACGTGATGTTCGCTGCAACGGGAGTAACTGATGGGGATTACTTGAAAGGCGTGCACTATTTCCCCGGTGGCGCCACAACACAGAGCGTCGTTATGCGTTCCAAGACGCGAACCGTTCGCCTGATCAACGCGACGCACTATTTTGAGCACAAACCAAATTATTGACCGAGAAGGTAATATTCCCGATCCGCGAAGGAAATCCCGTCTCCGGCCGCCTCTTTTCCCAAAAGGCGGCCCATTGACCACATGACCGCCATTTCGCCTCTCTTGGAAACCATTTTAACTCCGTGGCTAGAAAACAGAGACAAAAAAAGAATTGGGCGAAGAATCTGCTCGTCCTTATTCTGACACCTTTCGTGGTATGGGCTTTGGCTTTTGTTATGTGGTTCTATTGGTACGATATCCAGCGTTGGATTGCCGGAGCCGATAAGGAACCCAAACCTGTGGCGCAATCGCCAACGAAAGGCCCCCCGAGCCAACCGGCACAAAAACGGTCGAAGGAAAGTATCCTCGACGAAGACAGAAAAGCGCTGGAAGCCATCCTTAAACAGAAATCAGAGTAAGGGCCCTATTCCAGTTCATTCGTTCATTCCCTTGCCCTCTGCCACTGGGATCGTGTGAGGGTCAAGTTCGAATCTCGAACCTCGAACGGTTCAGTCTTTACCTGCGCGCGTGGCAAACTCGCGCAAAACGCTTTCCAGCGTATCGAAATCGGCGAGAGT
>CAYPHJ010000078.1:0-21461 GCA_964410485.1 uncultured Syntrophobacteraceae bacterium
CCGGAACTCGTTGCAAGACTCAGGGATGCCTTAAAGCAGCGGGAAGGGCCCTGAGTCCATTGTCCGTAAGATTACCCTTGATTGGGGAAATCTCCACGACGGAGACCGTCGGTCAATAACAGGCTTTCCAGGTCTCAGCGAGCTGGAGTCTGCTGCAGGTTAACATGCGCTCCGGTTCCCGTAAACATGGTCGCAGTTGTTCGCGCTGCGTTCACAAAAACTGTTTGCGGATCTCGAAGTCCTATCAAGTATTGACAAGGTGGGGAGGACACCCGCGCCTCGGCCAGGCGCAGAAGTGGCCAAGATTTTTGCGGGTGTGGTTGGAAATATCGCCTGAGGTGGCTGCAGAGCTGGGCAAAATTATTGCTTTCTAAAGAGGGACGATCAAATGGCAAGCGATCTTCGGTCATACCTTGCTGCACTTGGGGATCACTTATTGGAAATTCGCAAAGAGGTGAATCCCGCAACGGAAATGGGGGCACTTTGCTCCGAAAGTCAGCAACCGCTTTTGTTTCGAAATATAAAAGGCTACCCAGGTTGGCGGGTCTGTGACATTTTGGTCAAAACGCGAACCGCTCAGGCAATCGCTTTGCAGACGACGCCCGAGAATGTCCTGCCAGAACTAGGCTCGCGGTTGGCTCTAGGTACGAAACCTTGGAAGCTGGTTGAGGATGGTCCAGTTCACGAGATTATTTGGCGCGGCAAGGACGCAGACCTTCTTCGTCTCCCAATTGCAGTTCATACGGAAGGTGACGCGGGCCCTTACATCGGTGGGGGAATGGCGGTCACGAAAGATCCGGATACAGGAATCCAGAATGTAGCTTTTCTACGTGTGCAGTGCCTAAACGGGCGGCGCGTTGCGTTTTCGATGGCTCCCAGGCACAACTATGAGCATTACCGGAAGTACGAGGCAAGGGGAGAGCCAATGCCAATGGCCATGGTCATAGGCCATCACCCCACCTATGAGATTGCAGCAAACTATAGCGGGCGTTACGGGCTCGACGAGTTTGAGCTCGCGGGCTCGCTGCTCGGCGAGACCGTGGAAATGGTCAAGTGTAAAACCATCGACCTCCATGTCCCCGCGCACGCGGAGATTGTTATCGAAGGAGTCGTCCCGCCACACATCCGTGAAGACGAAGGGCCGTTTGGAGAATTTCAGGGATACAAATCGGATGGTGTGAGGAAAAAAGAGGTGTGGGATATCTCGGCCATCACGATGAGGCATGACGCAATTTACCGGCATCTACAGTCGACGCTTGCGACGGATCACCAACGTCTCGTGGCGCTGCCAATGGAGGCCGGACTTTTTGAGCGGGTTCGTGATGTGGGCGGTCGCGTGGATCTCCACAATGTCTACGTACCTCCGTGGGCGGGAAACTTTACGGTCATCTTGCAGCTCACAGCGCAATTTGATGGACAAGTGAGAGATGCGTTACTGGCGGCGCTTTCGAGTTCGTACATTCATCCTAAGATCGCGATTGCGGTTGACGAGGACGTGGACATCTTTAGCGCGGAGGATGTACTGTGGGCCGTTTCGACCAGAGTGAATCCGGCAAAGGATGTTTTTACGATTGACGGTACCAATGGTCACCGGCTGGATCTAGCGTTTCCGGCTATCGAGAGTCCGGGAAAGCCTTTCCGGCGGCTGGGAAGCAAGATGGGGATCGATGCCACCAAGCCGTCTCTCTTTTTTCCGGATAAGCGTCAGGAGTTTGAACGTGCCGTACCACGTGGAAAGGGAAGGGTAACGCTCTCGGACTTTTTGAGCTAAAGAGGCCAACGTACCAGGTCTCTTTTTGAGAAATTTTTTGAGTTACCCAGAAGGGAAAATATGAATAGCGCGTTAAGGAAACCAACGAGGACACAAGTGTTGGGTGAGATTGCACGGCATCTAACGGAAACGGATTTAGTCGTCGCCGCGCTGGCAGGTACTACGACCGATTGCCATCAGGTGATGCATCGCCCAGGTAATTTGTACCTCGTGGGGATGGGACTTGTAAGCCAAGTGGCCTTTGGCCTGGCTTTAGCCCGGCCTAACTGGAGAGTGATTGCGCTCGACACGGATGGAAGCATGCTTCTTGCGCCCAGTATTCTTCCAGTGATAGCGGTACACAAGCCGGCAAATCTTTACATTCTTGTTTTCGATAACGAACAGCTCTACGGAAGTCGTGGAGGACCGAAGAGCCAGACCGCTGAAGGGGCTGACATTGCCGGTATGGCGAGGGCTGCAGGCATCGCTCGGTGTGACAACCTCCGGGATGCAGGGCTTGTCCCACCGGCGATCGCCGAGTTTTTTTCTGGTAGAGGTCCAGCGTGCCTCGTTACGAAGTTTGAGGTAGGGCCTCGCGCTCCTGGACCGAAAATGGACGGGCAAGAAAATAAATATACACTCATCCGGTACATAGAAGGAAAAGAAAAAATCGAGATCCTCGGGCCGCCCAAACCTTAGCGACTGTCGTGAGTTGCTAGGTTGTTTCGATTACAGAAGAGCTCTTGTTCGCAAATTCGCAGGAGACGCGGATTGACCCGGACAGCACAAGGAGGTGCTTAACATGTTAGCGGACGCCGCGGCCGCAGCTCACAGTTCCATCATTGAGGCCGGAATTAATTTTGTCGCTTGCCTCCCGGACTCGGCTTTTCAGGAACTCTATCAGCCGCTCTCGGCCGACCCGCGAATCCAATATGTGCAAGTTGCCAATGAAAGCGACGGTGCGGGTATTTGTATGGGTGCCTGGCTGGGAGGAAGTAAGCCAGCTCTCCTGGTTGAGAATACCGGTTTTTCTCTTGCCTCCTATGCATTACTTCGCGGTCCCATTGCGTTTGGCGTGCCTGTATTGCTTCTCATTAGTCACCGCGGCGGGCTTGGCGATGAGAGGTGGTTCTCGGTGCCTTTTGGATGGGCTACGGAGCCGCTACTGCAGGCACTGAGGATCACTTACCAAGTGGTAGGCAGACCTACGGAGATTCGCGACGCAGTTGTTGGAGCTGCGAGGTCCATGAATGCTCTTCAGGCCCCGGTGGCTGTTGTATTCTCGAAGACGCTGCTCTTTGCGTAGCTTGGCCGGTCTCGCGCCCGTATCTGCCAATAATGAGACCTTCTGCGACTTTGTCTTTGCCTACGCGTATTGAGTTCTGTGACCATGAAGTGCCGCTGCGCCTGAAGGCCACAAAGGAAACGAATGGGTCCCCGGTCGCGTGCGAAGTGCAATCAAGATCAATGCTGAAAAAATCCGGGAGTGCAACCGGCCGCCTTGGCTGATATGGTTCGATGCGGCCGGCAGCACCACCGCTCTTTAAACTTCGAGGACTCGGTTGCGCATTTTGTTAGCGATCACCGACCCGCCTGCAGACTCTCGGCCGCACTCTTGTCGTGCCCCGCCGAAGACTTTCCGTAGACAAGAGTCGGTGGGCTATGTTAGCCAAAAGCTTCAGGAGATCTGCCAATTTGAAATTGCCCAAACATTTTGCGTTCGTGGGAAGTTCTACGATCCGTTCGGATGGAGTACCGAAGGTTACGGGGCAGACTCACTATACAGCTGATTACAGTCTACCTGGTATGATTTGGGGAAAGTGTCTGCGCAGTCCCCATCCGCACGCCAGAATCATTCGGATCGACACACACCGGGCGAAAAAGGTTCGCGGCGTACTTGCCGTACTGACTGCTTCGGATCTGCCGGATCGGTTGATCGGGATTAAAATGAAGGACATGCCGATCCTCGCTAAGGACCGGGTTCGATTTATCGGTGAACGGGTGGCCGTGGTCGGAGCGGAGTCAATCGAGATCGCAGAGGAAGCTCTCAGTCTCATAACGGTAGAATACGCCGACCTTCCGGCAGTTCACGATCCGCTACAAGCCATGTCCCCGAATGCGCCGATTATCCATGAGGCGCTCAGGAGTTACCAAGGGCTTAGGCTTCCCCTGCCCGAGATTCCCAACGTTCACTCTTATATCCAATGGCAACAAGGAAACTGTGAAAAAGGCCTATCCGAGTCCGACTTCGTCTTCGAGCAGGCCTTTAACACGCAGCGAGTCCACCAGGGCTACCTTGAGCCCCATGCGGCTATTGTTCAGATTGACACCTCAGGCCGAGCCATAATCCGAGCGCCAGCGAAGCAGGCCTATGTTAACCGAGAGAACCTTTCCGAGTGGCTTGGTTTGGATCAAAAGAACATCGTCTTTCAGCTCGGCTCAATAGGAGGTGACTTCGGTGGTAAGAACACGCTGATGGACATCCCGCTCTGCTATTGTTTAGCCAAGGTCACCGCGAGACCGGTGAAGATGGTGATGAGTTATTTTGAGGAGCTGACTGCCGCCCATCCTCGCCATGCTTCTGTCATCACGATCAAGACAGGCGTAAAAAAAGATGGCCGCCTGTGGGCCAGGGATTTCAAAGCTGTTTTCAACGGCGGCGCTTACGCAGCTATCAAGGAAAACGATACAATCAATCTACCGGGAGCCCGACACGGAAATGGGGCATATCACATCCCTCATTTCACCATTCAGGCTTTTTCGGTGTACACCAACTCAACGCCGAGCGGGATCATGCGAGGGCCGGGAGACGCGCAAGTCAACTTCGCCGTGGAATCCCATATGGATTATATCGCAGACAAGCTTGGAATAGAGCCGTGTGACTTCCGCCACCGTAATGTGCTCAAACGCGGAGCCATCCTTCCGCATGGAATATGTTTGAATAGCGATATGGGAACTCGCGTCCTGGAGGTGATGGGTCGAAAGCTCCGCTCGATTGCTTCCAGGAAAAAGCGGCCGTACGTTGGACGCGGGTTCGCCCTTGGATTTCGCGACGTCAACTTTGGTGAAGCCAATATAGAGGTCGGAATAAGGGAGGACGGGACGGCTTACATCTTGACTACCGTTCCTGATACAGGGACCGGCGCGCACACGATATTTCGTCAGATCGTGGCAGAAGTGCTTGGAATACCGCCCGAAGGCATCGAGGTCATCCTTGGGACTACGGACACGTTTCCTACAGATTTGAGAGTTATTGCGAGCCTGGTGACCTATTTGGGGGGACAGGCAATTCAGAAGGCCGCTTTAGCACTGCGCGATTGTATGATTGAAACTGCTGCGTTCCACTTCAAGTGTTTTCCGCCGGAGATACATCTAACTCAAGACGTTGTCTTGGGGCCGGCGAAGCGCAAGCTCCAGCTCTCTGAATTGGCTTCTCTGGCAATCTTGAGCGAAAAGCCGTTGGTTGCGAGAGGAACCTTCACGGTCAAAGAACGCACCGGGGCGTCCTGCTTTTTCGCTCAGGGAGCAGAGGTCGAGATAGACCCCGAGACTGGTCAGGTGAGGGTCCGGAAAGTTATCTCCGCTCACGATGTGGCGACCATCATCAATCCGATTACGCATCAGGGGCAGGTCGATGGAGGCACGATTCAGGGTTTTGGCTTCGCGTTGATAGAGAATCTCATCGAGGATAACGGGAACATTCTCACGACCAATTTAGGCGAGTATAAGCTCCCGAATATTTGTGATATTCCGGAACACGAGATGTTCCATGTCCGAGACCGTGAAGGGCCGGGCCCATTTCAGGCGAAGCCTGTTGGTGAACATGGGGCCATACCTATGGCCGCAGCCATCGCGAATGCAGTCTATGACGCTATTGGCGTTCAGATTCGGGATTTGCCCATTACCGCGGAAAACGTCTATGTTGCAATGCAAAAAAGAAGAATGCCGATGAGGGGCTCTAGAGAAAGTAAAAGAACAGCCGTGAGCTGATCGCGGCACGTTATAGCGCTTTCAGCGATAAGCAATCGCCTTTTGGTGAGAAAGGGAGAACTTTATGAATAAAATTGCTCGGCATCCACGCAATCCAGCCGTGGTCAACATGAGTATCGAAGAGATCGTGCAGCGCTACACGGTCCGGTTTCCTGATATCAAGCCTGTCTGGGACGTATTTGATGATGCGAAAATCGCCGGTTATCGTCGGGCTCAGTACCGATACATCGGGCAAACGCTCGGGAAACCGGATATTAAATACATTCCGGCTGGCGCTTTTCGGCTGTCTATTATGCATGTGCCACCCGGTGAAGGGAATGCGCCTCACACGCATCCGGTCGAGGAGGTTTTCTTCGTCTTACGGGGAAACTTGATGGTGTTCTTTGAGGAGGAAGATGGCCGGCGGCTCGAAACCAATCTCGGCCCTTGGGATTGCGTTTCCTGCCCAGGCGGCGTCATTCACGGCTATCAAAATAATGGCGTCGAGCCCGTGTTTCTGCAGGTTATGGTTGGTCAGCGGGATCCGGAACCGATGGGATATACGGATGCAGAACTCTACGCGCAGCAGAATCCGCGTCCTGCCGGTGGCTAGGGCGAGCCTTCGAGAACAAAATCTCTGATTCCTTTTGGGCCTTTATTCTTTATTACAGGAGCCGCAAATGACTATACGTAGAACGCGCCTGTTTATCTTCTTAATCGGTTTGGCCTTGGCAATCTTTCACACAAATCCAACGTTCGGACAGGACTCCTATAAGGGAAAAACGATGGCAATCATCGTTGGTACAGCCCCCGGCGGTGGATTTGATACCTACGCGCGAATCATTGCGCGCCATTTTGGGAAGCATCTGCCCGGAAACCCCAATATTATCGTGCAGAACATGCCTGGTGCTGGGCAAATGATAGCTGCCAACCACCTGTATAACAGGGCGGAGCCCGACGGCTTAACCATAGGAATGTTCTCGGGTTCGGTGATCTTCAGACATGTCCTGGGAGAAAAGGGCGTGATGTTTGATGGGCGCAAGTTCGGCTGGTTGGGCGCACCGGCTCCGGAGAGACATGCTTGCGTTCTAACTGAGAAAAGCGGAATAAAAAGTTTGCAGGATTGGTTCGCCTCCAAGCGAACCATCAACATCGGGTCTCTTGGACCAGGAAACTCCACATCAGCTTGGCCCCATCTGCTCAAGGCAGTCCTCGGGCTTCCCATCAACGTTACCGAAGGATATAAAGGCACCTCTGCGCTTCGGCTTGCAGCTGAGTCTGGAGAAATCGATGGCGCATGCTGGGGATGGGATTCGATCAAAGTAACATGGGCAGAAGGGATCAAATCGGGATTTGTGCGGCCGGTGATCCAGATGACGCTTGAGCCCCATCCAGATCTGACTAAGGTGCCGGTTGCTGTCCACCATGCTAAAACCACAAGAGGGCAGGACCTCCTGAGGCTTGGGTCTCAGGCTTACGGCCCTGCCTCGCTCCCATTCTCCTCGCCGCCGGGACTAGCAAAGGACCTTTTGCTTACACTTCAAAATGGGTTCATGGCAACCATGAAGGACCGCGAGTTTTTGGCGGAGATAAAAAAGGCCAATCTAGTTGTCAGTCCTGTCGACGCCATGACGATTGCCAAAACGGTGGCAGGTCTTTACATGACAGAGCCAAAGCTGCTCGATAATTTCCGAGAGGTCATCGGATTAAGCACTCCACAGCGCTGATCAGCAGCGAGAACTACACTTTAAAACGTGACCACGTTCGTGGCGGGCGCCCGTAAAATAACGAGCGCCCCGCCTGAAGTTGTCCGGGTATTTCACCGCAAACCGGTCGAAATTCAATGAAGACGCTTGAGAAATCAAACGGACCCGCAGGAGTGGGGAAGCCGGTTACGCGAGCGGACGGAAGGCCCAAAGTAACGGGAGAAATCCGTTACACGGCGGATCTTCTGCTCCCGGGCATGATCTGGGGCAAGTGCCTGCGGAGCCCTTTCCCTCACGCGAGAATCGTTCGGCTCGATGTTACGGAGGCAAAAAGGGTTCGAGGAGTTGTAACGGCGCTAGCAGCCGCTGATATTCCTGAGAAGCTGATTGGAAGGAGTATGAAGGATATCCCGGTTCTGGCCCGGGGAAAAGTCAGGTTTGTCGGAGAGAAGGTCGCGGTGGTCGCTGCGGAAACGCCGGACATTGCGGAAGAAGCGTTAGGCCGGGTCGTTGTGGAATACGAGGAGCTGGATGCGGTGTATGATCCCTTAGTAGCGATGGCCTCTGGCGCTCCAATAATTCACGAAAACATTGAGAACTACGAAAATGTTTGGCGGCCTCTGCCTGATCTTGCAAACGTACACTCTCACGCGCAGTGGCGTCTGGGAGATGCGGAGAAGGCGTTTGCAGAATGTGATCGAACCTTCGAGCAAACCTTCTGCAGCCAACGGGTGCACCACGGCTATTTGGAGCCCCACGCCGTTGTGGTTGCAATTGACTCCTCAGAGAGGATTCTGATCTGGTCACCAGCCAAAGGGCCGTACATAACGCGACAACAACTTGCGGAGTGGCTCGGAGTCGACGGGACAAAAATCACTTTTCAATTGTGCCCGATCGGTGGCGATTTCGGCGGCAAGGGGTCGCTGATGGATATTCCCATCTGTTACTACCTCGCAAAAACCACCGGTCGGCCGGTGAAGATGGTGATGACCTATTTCGAGGAGCTGACTGCCGCAAATCCCAGGCATCCATCTGTAATAACGATCAGGACCGGGGTCAAAGACGGTAAACTTTTCTCAAGGGAGGTGAAAGCAGTTTTCAACAGCGGCGCGTACGCGGGCTTTAAGAACAGCGAGATGGTGAATTTGCCAGGAGCCCGGCATGGGGCCGGCGCCTACTCCATTCCGAACGTAAGGATCGATGCTTTCTCTGTTTACACAAATTGTGTTCCTAGTGGGATTATGCGGGCCCCTGGCGGACCGCAAATGAGTTTTGCGGTCGAGTGCCACATGGACTACATAGCTAAACAACTCGGTATGGATCCCTGGGATTTTCGCCGTGTCAATGTTTCGAGCTGCGGTGACTCCATGGCGAGTGGACTGAGCGTGCAAAATGGTCTGGGCGGGGTGCTCCTGGATGGGCTCTCGAGGAAATTGAAGACCATCCCCAAACCAAAGAAGCCGTACACGGGCAGGGGACTCGCGCTCTGCGCGAGAGAGATCAATATCGGTGAAGCCAACGTGGAGGTCGGTATCAAACGAGACGGTCGCGTCTATATCTTGACGACTGTGCCCGACACCGGAACCGGAGCCCACACGATCTTTCGGCAACTTGTGAGTGAGACGCTGGGCCTACCAGCTAGTGAAATAGAAGTGACTCTTGGGACCACGGATACTTTTCCAACCGATGTAGCCGTTGCCGCCAGCCGTATCACGTATGTCGGCGGGCAGGCTGTTCACAAGGGCGCGTTGATATTACGCGAGCGGCTGATTGAAATGGCAGCGAACCTCCTTGGTTGTTCTCCACCGAGTGTTCACTTATCCGGAGCGTTCATTAGAGGTCCAAATGGAAAAAATGTAACTTTTGCGGAACTAGCCGCGAAGGCTGCCGTGGAGGGCGAGGCTCTGAGAGGAAGCGGAAATTTTACGGTAAAAGAACGCAGTGGTGTTTCGTGTTTTTTTGCGCAGGCGAGCGATGTCGAAATCAACCCTGAGACCGGGAAGGTAAAAATCCTGAGGATGATTTCGGCCCACGATGTTGGGACAATCATCAATCCTGTAACGCATCAGGGGCAGATCGAGGGAGGGATGGTCCAAGGACTCGGCTTTGCGCTGCTTGAAAACCTGATAGATGAAGACGGAAGGATTACTACGGCCGATCTGGGCAGCTACAGGATTCCGAGTATTTGCGATGTTCCAGCCCATCAATGTGTTCTGGTGAAGGACACGGATGGTCCGGGTCCCTTTCATAGTAAACCCATAGGGGAACATAGCACAGTGCCTACCGCTGCCGCGGTCGCCAACGCAGTTTATGACGCCATCGGAGTCCAGATTACAGAATTGCCTATTACGGCTGAGAAGGTTTGGGCCGCCATCCATGGACAAGTTATTGGAAGAGTCCCGGGCGGGCATACGTTACGTTCAAGAGCTGACGAAATAGCACGGGGACAGTTGTGGGAGCTTGCCGAGAGATACGATTATAGGAAACATCGCACAAACGCGATCCTTTGAGGATTGGCTCAGTTCCGCGGCTGAACGATATCCTGAACTGACGAAACCGATCAAACAAAGCGCGGCCTAAACTCCGCGCATTTTTTCAAAACTAGATGGATTCAAGACAATATATTGTCGGTGTCGATATTGGAGGCACGTTCACTGACTGCGTGGTCTTGGGCTCGGAAGGCTCCGTCACAATTGGGAAGGCGCTCTCTACACCGCAAGACTTCTCATTAGGTGCACTGGCCGCAGCCCGTGATGCAGCGAGGAACCTCGGAGTTGCGAATGAACGCGAGTTGTTGGGCGCAACGAGACTATTCATCCACGCTTGCACGATCGGTGAAAACACGCTGATTACCCGGACAGGGGCGAAAACCGCGCTTATCACTACCAAAGGGTTTGCCGATACTTTGTTGATGATGCGGGGTAGGAACACGGACGGTCTTACCGAAACAGAGGTGTTTCATGTGGCCGCCCAGAATAAGCCAGATCCTCTTATCCCTCGGGCGCTTACCGAAGAGGTCACAGAGCGAGTCGATTACAAGGGCCGCGTTGTGATTCCGCTCGACATTGACGAGGCGGAGCGAATCGTGACCAAGCTGGTGTCGCAAGGGGTTGAGTCCGTTGCGATATCGTTGCTCTGGTCGATAACCAACCCGATGCATGAAAACGAGCTGGCACGGCTCATGACGGAGAAAAATCCGCGTGTCTTTGTGAGTCTCTCCAGTGACGTGGCGCCCTATCTCGGAGAGTACGAACGGACTGCGACAATGGCGTTTAATGCCTACATTGGGCCGAAGATTTCTTCTTACCTAAAGCGCCTTGACTTGGCTTTACGTGACAACGGGTTGGACCATGAGCCACTGGTCATGCAATCTTACGGTGGGGTTTTGGGTATTGAAGCGACCTGTCGCAATGCAGTTGGAGCCATTGAATCAGGTCCGGCTGCTGGCGTCGTAGGCAGCCGGTTTCTGGGATCGCTCATGGATCTGCCCAACATCCTGGCGACCGACATGGGCGGAACGACTTTCAAGGTGAGCGTGATTCGCGGCGGAGCCATCGAGAAAGATTACAAACCCGTTCTGCTTCGCTACTCGATCCTGTCGACGAAAATCTGGGTAGAGTCAATTGGCGCCGGCGGTGGAAGTATCGCGTGGATCGAGCCAGAAACGGGACTGCTCAAAGTAGGGCCTCAAGGCGCCGGGGCGGCTCCGGGGCCAGTCTGCTATGGTCTTGGGGGGATGGAACCGACCGTTTCCGATGCGGATTTGATTCTAGGTTACATCAATCCAGACTATTTTCTCGGCGGAAGAATGAGGCTGTTTAAGGACAAAGCCTTGACAGTTGTGACCGAGAGGATTGCCCAACCTCTTGGGATGAGCGCGGTCGAAGCGGCGAGCGGTATCTTCAGGATAGCCAACGCACACATGAGCGATCTCATTCGAAGAGCAACGGTTGAAAGAGGATACGACCCAAGGGAGTTTACGCTGTTTGCCTTCGGCGGGGCCGCCCCCGTGCACGCCGCCGGGTACGCCGCGGAACTGGGGGTAAAGCAAGTCTGCATTCCCCTTACTGCTTCGGTGCATAGCGCAACAGGCCTCGTTAGTTCCGACGTGGTTTACCAGTACGGACACTCCGACCGCCTGCTGGTCCCCGCAGATCACGAGCGCGTAAACGCAAACTTCTCGAGTTTAATAGAGCGAGCCGTTAAGGATTTGAGTGCTGCCGGGTTCAAGAAAGAGCAGGTCAGGATCGAGAGAAGCCTTGATATGCGCTATCGCTATCAGGTGCATGAAATCAACGTTGCGCTGGTGCCCGGCGATAAGCCGCTTACTGCCGAAGACTTGGAAGCGATCTATCAGCGCTTTGACGAACTTTATGAATTGACCTATGGTCCGGGTTCCGGCTATCGGGAAGCTGGAAAAGAAATCGTTAATTTTCGTGTTACAGCTACGGGAGAATTGGAGAAGCCTCAAATCAAGAGACATTCTGCTAGCGCAAAGAACGCGGCTGATGCGCTAAAGAGCGAGAGAGAGGTATTCTTTGAAGAATACGGGGAATTCGTTCGAACCCGCATTTACGACCTGTCCGGCTTGGGGCCAGGGGTGGAGATCGAAGGTCCGGCGATAGTGGAAACTCCCGTGACAACCATCGTTGTTAACCCTCGGGACCGGGCGACCATGGACGAGTTTTTGAACATCATCATTCATCTCGGGAGCAAAGCGGCGTAAGCGCTGCCACTGGCGTCGTGGTCGGATTCGTCACAAGCTCGATGAACTGCAATATCCCGCACGTTGCTTGAACGGAGAAATATGCCTCTGCTGGTAAACCGGGTAGACCCGATCGCTTTTGAGATCCTATCGCATCGCTTGCACCAGATCACCAAGGAGATGGGAATCACCTTGGAGCGTACGGGCGGAACGGTGAACACAACCCAGCAGCGGGACTATATGACCGCCCTTTACCGTCCTGACGGCGAGATTTTGTCAGCGGGAGAGACCATGGGACAGCACGTGATTTGTGCCGGATTCGCCGTCAAGAGAATTCTCGAGCGGTTCGACAGAGACGAGATCTATCCCGACGATGTCTTTCTGCTAAACGATCCCTACCTGGCAGCGATCCACCAGTCGGATATCTATGTTGTTGCGCCGATTCACTACAGGGACGAACTCGTGGCCTGGAGCGCTACCTTCGTGCACGTCAATGATGTGGGAGCCATGTCACCGGGAGGGGACTCGCCACAAGCCACGGAGATCTTCCACGAGGGTCTAAGAATTCCTGGATTGAAGCTAGTTGAAAGAGGGAAGCTTCGTAGGGACGTGTTCGAAACTCTGACCCACATGACGCGTCAGCCGGGAATGGTCGGTCTCGATCTTAAGTGCGAGATGGCAGCCAATCATGTAGCCAAGTTACGCATTAAGGAAGTGTATGATCACTATGGCCCCGAATTGGTGGATGCAGTGTCTCAGGAAATGATTCGCTACACCGAGGCAGTTCTGAGAAAGCGAATCTCTGAAATCCCGGACGGCTCCTGGTCTGAAGAGCTTCTTTTGGAGACGAGCGATGCCTGGAAACTTGCCGTGACGTTGCGCAAGCAGGGGGATCGCCTGGTTTTTGACTTTACCGGCACCGATCGCCAAGCGCGTCAGGGCATTAACCTCCCGTATCACGGAACATTTGGTTTTTGTTTCATCGGAGTTGTCTCCTCATTGGCTTATGATTTGCCAAAGAACCACGGCGTCATCCGTCCGCTCGAAGTCATCGCGCCAAGGGGAACGCTGGTCAACGTTGCCTACCCGGCTCCCGTATCATTGAGCACAACCTCCTGTGGGTTCGGAGTCGCTTTTCTGGCGAGTTCGGTGTTGATGCAGATGCTCGGAACCAGCGAAAAATGGAAAAAAGAGATCGTGGCACCGACAGCCAGTCATAGAAACGGCAAGCACTCCGGGATCAATCAATACGGTCGATACTGTGTATTCAATCTGGCTCATGGCGCCTTGGATGGAAACGGGGGGCGCTCTGACAGCGATGGAGTCGATTCTGGAGGGAGCTACATGAGCTGCCCTAACGTGGAATGGTTCGAGCTGAACTTTCCTATTCTTTATTTATTCCGGAGGCACGCAATCGATGCGGCGGGCGCAGGGATGTTTCGCGGAGGCGTCGGCGCTGAGACCGCCCATACGATCTATGACGCTCCGGAGAAGCGACTGGCTGGAGTGGCGTATGGAGTTGCTGGCATGAGAAATTCCGGCCACGGTATTTTTGGCGGGTACCCGGGTGCCCCCAGCGTCATCAAGCTTGTGCAAAACACCCGATTAAACGAACTGTTCGCGCGCGGGCGTTCTCCTGTCAGGCTCGACGAGTTGGGGGGCGAAGCAACCTCTCTCCCATACTGTGACTTTGAAGTTAGAGAGAACGATGTCGTATATATGCGGGTGGCAAGCGGTGGGGGTTATGGGGACCCGCTCGAGCGCGACCCAGAGCGAGTCCGGCAGGACGTGGTGGACGGTATCGTATCGCAGCAAGCCGCGCGTGATATCTATGGGGTTGTGCTAAACGAAGACTTGGCCGTGGATGCCGAGGTGACTAAAAGACTGAGAATGCGGATGCGAGCCGAGGAGCTAAAAGCCGATGAATCATCCGCTACGTGAAAATATCGAGGTTTATTCGGGCTCAGGGGGCGACTGGATTCGCTGCGAAAGATGCGGCCATAGGCTCTGCTCGGCTCAGGACAACTGGAGAGAATTTTGCGTGAGGCGGACGTTTTCTCCGATCAAAGCCGGTCCTCTCATGACTGACCTGATCGGGCACTATGTATTTGAGAAGCTATACTGTCCCGGATGCAAGACCCTCTTCGATGCCGATATGGTGAGAGTGAAAGCGATCACCAGTTCGACATAGAGGAACGACAGAAACGAAGAAATACTGGAGGACTGAGATATGAAGCAGCGGATTGGAGTTTTTACCACCGCGATCATCGGTTTTATGCTTCTTCTGGCAGAAACGACTTTTGCGTCGACGCATGAGTTTTTCAAAGGCCAGACGATGCGGATCGTAGTCGGGCTTTCAGCCGGAGGTGGGTTCGATACTTATGCGCGAACCATCGCACGCCACATGGGCAAGCACATCCCCGGTAATCCCACGATCGTTGTCGAAAACATGCCGGGAGCGGGTAGTCTCATCTCTGCCAACCACGTTTATAGAGTAGCCAAGCCGGACGGGTTGACTATGGGCCACTTTGTAGGTGGCCTCTTTATGCAGCAGCTTACCGGGCGTTCCGGCATCGAGTTTGACGCGGTCAAATACCAGTTTGTTGGGGCGCCCATACCTGATAAGGCCGCGTGCGCCCTAACCAAAGCCAGTGGAATCACAAATATGGAGCAATGGATGCGGGCCAAGACTCCGGTCAAGCTGGGTAGCACCGGGTCCGGCCTGCTCGTCGATATTCCGAAGATTCTGAAAGCCGCCATCGATCTTCCGATTCAGTTGATTCTCGGCTTCAAGGGAACCGCGGATATTCGTCTCGCAGCGGAAGGTGGTGAGGTCGACGGCGCATGTTGGAGTTACGACGCGATTAAGGCAACATGGAGCCGAGGTCTTGAAGCTGGCGACGTTGTGATCGTGGTACAGGCCTTAGCTAAGCCGCATCCCGAACTTCCGAAGGTGCCGCTCGCGATCAACTTCGCCAAAACGGAAGTGGCAAAACAGCTAATTCAGGCCGGCATTCATGACTCGGCTGCTATTGCGCGGCCTTTTGTTTTACCTCCGGCAACACCAAAGGACAGAGTCGCTCTGCTCCGCAAAGCATTCTCTGCGACTCTTAAGGATCCGGAATTTGTCGCTGACGCCAAAAAATCCAAGCTCGACCTGGACCCCCTGACAGGCGAAGAGCTGGAAAAAATCGTCGCGGGTCTTTTCAAGCTGCCTCCCGCCACGGTTACACAACTCAGAGAGGTGCTCAAATGACCCGAGTAAGAACGGCCGCAAGAAGAACACTTTTGACTTAGAATATCACCGTTTCAGATTTGCTTCTCCCAATTGCAGATCCCTGTTGCGCTCAGGGCGTAAACTTGCGCGCCTTGATAGATCTCCTCGACAGCAATCTGCTCCGCTCGAATCCCTGCTTTCCCGCCACCGAGACCAAACTTGCACGCGGGAATTCCCATTTCATTGTAGATGTTGGTGTCAGTCCAAATGCTGGCATGGACTCCCGTGGGAGCCGGGGTTTTCTTGCCAAAAAGAGACTGGTAGGTTTTTTCGATAACCTCGATAACGGGTTCGACTCCTTTGGCTTCATAGCCCATTTTCGAGGCGTACATGTCAATGTCCAATTCAATACCAAGCGGCGCGAGGGCCTCTTTCAATTCTTGCTTGACCTGCAAGGGCCGGATTTGCGGAGGCGTCCGAACATCGATGTAGATAGAACACACTCCGGGATAGTAGTTCGGACGGAATGGAGCGCCCGCCTGTATTGCGCCTATGTTAACTTTGGGAATGAGCGGTCCGTGCGGTGAAGAGTAGACGTGACGCTTTTCAAATTCAGCCGACCAACCATCGACGGCCTGAATGACCTTCATCATTTTTAAAATGGCGCTGGAGGCTTCCGGTGGTTTTTCTTCTCGGCTCACGCCCCAGGCGGCATGTGGATTGCCGAAAGCGCTAATCCTAAACTGCGCAACACCATTTTGCGCCCAACAGATTGAATGGGCCGACCTATCGGCGACGATCGCGAAATCTGACTGGATGCCGTAAGTCAGAAGGTGATGCGTGCCGGTTCCCTCACCCCGGTAAGCCCCCGATTGGTAAGGACCAATGGGAGTCCGCGATATCTCGCCGGCCACCGCAGCCAGGATGAGGTCGCCTTTGAGCGGAATCCCGCTCTTTTTTAGGGCCTTGCCAGCGACCATGAAGGCGGCTAGACCGGACTTCATATTGGACGCACCGAGCCCGAAAACTTTCCCATCGCGAATCGATCCCCGGAGCTCACTTTCTGGTTCAAGAGTGCGGCAGAATAGGCGATCTTCTTCGGTTCCCGAAAAGCTCGTGTCCATGTGTCCGTTGATCATTAAAGAAATACCCCGCCCTCTTCCCTCCAGGATGCCGACCGCGTTGATGCGGTTTGGTTCAATTTCCTGGCGAACCGGCTTGATACCGTTCGCTTGGTACCAGGCAAGAATAAATTCTCCGATTTCCTTTTCCGATCCGGTGGGGCTCGGTATGTCGACGAGTTGCTTGGTTAATTCCGCCACCTCGTCACGGGTGATGTACTGGAGAATGTTTTCTCGATCCTTTTCGGCGATCATTGCTTTGTTTCCTCCGTTTTCGTTTGGTGATGATAGCCGGCGTTAATCCACCGGTGGTCTTTTTTTGTTCCACACAGTGGCCTGCTCGTAGGCGTGCGCGACCGCAAACAGAGTCTCTTCTGCAAATCGTCGTGAGGCGAGTTGCAGCCCGATGGGCAATCCCCCGGATGAGAACCCACAACAGATGCTGATAGCAGGATGGCCAGTTACGTTAACCGGAATCGCGCACAGGCTATCCACTCCACCACGCTCGTCCTGGCGCTTCACTTTTTTGCCATCAATGTCAAGAAAGCCACTTTTGCACTCTTCGATTGTGGGGGCTGGAAACGGGACTGTGGGGAGAGCCAGGACCTGGAATCGGTGGAGCAATTCGTCAAATTCCTGACATAGAATGCGTCGAACCCTTTGAGCTGTGAGATAGATGGCCGCTGGAATCAAAAGCGCGCCAATATAACTGTAAAGAATCTGGTCGCTATAGTCGCGGGGCCTAGTTCTAAGATACGAATCATGGGCAATAGCGTTCTCGACGCGGCTTGTGCAAACCTTTACAGCCGGCATCAAGTCGAGAGTCGGCGTCGAGACCTCCTCAATTTCCATCCCCAATGAGCGAAGGACATCTATGGCTTCAAGAAAAATCTTTCTCACTTCCGAAGTGATGACCTCGTCGAAATACCCTCTCAGGATGCCAATCTTACCACCTTCAACCCGAGCGCCTATTGCTTTTGAATAGACTGGAACTGGCTGTTTGGCGCTCAACGGGTCGTTTGGGTCTTCTCCAGCAACGGCTTCGAGTGCCAGGGCACAATCTTCTACAGTCTTTGTTAGGATCCCGAGGTGATTCGTGGAAAATCCCCCCGTGCCGGGCACCATTCCGGCTTGGCTGATTCTCCCATAGGTGGGCTTGAGTCCGACTACTCCGCACATGGCAGCAGGATTACGCACCGATTGGGCGCTATCCGTGCCGACAGAGGCCAGCGACATCGAGGCAGCGACGGCAGCACCTGACCCGCCGCTCGAGCCTCCGGCGATCCTGCTGGTATCCCACGGATTGCATGTTGTTCCGTAGTAGGGATTGATGGTGGTTCCTCCGAGAGCCCACTCGTGCATGTTCGTCTTACCCACGAGAACGGCGCCTGCCGCCTTCAGCTTTGTTACGCAGCAGGCGTCGAATTCAGGTATCCAATCCGAAAGAATCTTGGATCCAGCCGTTGTGCGAACACCTCGTGTGGCAATATTGTCTTTGATGGAAACGGGGATGCCGTGGAGTGGCCCTCGAAACCGGTTCTCGCCGATTTCATGCTCGGCGATCTTTGCTTCCGCCAGCGCCTGATCTGCCGTGACGGTCACGTATGCATTGAGCTTTGGGTTAAGGCGCTCAATCCGTTCGAGATAGAGTCGCGTGACCTCCACAGGGGAAACTTCTCGGCTCTTTATCCGCTTTGAGAGGGCGGCAATGGTTTCTAAACTGATCTCGGCTTCTTTCACTTTCGCTCCGTCATATCCATCTTCAGAATTGGTGCTACCCCGGAAAGATCCACCTCGTAGAGTCTTTGAAAGAGCTTTTCAGCAGCCTCGGCCTGCCCGGCGATCAGCTCGATCTCCGCCTCGCTCAGGTTAAATCCATATTGTTCGTTCAGTTTTCTTACCGCTTCTTTCATTGAACCACCTCGACTATCGTATCGATTTACGGCGCTGCATGATGGACTGGATCAGGTTAGGCGTGGTCTTTTAGCGTACCATTGGCTTGCCTGCTCATACGCATGCGCAACTTGCAAAACGGTTTCTTCTTGAAAGGCTCTGCTGGCGATTTGCAACCCAACCGGCATGCCGGACGATGTGAAACCACAACAGACGCTCAGTGCTGGAAGACCGGTAATGTTGAACGGAATGGTACAAAGGCTATTTAAGCTGCCCCGGCTATCCTGAAGTTTGATCTCGCGGCCATCTATCGACATCGAACCCCGCTGCGACTCCTCGATGGTTGGGGTCGGATGTGCGATCGTCGGAACAACTAGAACCTGCACTCGGTCCAAGGCCTCGTCGAATTGGCGACAGATTACCCGCCTCACTCGTTGTGCCGTTACGTATGTCGTCGCAGGAGTCAACAAAGCGGTGGCGTAGGCATAGAGGACACCGGGGCTGTAATCGCGCGGCCTCGTTCGCAAATAGTGCTCGTGTGCCACCGCGTTTTCCACCCGGCTTGTGCAGTTTTTTACGGCAGGAATGAGGTCCATGTACGGGACTTCAACTTCCTCTATTTTCAATCCAATCGACTGCAGGGTCTTCAGTGCGGCTGCGAAAATATCCTTGACCTCGCCAATTAAGATGTCATCAAAGTAACCCTTGATAATTCCCGCTTTGAGATCACGGATGTCCGCACCGAGGCCGAGCGAGTAATCCGGGACAGGTTCGTTAGCGCTGGTTGGATCCTGCGGGTCGTAGCCAGCGATTGCCTGCAGAACGATCGCGCAATCCTCGACGGTCTTAGTCAGAACTCCAAAATGATCGGTAGAAAAACCTCCGGTGCCCGGAACGCCGCCAAAACGGCTGACGCGTCCGTAGGTTGCCTTGAGGCCCGCTACGCCACAAATTGCGGCTGGGTTTCGCACCGACTGCGCACTATCTGTTCCGATCGAGGCAAGACACATGGAGCTGGCTACTGCGGCTGCGGAGCCTCCACTTGAGCCGCCCGTAATCCTACTTGGGTCCCACGGGTTGTGAGCGGGCCCGTAATGCGCGTTGACGGTGGCTCCCCCCAGTGCCCATTCATCCATGTTTGTTTTACCCAGGATGATCGCTCCTGCGGCCCTGAGTTTGGCGATGACCGTTGCGTCGTAACTGGGAACCCAGTCGGCGAGGATCCCGGATCCAGCCGTAGTCCGTAACCCTTTCGTCAGCAGATTGTCCTTGATCGAGAATGGTATTCCGTGTAGCCGGCCGCGATAACGTCCAGCCCGGATCTCTTTCTCGGCGCGCTCCGCGCATGCCAATGCGCCTTCGCCATCCACGGTGAGGTAGAGATTGAGCTCTGGATTGAGTCTGCTGATCCGCTCTAGAAACTGAGTGGTCAACTCCACCGAGGACAACGAGCCGCTTTGAATGAGAGAATTAGCCCCGGCTATACTCAGCCCTTCGATGTCCCATGCCATGGTTTTATCGTTTGGGTTTGAGAATCTCTTTCAGGATTCCAACCACTGAAGGGTCCGATTTAAAGTAGTCACGGACAAGCGTTTCAATCTCCTCACCGGATTTGGGCTCAAGATCGAGATTGGATTTTTTCGCCTCGGCCAGGAACTGAGGGTCTCGCATCGTTGACATGAATGCGGTCCGCAGAGTGGCGACCCGGTCTTTGGGTGTTCCCGGAGGCAAGGAGTAAACACGCACGATCACAGCTGGATCTTGAATACCAATCTTGAGGAGCTGACGCGACTGTTTATCTTTCGCAAAATCGTTTGCTAGAGGAACATCGCGAAGATCGGGGTGGTGCTTTTCCGGCATGGCCTGAAGAATCACTTTGACATCCCCGGCCTCCAGACTTTTTCTCCAGGTCACTTTGATCGACTCCCAGTTCCAGCATCCTCCGTCCACTTCACCGGAATCGGCGGCAAGACGAATGTCGGCAGACCCTTTGTAACCAGAGACGACCTGGATCGGTAGGCCCAGCGCAGCTTTGACAAGGTGAGCGATTTCGAACGAACCTGACCCGAGTCCAGTAGCCCCCAACTTGACCGGTTTGGTAGCAGCAAGCCACTCTTTCAAGCTTCCAATGCCGCTGTTCTTTGTCAGGACGCAAACTTGAGTGTCGGAGACCGGAAGACCGATCCACTCGAAGTTGCGCATGTCGTATCCCAACGAATCACCCTCAAGCATCTGCTGAAGAATTCTTCCCCCACCGTGAAAGTTGCCGATCGTCAGACCGTCGGGCTTTGCCTGATTGTACATGTACTTAGTGCCGATGAGTTGTCCGGCGCCCGGCATATTCTCCACCAAGGCAGTGGGATTCCCGGGAATATGCCTGCCGATGTGACGTGCAATGGTTCGAGTGTACGTGTCAAAGCCACCGCCCGCCGAGGTTGCGACGATAAAGCGCACGCTTTTTCCCTTAAAAAAAAGTTCCCGCTCAGCTGCGTCGGTAAGCGCCGCTGCAGAGACGCACAAGATGAGCATTGTCAATTGAAGCGCTAGTATCGGTAAGGATGCTTTTGTGTTCATTTTCAACTCCGATTTCTGAGACCTATTCAACTACCGTGTGATACCTACTACTAGGGCTGTTTCCGAGTCAAGGGAAGCCGTAACCTGGACTAACTGAGTACCAATTGGGTTTGGCGCGATCGACCATAGTTGTTGCTGGTTCTTTTCTCCTCCAAGCCCCTGACCCGAATTTTGAAATAGGAAGAACAATCAAATAAAGGTCAACTGGTTTTCAGACGCGATTTCTCAGTGCAATGACGAAAGGCAGAATGCGTTGATGAACGGAGCTCGCTAGCACAGTAGAGCGGCGGGAGATTACGAGAGCTTTTTTAACGTGGAAACAAGAATCACTCTTGCCTGTCGAAATTACGATGGGACCGGCGCTATCCTTTAGGGAGCACTCCGACTGCCGGGAATCGATCTACGTGTCTTCGAAGTCAACGATGTCGTCCGAATGTTTAGAGGAATTACGCACCGACGTTGCGGGAAGTTGGGGTCACCCATTGGACGGCAGGTGTCAAGAGGAAAAGACTTCTCCGTGAGAATT
>CAYPHJ010000079.1:0-21327 GCA_964410485.1 uncultured Syntrophobacteraceae bacterium
GTCGAGGAGAAGACGGTTTCCTATGTGCGCAAGGAATTTAGCGCAACTGCCGAGAGCCGCAAGCGACCTGCGCTTATCGCGGAGGCGATGGTAGACGCGGACGTGGAGATTGCTGATATCATTGAGAAAGGAAAGCTTCTGACACTTACGACCGATGAGGCCCTCAAGCACAAAGTTGCGGATTTTCGCGCCAACAGCCTTACGGTTGTGCTGGAGCAGTTGGAGCTTGCCGGGGCTGAGCTGAGGCACGCAACGCCTAACTGGGCTGAGAATCTAGTCCGTTTTCTCACGCATCCGATCGTGAGTTCTCTGCTCATCACTATTGGCATGCTTGGCATCATTCTGGAGCTCCGCACCCCGGGCTTTGGTGTCCCTGGTTTGCTTGGGATCTCGAGCCTGACGCTGTTTTTTTGGGGTCACTGGTTGGTTCAATTGGCCGGTTGGGAGGAACTGCTCCTGGTGGCGGCCGGCCTTGTCCTTTTGGCCGTCGAGCTGTTCGTGATTCCCGGCTTTGGTATCACTGGTGTTCTTGGCATCATAGCCCTTCTGGGCGGGATGAGTCTGAGTCTTGTCGGAGCCGGCGCGACTTGGGAGTTCATTATGAGAGCGGTAGCACGCGTGGTTTTTTCGTTGCTCGCCGCACTGGTTGGAAGCCTTGTGCTGCTCAAGTTTCTTCCGCGCTTGCCTTTCGGGCGGAGATTGATCCTAGAGACGGGGCTGTCTGCGGAGGAGGGCTGGGCATCTGCGCCTGAAGGCGACAAAAAGTGGCAGGGGAAAAAGGGGAGAGCCGTCTCGCCGCTGCGCACCGCCGGTATTGCCGAAATCGATGGCGAGCGTGTTGATGTCGTTTCGGACGGGGAATTCATCGAGTCCGGAGCAGCGATTGTGGTAACGCGCATTGATGGAAACCGCATTGTCGTGCGGCGTTCTCGGAGTGAAAGTTAGAACGGCGTGACCGAGAAGAGTTTCTTCACGAAATGAACAGTTGGGATAGGAGGAGGATACATGCCTGGAGTTGAGACCGGAGTCGCGGGAGGTTTCATTTTACTTATATTAGTTGTACTGGGGATATTTTTTGTCTTATACCTTGTCCCCATCCCTCTCTGGATCGCCGCCTGGGCGTCGGGAGCCTATGTGGGGCTGCTCACGCTTATCGGTATGAGGTTTCGGCGCGTTCCCCCTGCAACCGTTGTCACGGCGCGCATCAGCGCGGTTAAGGCAGGACTCGACATACCGCTCAACGACCTGGAAGCCCATTACCTGGCTGGTGGCAACGTCGTGAGAGTCGTGAACGCAATGATCTCCGCCGACAAAGCCAATATTCCGTTGCCCTTCAAGCGCGCTGGCGCTATCGATCTGGCCGGGCGCGATGTCTTGGAAGCGGTGAAGATGTCGGTCATCCCAAAGGTCATCGAGACGCCTAAAATCGCCGCCATCGCCAAGAACGGCATTCAGCTCATTGCCGTATCCCGGGTCACTGTACGAACCAACCTGGACCGTCTGGTGGGCGGTGCAGGAGAAGAAACGATCATTGCGCGGGTGGGCGAGGGAATGGTCAGCACTATCGGTTCGGCGGATTCGCATAAGGATGTCCTGGAGAATCCGGATCACATCTCCAAGCATGTGCTGAGCAAGGGATTGGACTCCGGCACGGCCTACGAGATCCTTTCAATTGATATCGCCGATGTGGATGTGGGAGATAACATCGGGGCGAAGTTACAAATCGATCAAGCGAACGCCGACAAGCAGATCGCGCAGGCTAAAGCCGAAGAACGCCGCGCAATGGCGGTTGCTCTGGAGCAGGAAATGCGCGCGCGCGTGGTTGAAGCAGAAGCCGAGGTGCCGCGCGCGATGGCGGAGGCTTTCCGGCAGGGCAATTTGGGCATCATGGACTACTATCGGATGAAGAATGTGCAGGCGGATACGGACATGCGTCAATCGATTGCGGGGCAAGACGAGCCGAGCCAGAGAAGGTAGGAGACAAGCGTGGCTTTGGAACAACTTCTCATTCTGGTCATTTTTATCTTGCTGCCTTTGATCAACTGGGCCTTGCAACGGTCGCGACGCGGGCGCGACAGCGAGCCGCAGGCACCGCGGCCGCCGCGACCTTTACCCGAAGCGCGACGCGCGCGGCAGGAACCCACCGCGCGCGTCGCAGTGCCTCAGGCAACGGCTGAGCGCTTGAGTATGCCACAGGCAACCCCGCCACCTCCTGCCGATTTTTGGCGCCATGACTTAAGGCGAAGGTTGGTTCCGCGGACGAGGCAGGAGCTGCGACATGCCATCATCATGATGACCATTCTAGGACCTTGCCGTGCCCTCGAGCCGCCACGAGAAGGGACAGGCTACTCTTCTACGTGAAATTTGTACGTAACGGCTAAGTTTTTTCTTCCGTCAGGCATGTCGCCGCGAATCATATAGGTGCTGGCATAGCTTTGTTCCGCGCCGGCTGGCAGCCTCACCGGTAGCAAGAGTGCGCATTCGACTAGATCGAGATACTCGGCCAGGGCTTCGGGCTCGACACGGTGGGCAATGCGCGCGAACAAGTCACGAGACGACCGATTTCTTACCACGTACTCGATGGTGAACAACTCACCCGGACGGCCAATGGTCTCCGGGATGGTCGGCCGAGCTTCGATGGCACGGCCAGGAGGCGCACTGGCGGTGAAACGTATCCGTACTCCGCTCGCCCAGTCCAAAAACATTTTCCATCCCGCGGCTTCCCTCACCAGGACAAACGCTTCTTCCCCCTTGATCATCTGCAAATTGCCTTTACGTGCCAAATGGTCCAGGGCATCGAGGATTTTCCGCTGTTCGATCTCGGAAGCCGAACCTAATCGCTCTTCGTCGAAATCGAGGACCAGGGGAGCTAAAGCGTTGGCGTCCGGTAGGCTGTAACCTATTGTAATGTGCATACGGCCGTCTTCGGTCGGGTATTGCCGGAGTGGCCGTATTTGCATCGCCGCGGCGAGTTTTCGCGAAACCTCGAGGAAAAAACCAGTGAAAGCTCCGCGCTCGCGCACGTAAACGTCCTGCTTTTTGAGGCCTTGATCCTGCGACGAGATGAATCGATACGCTTGAGAAAAATCACGCGCATAAACCGCTCTCAGGTAGGCCGTAACGACGTCGACCGGTTCGCTGCTCGTGTAATGAGGCGGCGTGAAGTGCCAGAGATAAAACGGCGGCAACAGAAGCCACAACACTGCCGCCGCTACCAGGAGAAACGATCTGCGAGGTGAAAAGCCCATGCGTGTGTTTGGAACGGCTAACAGGCGAAACCGAATCACTGGTGTTACCCGGCCTTGGCAGGGACAGTCCACAGATAAACGGTGCGGCCGTTGACCCGTTCCACTTTGTCCGGTTTCCAGTCCCCCATGTCAAACGCGTGCGAGACGACACGCGAGCCAGGTTTCATCTGGGTCAAAATTCTCGGTTTTAGTCTGAGATTGACGTCAGGCAAGAGATACATAGTTATAACGGACGCGCCGGAAAGATCGACTGTCATGATATCGGCATGCCGAATCTCCGCGCGGTCCGCCACCCCTGCTTTCTTGATATTTTCGCGAGACTCTTTGACCAGTCCAGGGTCAATTTCAAACCCCACAGCCTTGCTGGCACCCGCCTTTGCTGCCGCGATAACAATTCTGCCGTCACCGGAGCCAAGATCATAGGCTGTATCGCCCTTTTTAACGCCTGCCAGTTGAATCATTTTATCCACAACTTCCTGCGGAGTTGGCACAAACGGGACGATCTTTTTGGACTCGAGGTCCTGACTATGGGCGCTCGCCGGTGAAAGGTTGAACCGGCTGGAATCAACAAATATCAGACCCGCGACGGCCGCAATCACTACAATAAGCAAAACCGAAGAGTATGGTACTCTTTTCATTGTCAGTCGCCTCCTGAGGTTAGTATGAGTTAGACGAACCAGAGCGAGAAAAAATACGTCGGTTATGATCTTACCGGCAAAGCAAATTGATTTTACTTAACCACAAAAGCAATCAGGTGGCTAGAGTGGTATTCAATGGGTGGGTCTTGTTTCCAGCAGTGCGGCTGTATCTTTCAGCCAATCCTTTACCTGCCACTTCTCTCCGTAAAAGTTAGATGGGTCGATGAGCGTTGTCAGGTTGGTGTGCTGGATCAGCCCGCGCCAGAAACAGGACTGATAGGCAAATGAGAATGTGTCTCTTACCTGAGCCGAAGCAACCGGCGTAGCTTGACGTCATATGTTAACCTCAGTTGTTGAACATCAGGGGGAAAACCCTCCCTCAAGAGGTATCTGGCGAAATATTCTTGCTCTTTTCCGGCCTCCAACGTCAACGGAACAAGAAAACCGCATTCGACGAAATCGACGTAAGCCGTAAGCTCTCGCGGCTCGATTAAATGGTCGATGCGAGCGCTGACTGGCTCTTTCGATCGATTTTTGACTTTAAGGAATAGCTCAAAAAGATCTCCCGGTTGGACGATGATTTGATCTTTCGACAGGGACACTTCAACAGCGGACGACTCCGGCAGAACAGTTTGGAGCAATATTCGAATCTCGGCTGCTCTGCGATCCGCGGAATCTACATTCAGTGGAGATAGTAACGAGAGGAGTAGCAGCAGAAAACCGATGAGGGTTGCAGGAGGTGGTTTCATTCTGGCTTGATTCACGGCTGTCGTAGATCGTTTGCTTCCCGTCTTCTCCTTATCACCTCGAGAATAAAGGTTCCACTTGAAATTCATAGGTGATCGCAAGCCGTGCACCCCGCCGATGTCCGTCTCTCAGTAAATACCCGCTTGAGATCTCGCGCTCCTCTCCGGGCCGCAGGGCGAAAGGAACGAGCGCGCCACACATGATCATGTCAACGTAATCGACCATTTCCGGTGGCTCAAAATGGTGAACGACGCGCGCCAACACGGCATCGTTGCCGCGGTTTCTTATCCTGAGATCGACCTGGAACGGTTCGTCTCTTTGGACCAGCAGACTGCTTGCAACGAATCGTGCCTCAACAGCATCGGACAAATTGGCATAGGTTTTCAACTCGACCGGGGTGGCGGAGCTCCAGTCAAAAAAAATCTTCCAGGACCGCCTCTCCAGCACGAGGTTAAAAAACTCCTGGCCTTCGATCATGACCGTCTTTCCATCTGTTTCTGGTGCCCGCAGGCGTCCCAGGAGCCGTTTTTGTTCTGTCGTAGGCAGCTCGTTGAGCTTGTGTGGTTCCCAGTCAAACGGTTGCGGTACAAGTTGCTCGGCCGGCAAACGGTATCCGATCCTGTAGTGAACTCGCCCGAAGTGCTCGATACGTTCGACCGGCCAAATTTCCATCATTTCGGCCAGGTTTCTCGCCAACTCCAGAGCGAAGCCGGATAGACTCACATGTTGCGAGAGGTAGCTGGTTTCATCCTGTACAGCCTTATCCGCAGAAGAAATGTGGCGGTAAGCCTCTCGATAGTCGCGCGCATAGATCGCCTTGAGATAGGATCGCACCACCTCCATCGGATCCTCCGGCCGTTGAACATCGCTCGCGCCGAAATAGACGGCCGCCGGAATAACTAGAAGAGCGAGACACAGACCCAAGATGGCCGCTTTGCTGCTAAGCACGGTTTTCTCCGCCACGCAGCGACAACATTACACAATCCAGCGGCACAACGCGAGCAGCCGTAAACGATCTACACATAGTCAGAGCGGAAACGAGGCGCTTTTGCGGCGCCACAAGAGCATTGCTTCCATGAGGAAGAAAACCGCCGCGGCCACCAGGACGATCATCGCTGCTGAAGCGATATCAAAATGAAAACTTAAAAACATGCCCACCGCACCGCACAGGGCTCCGATAATCGGGGAAATAACCAACAGGGTTTGAAATCGCTGCGTGAGGTAGCGTGCAATGACGGGAGGAATGACCAGTGCCGCCGCGATCAACGTGACGCCTAAAATCTGGGTGGAGGCCAGTACGGTGATCGCCAGCAAAGTGATGAAGAGCAGATCGATAGTGCCGCTAGAGACGCCGTAGGCCGAAGCGACTTCCGGATCGAACGTGGCAAAGAGCAGCTGCCGACGAATGGCCATTAAGGCGCCGAAAACAAACAGTCCGATAACCAAAATGATCCAGAGATCCCTTTGGGTGATACCGAGAATGTTACCGAAAAGGGCTGCTTCGATGTTGCGTGTGAACGTCCGATACGTGGACATGATGGCGACGCCGATGGCGAAGCTCGCGGTCGTGACCACTCCGATGGCGGCGTCGGCTCCCACCAGCCGTCGGCGCCCCACCAGATGAATAAGGAATCCGGACAAAAGCGCCCACACCCCTGCGCCGATATAAAAATTGATTTGCACGACGTAGCTCAAAACAGCGCCACCGAAGATGGCGTGTGACAGACCATGCCCGATATAGCTCATCCGGCGAAGCACGACGTAGACGCCGATATAGCCGCAGAGGGCGCCGATCACGACCGCGGCAATGAGTCCATTGCGAAAAAACTCGTACTCAAGGGGGGACAGCAAGAACATAAACGTTCCAAACGTTTCAGCAGTTCCAGTCGTTTCAGTCGTTACTTGGAATAACAAGGGCAAATGAGCTTTTATCATCGAAGACTGAACGATTCGAACGCTGGGAGCGCGTTTAGACCATTTGAACTTCATCAACGATGGAACGGTTGGAACGACTGGAACGTTTGGAACTTCTCATCGTTATTCGTGAGAGGAGTGGGGTCGTTCGCCGATCATGATCATGCCCTCGTGCTGGAAAACGACCATCTCGCCCCTGTAGGTCTCTTTCAACACGGAAGGGGTGAACACGTCTTGTGGCCGCCCTTCCGCAATGATGCGACGATTAAGGCATACCACCCAGGGAAGGTGTGCAGCGATCCAGTTGAGATCATGAGCCGTGATCACAATGGCTACGCCGTGGTGATTGATCTCGTGAAGAAAATGAACGACGTCGTCGCGCGACCTTATGTCGAGGCCAGCGGTCGGTTCATCGAGGAGGATCAGTTCCGGATCACCCACAAGGGCACGTCCGAGAAATACGGCCTGCTGTTGCCCTCCCGACAGCTCACGGATGTGGCGCTTTCCCAAATCGGTAAGGTTCAGCCGGGACATGACCTTTTCGAGTTTTTGCTTTTCGGTCGCGCCAATGCGTCGCAGCCAGTGGTTCTTGCGAAAAAAACCCATGAGGATGACTTCTTCGACAGTGATGGGAAAGTTCCAGTCGATTGTTTCAAGCTGGGGCACATACCCGATTCCCTCCACAATCGGGCCGCGCAGCTCGGCGCCGCGCAAAAATCGCTTTCCTTGCTGCGCTGGAATCATGCCCAGGACGGTTCTCAAAAGTGTCGTTTTGCCGCCCCCGTTAGGCCCAACGATGGCGAGAAATTGTCCGGGCCAGATCTTCAGCGACACATCGATAATCGAGAGCTGGTCGCCATAGCCACTGCTAGTTTGCTGCAGTTCGACAAGTGGAGTGCCCGCAGGCGCGTGGATAGGGGGCTCCGGCGCGCCGTGCGGATGGAGCGTCCCGTAGGGGCGGGAGCCAGCCTCAGAATAATTGTCCATAAACCAGGTCAGGTCGTGCGCCGATAATCTGCGTGATGGCCGGCAACCGGGGAGGGATCGATTTTTTGCAAAGGTTCGGCCGACCCGCCGAGGGCTTCAAACATAATGGTCAGGTTCTCAATCATCATTCCGAGGTACGAATGCATGGGCTCTCCAGGCTTGCCCGGTAGTTCATCGTCGCGCAACTGATCGATATAACGGGTCTTTGTCTCACGAGCGATTTGTTTCAGCACCGGACTGGGAAACACCTCTGAGCCAAAGACTGCAGGAACTTTTACTTTGCGTATTTGGTCGATGAGCCTGGCCACTTCGCGAGGACTCGGCTCCGAAAAGTCCGATGGTTGCACGGCGCCAATCACTTGAAAGCCGTAGCGGCGGGCAAAGTAAGGCCATGAGTCGTGGTAGGTAAGTAGACGGCGGTTCGTCGGTGGGATGGTTTCAACTGACTCTCTGATGGCCTGGTCGAGCATCTCCAGCCGTTTCAAAAAAGCCGCGGCGTTTTGTTCGTAGGTGCTCTTGTTATCGGGATCGAGCCGCACCAGCTCGTCGCGAATCAGCTCGGTGTAACGCATGGTGTGTACCGGATCGAGCCACAAGTGGGGATTGGGGTGGCCATGCTCCTTGGGAAAGCTGAAATCATAAACGTATTCTTTTTCCGTTATGGTTTTATCACCGAGCGCTAACACAGCGCTCCCCTGTCTCATGTTGGCGCGCGCCAGTTTCAAAGTCGGGATTTCCAGATCTAGTCCGTTGACGATCAGCAGGTCGGCTTCTGCCAGGATTTTGATGTCCGAGGGTACGGGCTCGAAGGTATGAGAATCCATCCCGGCCGGAATGATTCCGATCAAGCGAACCCGATCACCCGCGACGTTTTCAACCATGCTCGTGATGGGCGCAACTGTGGTGACAACCATGAGTGTTTTTTGCGCTGGCACAGCAGCCGGGTCTTGTTTTTGTTCTTGCCGGCCACAGGCCGATAAAGCCAGTGCGAGCGCAAGAATCGCCGTGTATGTCAAAGTCCTACGGGGTGTCATTTTGGTCCTCCCTGTCCAAGTGAGTGTGGTGGGGTTCAAGGACGCTACGGTTCGCTTTGCTGGTCAGAAAGGCTTGCGTCAACAATGCCTGCCGTTCCATTCCAAACGTTTAGCCGTGACTCCACGAATCGGCAGTTGCCTCGTGGCCTTGGGGAATAGTGTTTAACTGGCCGAGCATGACGCAAAAGCTGGCAAGAACAAAAGAGGCGGCCATTGCTCCGAACACGGCCGTCAGACCTAAAAACTCCGCTATGAATCCTACTGCGGGCGACCAGATCGCTCCCGCCATAAACGCCGCAGTGTAAAACCAGGCAAAGCCCATGTCTCGCGCTCGGTCATCGGTGACCTGTGCCACCATTGTCTGAAGGATAGGATGGGTTCCAAAAGCGCTCATCCCGAGAAGCAGTGCAGCAGCCGAAGTAATGTAGATGTTAATGCTTATCCATGGAAACGCCAGCGTCGTCGCTGCTGCCAGAGCGTACCAACTCAGGAGAATTCTTTGCGGAGAGACCCGATCAGCGAGTCGTCCGGCCACAAGCGGCCCAAATATGCTGCCCACCATCATCATCGTGAAAACGACGCCTACTCCGGCGGGCGCCATGCCGAGACTATGACTGAGGTAAAGAGGTAAGAAGGTCGAGACGATACCATGCCCGGACCCTCCGGCAGCGACCACGGCTGCCACCAGAATCCAGCGCAAACTCCCATTACTGATGGCGTGCTTGCTGTCTTGCCAGAACGAGCCATTGACCTGGCTAGTCGTCTCTTCTTTGGTTCTGGGGTCCCTTAGAAAAGCACACATCGCCAAGCCGACCAAAATCGCCGGAATTGCAAAGAGAATCGTCGTGATACGCCAACCCCAAAGTCCAATCAGGATGGCCGCAAAGAGTGGGATCAGCGCCGTTCCGATATTTCCGGCCGTAAAGTGTGTTGCCAGGGCGGTGCCCAAATGCTTGCGCCGAAAATGGTGCGAAAGAAGCGCACTGCCCACTGGATGCTGCGCAGCACCGCCGACGCGCGACATGACGGTCCAAAAAAAGAACTGCGGGAAACTCTGTGCAATGGCTACGAAGACAAAAGAAATACCGACCGAGGCGTTCCCAAATCCCAGCAAAAGATGACGTTTGATGACTCTCCCTAGACCGCCTGCTACGAGTTGAAGAGAGCCGCCGATGGCGCTCGCGACACCTAGCATAATGCCGAGTTGTGCATACCCGAAGCCCAGTTCGAGCAATACCAAGGGGTAGACAAGGGGTTTCAAGGCTGACTGGGCATGATTGATGCCATGCGCCAAGCTGATAAGGGTCAGAGCGACGTTCGACTGCTTGTGCGACTCTGAATGATGATGATGGTGTCCGTGATGATGCTCGATCATGGATTTCCTGTGCTGCGGACTGCGACATGCCAGCACGTCTCCATAGTGACGCCGCAGGGATGATCATACCGCGCCGGCGGCATAGCACCACTTGTAAATCGTGTTACGCCAGGCCAAAAATCAATTCTTGATCTCGGTCGTAGTCGTAATTAACCTGCCGTTTTGGACCCCTTTCGTCGCCATCAACTTGCCGGCAACTTCGTGGACTTTGTTGGCCGTTCCACGAACGACGATGACTTCTAAACAGTTATGCGCGTCCAGATGAATATGTAGGCTCGCGTTGACCGCGACACTGGCCTTGTGTTGCATCTCGGCTAAAAGGTCGCTCAAATGGTGTGTCCGATGGTCATACAAAAGGCTAATTACGCCGACAACTTCTTCATCTCCTTTGCCGACCTTTTTTTGGATTAGGTGATCTCGGATGAGATCACGAATGGCCTCAGAGCGGTTCTGATAACCAAGGCCGGCGATGCTTTGATCGAAGGCCGCCAATAGATCTTCTTCCAGGGAAACGCCGAATCGGGACAGATGATGCATACTTTATAGTTTTCGTAACACGAAACAAATTTTCGTGTCAACTACCCCGGAAAAAGGGGGTGAGGAGGCTTCAGAAAATCTGTCACTGTCCGTTACGGCTCGATCCGTTGACGACTTTGCCACCCTGCCGGAGAATGGCGGGAAACAGAGCGAAAGGATCATGATCGTGAACATCATTCTAGAAAGCACGCTTAGATGCCCGCACTGCGGCCACGCCGAACGTTTGAAGATGCCGACAGATTATTGCCAGTTTTTCTATGAGTGCACTGCCTGCCAGGGGCTGTTCAGAGCCAGAGAAGGCCATTGCTGCGTGTTCTGCTCGTTTGGTGATGTGCCATGTCCATCCGTTCAGGAACGAAGCTCTAACCTTTGACGGCGGCCTTTCTTGACAGTTCTTTTGATGACATGATAGATGACATTAGGTTAGGTATCATGGAATCATCTTACAGCCCTTCACCGCCGCAACCGGAATTCGAGAACCATCTGCGCGAAAAACGCCAGGAGCTCGGACTGTCGCAGAAACAGCTCGCCGAAATGGCGGGCATCACTCGCCAGGCCGTTGCCGCGGTCGAAACGAATCAGTATTCGCCCGCAACTTCGGTAGCCTTGCAACTCGCCCGGGTACTGCATTGCCGCGTCGAAGACCTGTTCAGCCTCAAACAAAGCGGCGAAATCATCGAAGGAGAACTGCTCGGCCGTCTTCCGCAGAGCTACGGCAGAGTGCGCGCGCAGGTGACGCAAATCGGCCACCGCGTGCTGGTGCGCCCGCTTCTGGGACTCGGGGAATTGGCCAACCTGAGCGCCACGGCAGATGGTTTGATCGTCGAGTCGAGCCCCGACAAGTCGCGCGTGAAGGTCAAACTGCTCAAGGACCGCGAGGAGGTGCGCCGCAAGATCATCGTCGGCGGCTGTGATCCGGCGATGTTTCTGGCCAGCGAGCACGTGCGCAAATACGACGAGGAAACCGTGGCGCCCTGCCTGATTGGCAGCAGCCTCGCCCTCGACGCGCTCAAGCGCGGCGAAGTTCACGCTGCGGGCATTCATCTTGCGGAAGAGGTTTCGGACGCCTGGAAGCTTCCCGATTTGAGGAAGTTCGTCGGCGACATGGATTTTATGGTCGTCACCTTCGCCCACTGGGAGGAAGGCTTTATTGTGCGCCAGGGCAATCCCAAGAAAATCCGCACCGTCGCCGATCTCGCCAGGCCGACCGTGAGACTCGTCAACCGCGAAAATGGCTCCGGCGCGCGTCGGCTCCTTGACAAGCAATTGCGGGCCGCCGGCATCAACCCCAAACGGGTCAAGGGCTATCGCGACGAAATCTTTTCCCACCTCGACGTGGCTTCTCGGGTCAAAGCGGGTCTCGCTGACACCGGTATCAGCGTGCGCTCGGTAGCAGCTATCTGCGGTCTGGACTTCGTGCCCTTGCAGCGGGAACGGTACGACCTAGTCATCCCTAAGGATTACTACGAAACGGTTGACGGCCTCCGAACGCTCCTCGACATCATCATCAGCAAACCGTTTCGCGAGGAGCTCGAAGCGCTTGGCGGCTACGACACCCGTGAAACCGGCAAGATCATCGTCAACACTTGAAACAAAAACCAACGTCTCGGGTAACAAATGCGAAAACTTTTTATTATTGTGATGCTAACTTTCTCGATTTTGTGGACATTCGGTCATGACGCATCCGCTGAAATCCTGGTGGCGGCCGCCGCTGATTTGAACTTTGCGATCAAGGAGATCGTGGCCGAGTTCGAAAAACAATTGCCGCACAGGGTAAAGCTCACGCTCGGCTCCTCCGGCAACTTTCACTCGCAGATCAAAAACGGGGCGCCGTTCGACGTCTACTTTTCCGCCGATATCGAGTATCCGTTAGAATTGGAAAAGGCCGGCTTGACCGAACCCGGTACGCTCTTTATCTATGCCATCGGCCGAATCGTCGTCTGGGTGACGGCGAGATCCCCCATCGACGTCGAAAAGCTTCAAACCAAAGCCTTTTTTCATCCTTCGGTCAGGAAGGTTGCTATCGCCAACCCGTTGCATGCGCCCTATGGGAGGGCGGCCGTTTCGGCGCTCCAGCATTACGGCATCTACAACAAGCTCAAGGACAAGTTCGTGCTCGGCGAAAACATTTCCCAGACCGCCCAGTTCGTCGACACAGGGGCCGCCGACATCGGTATCATCGCACTTGCCATAGCCCTCGCGCCGAGCGTCAAAGCGAGGGGAAAGTTCTGGGAAATTCCATTAGAAGCCTTCCCACGCATGACCCAGGGCGCGGCGATCCTGAAAGCAGCTCGCGACAAAGGAAACCTGGCCGCCGCCCGCGAGTTCTACGACTGGATCAAGTCGCCATCCAGCCAGGCGATACTTAAACACTATGGTTTCTTTGTTCCCGAAGGACCGGCGCGCAACTAGGAGAGCGTATGAACTGGGACACCGCCGCGGTTACGCTCAAGCTCGCTTTGATGACGACGCTCATCTTGGTGCCTCTGAGTCTGCCCATCGCCTACTGGCTGGTTTTTTCGCGGCGCAGGTGGAAATTTCTGGTTGAGGCCGTGGTCGCATTGCCCTTGGTGCTGCCGCCGACGGTGTTGGGATTCTACGTGCTGGTGGCCATCGGTCCCTGGAGTCCGTTCGGCCGATTCTACGAAACCGTCGTCGGCAGCAGGCTGCCCTTCACGTTCGAAGGCCTTCTATTCGCGTCCATTCTCTACAGCCTGCCGTTCGCGGTCCAACCCCTGATGGCGTCTTTTCAGAGCATCGACCGCCGACTAATCGAAGCCTCTTGGACTCTGGGCGTATTCAAACTCGGAACCTTTTGCCGCGTGATCCTTCCTCTGTCCATTCCGGGGTTGATCACCGCCCTGGTTTTGAGCTTCGCCCATACCATGGGCGAGTTCGGCGTGGTCGTGATGGTGGGCGGAAATATACAAGGGATTACACGGACCATGTCGATCGAGATTTACGACCATGTCCAGGCTCTGGATTACGCTTCCGCAGCGCAAACCAGTCTGGTGCTGCTGGTTTTCTCCTTCGCCGTCTTGATGCTGCTTTATTCGATCCACCATCAAGTCTGGCGCGTCTGGTCGAAACCATAGCAAATCCATGACCACCGTTTTATCGCAGGCCGTCGTTGACGTGGAAAAAGTTTTTCCGGGCGGTGAGACAATTACAGCCGTCTTTTCATTTCCGGCGGATCGCCATCATGTCGCAGTTCTTTTTGGTCCCTCCGGTGCCGGCAAAACGACAATTCTGAGGTCCCTCGCGGGACTCGAGCGGCCGAACAGCGGCAACATCCGGTTCGCCGATGAAGTTTGGTTCGACGCCGAGGCGCGGATCATGTTGCCGCCGCAAAAGCGCTCCATCGGCTACGTGTTTCAAGACTACGCCCTTTTTTCACATCTCACGGTGGAGCAGAACGTCGCCTATGGCCTGAAGGAAAGAACGCGCGGGGATCGAGCGCGCAAGGTCGAATCGATACTCCAAACGGTGCAACTCGACGGTCTGGCGGATCGCAAGCCCAAGGAGCTTTCCGGCGGCCAGCAGCAACGGGTCGCGCTGGCCCGTGCTCTGGTGCGTGAACCGCAGCTGCTGCTCCTCGACGAACCGATGTCGGCTCTGGACCTGCCAACGCGCAAACATGTGCGTGGCGAATTCGCCAGGCTGCTGCGCGAACTGCGCATCCCCACGGTGCTCGTGACCCACGATTGGACCGAAGCTCTTTCCCTCGGAGATCAATTGGTCGTCATGGTCGGCGGCAAGGTACGCCAGATTGGCCGACCAGAAGAGGTCTTTAGCGAGCCGATGGATGTCGATGTCGCACGTTCGCTCGGTGTGGAGACTATCGTGGCGGGAAACATCACATCGCGGCATGAAGATCTCGTCGCGGTCCGTGTAGGCGAAGCTTCCCTGTGGGCGCTGGACCCGGGCGAGGATATGCGCGAAGTCTATGTCTGCCTCCGCGCGGAAGACGTCACCTTGGAAAGGTCGCTTGGGATTGCCGGCAGCGCGCGCAATCGCCTCAAAGGCGTCATCCTTGAGATCACGCCGACAGGGCCATTGACGCAAATCAAGCTCGACGTCGGTTTTCCCCTCACCTGCGCGGTGACCCGCCAAGCGGTGCATGAGTTGGGTTTGAAACCGGAAGAGAAGGTCGTCGCCGTGATCAAAGCCTTCGCAGTCCGGCTCATACCGCGCCACTCATGATCTGGAGCAGGCGCGCGGCGAGATCTCGATTTACGACAGCGTGCCATTGATCTCGGAGGTCGGAGCTTTTTTTCGCTCGGCGTCGGTCTTGCCGCCACAACGCTGATCCTACCGTTCGGCATCGCGCTTGCTTGGCTGTTCGTGCGCAAGGAGTGGCCGCTCAAAAGCGTGATCGAACGATCGTCTTGCTGCCGCTGGGTCATGCCGTCGGTTTCGACGGGATTGATCCTGCTCAAAATCTTCAGCCGCCGCAGCCCACTGGGCCAATGGCTTTATGAGCGTGGCATCGAGATTGTCTTCAACTGGAAATGCGTGCTCATCTCCATGTCGGTCATGTCCTTTCCGCTTCTCGTCCGCTCCGTGCAGACTTCGTTTGCAGCAGCGAATCCGCGGCTCGAACGGATCGCCGGGCGTTGCAAAGAGCCCGCGTATTCAAATAGATGTTCTCTGAGCACGCCGGGCCTGTCGGGTCGAGGTCTGACGAGAAGTCTGTTAGACTCACTACCGCCCCTTTGGCAGGAAACGTTTCGGCAGAACGCAGTTTGGATGATGACACGATACCTCTTGTTATTAGCGATCGTTTGTTTAATACCCCTGGGCTGCGGTCGCAACGAAAGAATGGACAATCTCTACGCGCAACGCTGCTTTAGCTGCCATGGTCCGTCGGGCCAAGGGGACGGTCCTATAGCCGCATCTTTGCCGGTGCCGCCGACCGATTTTCGGGAGACCGTGCAGCGTAAAAGCAACGCTCAAATCCGCCGGATTATTGCAGAGGGTCGAGGCACCATGCCGGCTTTTCATCCCGCACTGGATCCGTCCGAGATCACGGATATGGCTCAGATGGTCCGATTGCTTAGCCGCGAGGGGCGTGACATCAGCTGGTGGGAAAGATTTGACGCTCTGGTGATAGCCCACTGTAGCATTCCATGGGAAGTCGTATTGGGTTATGACAACTCGGCGGAAAACGGAGCCGGGTCGGAGGATGGAGCCAAGCCATAAATCTCTTTGGAGCGCTGGCTGGACTCGTTTTTCAGGTTGGGCGGATCGTTCCCAATTCGGCTGTTCGCTTCAGCCGCAATTCAGCTTGACAAGGAATAGGGTTGAAACTAAACTCAAACATGAGTTTTCGTCGCAGAGTCCCATGAGTGCCGACAATATCGAACAATTGGAAGAGAAAATAAATCGGCTGATCGAACAGCACGAGCGGGTCAAAAGAGAAAAGGCATCCGTCGAGAAAAAGCTCCAGCAGAAGGAGTCCGAGTGGCATCACCTGAAGGGGCAGCTGCGGCAGTACGAGCGCGAGCGTCTCGAAATCAAAGACCGTTTGGACAAAATTATCGGCCAATTTACGAGCCTCGATTTACCCGAATAGCCGGAGAGGAAAATGAAAAGGGCGTTGGAGGTTGAGATTCTCGGCCAGCGGTTCACCATTAGCAGTGATGCTGACGAAGCGTACATGTTGACGGTGGCACGCTATGTCGATGACAAAATGCAGGAGCTATTGCGTTCGGCCAAGCCCCTCGCCAAGGCAAACATCGGCATGCTGGCGGCACTCAATATTGCGGATGAGTACTATCGACTGAAGGACGCGCACGAAAACATGTTGCGCAGGGTAAACCAGCTATCTAAGAAACTGTCGGTGTCTTTGACTGAGGAGGGTTAACAACATCGATTGGAGTCGTTCCCCTGCTGGGTGCATGATCAGCGGAGGTAACTTGGAATCAACAAAATAATAACAAGGTCGCTGTCGCTTGACGCCGTTGCAAGCCCAACACGCGCAAGGCAAAATTTAGCGCCCAGGTTTGGTTGATCCACTGAAACCGCACGATGCGGGGAACTTGAAGCTCGGTGCGTGCAGAGATGAAGAAACGAGGAAAAGCGATAGCAATGGATCTTGTCTTTTGGTTTCTTGCTTTCTTGGATTCTACAAGAGTTTGGCGATCACTTATAGAAAGACCTAAGAATCAGGTGCTTATTCCGCTGCTAACCGTTGATAGAGTCATGGCTCTCGTGGCCATCGAGAGTCGGCTGTCTAGGGGTCCAACCGTTTTGACTCGCAGATTGGACCTTTAGACACAGTTTTGCGATCCTCTTTCTCATCCTCTCTCGCCCACCCCTCTCCGTCTGGGTATGTGGGGAGCCACGATTACAGAAAAAAAACGCGTGTTGCGAGCTGCGGCGCTTGCCAAACGTAGCGCGCTTTCACCGGAGGAGTGTTTCTCCCGCAGTGCCTTGATCCAGGGGAGAGCTGTCTCCTTTGTCGGCTACATCGCTGCACGCGGGGTCGCCCTCTACAGTCCTGTTCAAAATGAGGTTCGTACCGATCAAATTTTGCAGCATGCGCTGCAGGCACCAAAACAGGTATTTTATCCCAAGGCGATGCCCCAGGGTGTGCTGCAATTGGTACAGATCGCTTCAGCCGGTGATCTGCAAATTGGTCGCTTTGGAATCCCCGAGCCAGTAGGTGACCGTCAGCTCTGGCAGGCCGAAGGGGAGCGGATTGTGTTCGTCCCGGGGGTGCTCTTCGATTGCCGAGGCAACCGGCTGGGCCGGGGCCAAGGCTGGTATGATCGGTTACTGGGAGAGCTGCATGGGCAGGCTACGTGCGTGGGATTGGCGTATGATTTTCAGCTCGCCCACGAGGTTCCTGTCGAAGAGTGGGATCAAAAGGTCCATTTTATCGTCACTGAAAAGCGGCTGATCGACTGTGTCCGTGAGCCGATCCGGCCGAATCGGGCTCCATAGTTTTTATTCCGAGGAAAGGAGGTGCCGGTGTGGAGTACAGCATAGTGTTCGGTGTGGTTGGTTTGTTGTTGGGAGCTATCGTGACCCTGGTTATTGCCTGGGTTCGGCGCAAGCAAGAAAAAATACAACTGGAGCTGGCCAAGAGCACTGCGAGCCGAATCATCGAAGAAGCCAAGAAAGACGCGGCGTCAATCAAAAAAGAGGCCGAGATTCAGGCCAAGGATAGTCTCCTCAAGGAACGTCTGGATTTTGAAAAGGAGGTCCGGGAAACGCGCCGGGAATTACAAAATCAAGAGCGGCGCGTCATTAGCAAGGAGGAAGGGATCGACAAGCGTCTCGAATCGATCGAGAAGCGGGAGGATGAGCTCAGCAGGCGGGAAGTCTCGTTGAAACTCAAAGAAAAAAGTGTGGATGAGAAAGGCTCCGAATGTGATCGCCACATCTCTGAGGCACGAAGACAATTGGAACAGGTCGCAGGACTGACGCGGGAAGAGGCGAAAAAGACTCTCATGGATGAGATGCTGGATGAGGCCCTGCACGAATCCGCTAAGCGGATACGCGTCATTGAAGAAGAAGCCAAGGAGGAGGCCGCTCGAAAGAGCCAAAAAATTGTCGCCCTGGCCATTGAGCGGCTGGCGGGCGATTTTGTCGCGGAACGGTCGGTTACAGTCGTTCCGCTGCCCAACGATGAGCTCAAGGGAAAAATCATCGGTCGAGAGGGCCGTAACATTCGCGCTCTCGAGGCAGCCACCGGCATTGATCTGATCGTTGACGATACGCCGGAAACAGTTGTCATTTCGGGCCATAATCCTATCCGCCGTGAGATTGCTCGGTTATCGCTGGAAAAGCTAATCTCGGATGGGCGTATTCATCCCGGCCGAATCGAAGAGGTGGTGCGTAAGTCCGAACAGGAGTTGGAGGAAGCCATTCGCGAAGCCGGCCAAAAGGCGATCTTTGATGTTGGGGTTCATGGCGTTCATCCCGAACTGATAAAGCTCCTCGGCCGGCTGAAGTATCGATACAGCTACGCGCAAAACGTGCTGCTTCATTCGATTGAGGCGGCGTTCATTTGCGGAGTCATGGCAGCGGAGCTAGGTTTAAACGAGAAGCAAGCGCGGAGGGCTGCGCTGTTGCACGATATCGGAAAAGCTGTTGATCACGAGGTGGAGGGGTCGCACGCGATAATCGGCGCGGAGCTGGCTCGGAAATACGGGGAGTCTCCCAAAATCGTCAACGCCATTGCGGCGCATCATGAAGACGTAAGGGCCGAAACGATCTTGGCACCCCTGGTCGATGCCGCCGATGCGCTGTCAGGCGCTCGCCCGGGAGCGCGCCGAGAAATGATGGAAAGTTACGTCCGGCGGCTCGAAGAGCTGGAGCGAATCACAAACTCTTTCAAAGGTGTTGAAAAGTCGTATGCGGTCCAAGCCGGCAGAGAGATTCGCATCATCGTGGCACACGACCTCGTGTCGGATGACGAGGCGGCGCGCATGGCCCGAGAGATCGCACGCAAAATCGAAAGCGAAATGACGTACCCGGGCCAGATTAAAGTTACGGTGATCCGCGAGGTCAGAGCCGTGGATTATGCGAAATAGGAAGGACGTGTTCGCGACTCGTGACCGAACCGAACCTTTAAATTTCCAATCCGACAAACGAGCACGAGCACGAAAGCTATGCGTATTTTGATACTCGGGGACGTGGTTGGCCGGCCGGGACGAACGGCAGTCCGAGAGCTCGCTCCTGGATTGATCAAACGAGACGGTATCGATCTGGCTATCGCGAACGCTGAAAATGCCGCGGGCGGCATGGGGGTGGACATCAAGAGCGCTGAAGATCTTCTTTCAGGCGGTCTCCATGTTCTGACATCGGGTAATCATATCTGGAAGAAAAAAGAGATCTTCCCCTATCTCAACGAGTATGATCACCTGCTGCGGCCGGCGAATTTCCCGGCCGGTGCGCCGGGGCGAGGTTGGTGCAAGTGGGAAAATCGGAATGGCTTAAAGGCGCTCATCGTGAATGTACAAGGACGGGTTTTCATGCCCCAACACGTTGACGACCCGTTTCGCTGCGTAGATCGGATCCTGAACGACCATGGGCAGCATGCGCCGGTGATTATCGTGGATATGCATGCAGAGGCGACGTCCGAAAAAATGGCCATGGGGTGGTATCTCGATGGGCGAGCCTCAGTGGTGTTCGGCACTCACACTCATGTCCAAACAGCCGATGAGAGGGTTTCGGCCCAAGGCACTGCCTACATCACCGATCTCGGCATGTGCGGACCCTTGGATTCGGTCATCGGCATCGAAAAAGAGGCTGTGATCAACGGTTTTATTACTCAGCTTCCGCGCAAGTTCGAAATCGCCAAGGGTGATGTCGTCTTGCAAGGAGTGATCGTTGACGTCGATGAGCGCAGCGGTAAGGCTCAGCACATTCGTCGCCTGCGGCTTTCTTGGGAAGGGTAGGTACGATGTTCCAGGACATTGCGACACAGCTGGAAATTATTAAACGCGGTGCCTCTGAGGTGATTCCGGAGGATGAACTCATTAACAAACTGAAACGCGGGCGGCCGTTAACAGTCAAGGCCGGGTTCGATCCGACGGCGCCGGATCTGCATCTCGGTCACACGGTGCTGATTCAGAAAATGAAACAGTTCCAGGAACTGGGCCATCGGGTGATTTTCTTGATCGGAGACTTTACCGGACTCATCGGCGATCCATCCGGGAGGTCCGAGACCCGCAAGCAGCTGACGCGAGTTGAGGTTCAGAAAAACGCTCAGACATACAAAGAGCAGATCTTCAAAATGCTCGACCCTAACTCCACGGTAATTGAATTCAATCATCGCTGGATGGAAAAAATGGACGCGGTCTCCCTGATTGAGCTCAGCGCCAAATACACGGTGGCGCGAATGCTCGAACGGGAAGATTTCAAGCAACGTTACCGCAAACAGCAGTCCATTGGAATTCACGAATTTCTCTATCCTCTCATCCAGGGTTATGACTCGGTTGTCTTGCAAGCCGATGTGGAGTTGGGAGGGACCGACCAGCGATTCAATCTCCTTATAGGTAGAGAGTTACAGCGTGAATACGGTCAGGAACCACAAGTGGTAGTGACCATGCCGCTCCTCGAAGGCACAGACGGCGTGCAGAAGATGAGCAAATCTTTGGGCAACTACATTGGGATCAACGAACCGCCTGAAGAGATGTTCGGTAAGATCATGTCGATATCGGACGAGCTGATGTGGCGTTACTATGAGCTTCTCAGCGACGCGGATTTGATTAGCATTGAGCAGATGCGATCCGACGTGAATTCCGGAAAGTTCCATCCGATGGAGATCAAGAAATCTCTCGCTACCGAGTTGGTGGCGCGGTTTCATGGCTCGGCGGCGGCGCACTCTGCGCACGAGTATTTCGCAGCGCGTCATCAAAAGAGGAGTGTGCCCGAAGGCGTAAGGAAGCGCTTTTCGGTCTCGGAGCCGGTCTGGATCTGCCGGCTTCTGATAGATCTGGAGTTTGCAAAATCGGGAAGCGAGGCGCGCAGACTCATTGCGCAGGGCGCCGTTAGGATCGATGGACAGGTCGTTAGCGACGTGAATTTTGAGTTCCGGCGTGATCAACATCGAGTGGTCGAGGTAGGAAAGAACAGGATTGCTCAAATAGCGAGCTGATTTTATTGTTAAGTTTGGCGGCCTGGCCTTGACATGGTCGTCGCGCTGGTTATAGTTGACAGTCTGGATGAGAAATCGAAGCGTATCGGCATAGTCGGTAACTAGTCGTCGTGTTTTTCTCCTAGCCTTCTTGACAAGCTCCGCGTGTTTTTCTATAAAGGCTCTTTGCTCCGTTCCGGAGCGCTTCATTTGGTCTTTGAAAACTAAATAGTAGAGACTGCCATGAGAAGAGAGC
>CAYPHJ010000080.1:0-21286 GCA_964410485.1 uncultured Syntrophobacteraceae bacterium
TCGACCTTGACGCCATTCTTGGCGCATTCTTCGGCGTACATTTTTCTCATGGAATCGTCTTCGTCTTCGAACTCAATCTGCTCGATGCCCTTCTCTTCACGCTGAACCGCCGTGTTGGCGTGCAGGGCGACGAATTTGCACGGCTCTTTTCCGGTGTTGTAGTGCTGGTGCCAGGTGCCCGCCGGCGGTGAGATGCACGTCCCCTCGTGCCAATCGTATCTTTGCGGTTTCTCGCCCTCGTTCCACATTAGCGTATAGCCAGTTGAGTCGAGCAGGAAAACGTGCGCGCCCGGACCGTGGCGGTGCGCTTTTTTGTATCTCCCGACGGGGAATTGTGATACGTGAGCAAGCATGGCGCTGCCCGACATATGGATATACATGTTGCGCGTGCCCTTGCCGCGTTTTTCTCTAGGCACGAGATTAATCTTTCTGATGTCAGGAATAAAGTTCGAATGGAGAATGCCGCCGTAGTACTCCGTGAAGTATTTGCCTTCTTTCGAGAAAAACTCCGGATCGCCCGGGTCGAAACGGTCTTTGAACATGTAGTTTGTGTTGTAAATGAATTCCGGATCTCGAAACAGCTCGAAAGCCACAGGTTGGCTCGTGAGCGCAAAATACCGGCACGGCTCGGTGCCGCTGGCATTAAAGTGTTGGTGCCAGGCATTGAGCGGAATCGCAAAAGTAGACCCGCGCTCCCATTCGAAAGTACGTTTGGGTGTACCCTCGTACCAGATGCTGGTCGCGCCGCGACCCCCAGCAACGGTAATAATTTCTTCGTAGAGTTGGCGCTGGGCTTTTGTCTGTTTTCCCGGGTCGATTTCACAAATGTAAGCGTCCGCCACCATCTGGTCGGAAAAGGTGCAAATCGCCCCCTTGCATTCCTTGCGCTTCCAATAGCCGAGCGGTTCGGTTCGAACGTCCTGCACGAAAGCGCCGCTGATAATCGGGACGTTTTCGGACTCTATCCATTTTTTGTAAGGACTGTATTTGTCCATCATGAACTGCACGTAGGGATGAACTTCAAACTCCTTGACCGGTCCTGCCATAGAGAACTGCCTCCTTACTGCTTGTCGATGAAGAGACGTTATGCGGAGCAAGAAGCGCTGTCAACAGCGTTTGAGTTACCGGATGAATCCGGAAATTTCAGATTTTCAAGATACGGACATCTGAGATCTGGAATGAGGGCTTGCTTTGCCAGTTTTCGGATGCGGGCCGATGCTTGACAAGAACATTTCATTACGATACGTGAAACAAAAGTTTCATGCCCTTCAGCGAAATTTTCACCAAAGTGAACGGACTCAACGGCGCGCAGAAAAGGATTGGCGACTATCTGCGGAACGACAGCTCGGCGCTGCTGTTGTCTAACGTGAACGATCTAGCGCAAGCGGTCGGGGTCAGCAAATCCACCGTGGTGCGGTTTGCCAAGAGCTTGGGATACAAAGGATATCCCGAGTTTAGACGAAAGGTTCAAAAAGAGATGCGCGGCAAGTTGCGGGCGGCTGCGCGCATGGAGGAGGCATTTGCGGAGCTGGGAAATGATGAAAACATTTTCGCCAAGCTTATCAAGCGCGATATCCAGCTCCTGCAAGAGACGCTTCAGGCAGCATCTTTCGCCGATTTTCACAAAGCTGTCGAGATCATATGGCGAGCGCGCCATGTTTTTATTATTGGCCTCAATGCTTCCACGGCTCTTGCTCACCTGCTGCATTTTCGACTCATGCGGGTGAAGAAAGATGTCCGCTGGATTTTTCTGACCGGTGGCACTTCCCTGGTGGAGCAACTCGCTTTTATGGAGCGCGAAGATGTCTTGATTGCCATCGATTTTGTGGAGGCTCCGAGAGAAGTTCAAATCGCGCTGCAGCACGCCAAAAAAGTAGGTACGCCGGTGCTAGGCATTACCGACTTTCCCAGCTCGACCATAGCGAAGGCCGCAGCTGTTTGCCTCTATGCGAAACGGGGATTGCACAGCACCGTTAATTCACTTACCCCGGCTTTTTCACTGGTCAATGCACTGGCAATCGCCGTAGTTTGGACCAAAAAGGCCGATTCTATCAAAGCACTGGCCGAACTCGACAGACTACTGGCAGAACAGGCGCCATAGGCGAATATTTGTTTCACATAGAAAAGGAGCTCATCCATGGCAACGAAACTAAAATTTGGTTTACTGTTACCTCATTTTGGCGAATATGGCTCGGTGGAGCGCTGTATTGAAGGCGCAAAAAAAGCCGAGCAGTACGGCTTTGACTCCGTATGGGTGAGAGATCATCTAGTATTCGAACCGCATGGGATGGAAGGGGAAGACAATACGCATATCGAAGGTTTGCTGATCCTGGCCGCGATATCGTCGGTATGTAAAAAGCTCACGTTGTGCACCGGCACGGTCATTGCCCACAGACACCCCATTCATCTGGCCCAGGCGACGGCCGCACTCAGTCAGCTTTCCGACGGCAAAGTTATCATGGGAATCGGCCTCGGCACGTTCAAGCACGAATTCGAAGCAGCAGGATTCAAAGGCAATACGCTCCAGGACCGGGCGGATCTGGCGAAGATCAACTCCGAGCTTTGCCGCAAACTCTGGAAAGGTGAGAAGGTCACCTACAAGGACCGGTTTTTTGATTTCGCCGATGTCGAGCTCAAACCGACGCCAAAGAAGCCCATTCCGATATGGTACGGCGGCGGAACCCCCGCTTCCGCGCGGCGTGCGGCAGAATACTGCGACGGGTGGATGCCGGGGCGTATCCCGATGCTGACCTTCATCAAGATGGTTAATTACCTGCGTGATCAGTATAAAACTCACGGCCGCCCGATGGGCACGGTGGGCGCGATCCCGATCGTGAGCATCGACAAAGATCTCGACACCGCACTTAGCAAGGTGAACACGCCGGGCTTGATCAAAGAAGGTAACAATCCGAGCAAAAAGACCTGGGTCAATTACGGCAACTTCAAGACCTACGAAGATATCCGCGGCCTGCTGTTGGCCGGCAAACCGGAGGATGTTGTAAAAGACACCAGAGAATACGAGAAGAACGGTCTTGACCACATTGTTTATGATCTTCGCTTCCGTTATGCAGATTGGTACCAGCAGATCGACTACCTGGGCAAAGAGGTGCTACCCGCGGTGCGCGCATAGAAAAACAGTCCCTAGTTCCCAGTTTCAAGTTTCTAGTTGAAGACGAAATCGTCTTTAAACCAGAAACCAGGAACCAGAAACCAGAAACCGCGCCAGAGGAGGCGCTATGCGTACTGAAAAAGTGAATTTCTACAGCGAAGGGGTTAGGCTTGCGGGCGTGCTCTATCTACCGGAAGCAGATCGAAGCAAGCCCTACGCCGGCATAGTTCAGGGACCGGGCTTTCTCGGCCTCAAAGATGCCAAGCACTACATTATGATGTTCGAGAAACTCTGCGAGGCGGGTTACGCCTGTCTGTGCTTCGATTACCGCGGTTGGGGCGACAGCGAGGGCAATGAGCGCGGTTGGGTAGTGCCCAAATGGCAGGCGGAAGATATTCGCAACGCGATTACCTATATGCAGACCCGTGCCGAGATCGATCCGGACCGCATCGCCACGTACGGCTCAGGGGGCACCGGCGGCGGGAACGCCGTTTATGTGGCGGCCATCGATCAGCGGGTGAAGTGCTGTGTCAGCTATCTGGGTGTCAGCAGCGGGCGCGATTGGCTCCACTGCATGCGCCGCGAGTACGAGTGGGTCGATTACCTGAAGAGCATCGAGGAGGACCGAAAAAAACGGGTGACCACTGGCGCTGGTGCGATCGTGAGCGCCCGTGAGGGCGGCATCATGGTGCAAACGCCTGAGCGCCAGACCACCACTATAAAAAAAGATGTGGCGGATAAGATTCCCGACGCCATGCCGCTGGCTTGCGCCGAGGCGATTCTGGAATATAGCCCTATTGATGTGGTCCATAAGATTTCGCCGCGCGCCGTGCTTTTCATCGCCGTGGAAGGCGACGCCGTCACGCCGGAACAGCAGTCCTTCGATATGTATCAAAAAGCGGGCGAGCCGAAGAAGTTGGTGTTGTACCGAAAGACCACGCATTACGGCATTTATAACGACTATTTCGAAAACGTGGCGGGGCAAGTGGTTGACTGGTACAACCGCTATCTGAAGTACAACAAAGTCGAGATCACCGAGAAACATTAGGAGTAAGCATGCACAATATTTCGTTTGGTGTGCGTGTGCCCAACTCGGGCCCGCTGTCCAGCATTGAAAACATCGTCCACGCCACCAAAAAAGCCGAAGAATTGGGCTTCGATGCGGTTTGGGTTCATGACCACGTCGTGTGGAGCACCGAAATGCATCGCCATCACATCTCTTCAGGGGCTTTCGAAGCGCTTAGCGATACCCAGGAGGCGAATTTCTTTGAGGCGACTACGATCCTCTCTTATTTGGCGGCCGAGACCAAAGCCATCACTTTAGGGGTCGCCTGTCTGGTGATGCCCTGCCGCAATCCCATCTATGCGGCAAAGCAATACTCAACCTTGGATCACTTGGCCAAGGGCCGGTTGCTCGTGGGAGTCGGCCTGGGATCCAAGGCCACGCGAGAGTCCGACGAGTTCGGCGTCTTCGGCGTGCCTTACGAGCGGCGTGGCGATCGTACCGACGAGTACATTCAAGCAATGAAGGCGATCTGGACCCAGCCCATCGCCGCCTACAAAGGTGACTTCATCGAATTCAAAAACGCCGAAATTTTTCCGAAACCATTCCAAAAGCCGCATCCGCCGGTTTGGGTAGGCGGCTGGATGAAGCTTGCCGCCAAGCGTGCCGGAAAGTACGGTGAAGGCTGGATTCCCGGCTGGCTTTCGCCCAGGGAAATGAAAGTCGGGTGCGATATCTTGGCACAGACTGCCCGGGAAAACGGGCGGGATCCGAAGAAGATCACCATTGCGGTCGAGAAACTCGCTACAATTGCCAAGACGCGCGATGAAGGTTTGCAGCTAGCGATGCCGACTCTCAAGACCAGCAGCGAGAGCTACGAGCGCGACATCGACAGCATGCAGTTCGCGTTGGATCGCCATATTTTCGGTTCGGTCGACGACGTGCGCCGGCGTGTCGATGAATTTATTGAGAACGGCGTGCAGCATTTCGAGCTCAAGATTATTTATCCCACCATGGATAGCCTTGAACGGCAGATGACCTTGTGGGCCGAATCGATTTTACCGCATTACAACTAACCCGACGGATAATAGCGTTACGATCGACTAATGGTTTGTAACAACACTCCAACACTCCAGTACTCCAATACTTGATTCGGTGTTCCATGAAGCTGTCATTTCAATTAAACGATAAGCCGATTGAGATCAAGTGCGAAGCCGAGGAGACTCTCGCCGAAGTTTTGCGTGATCGGCTGAACCTTACTGGAACCAAAGTGTCCTGCGACGTGCAAGTCTGCGGCGCTTGCACCGTGCTGGTGGATGGTTTGCCCGTGAGCTCCTGCACGCTGCTTGCTTACGAAGCGAGAGGCAAGACCGTGCTAACCATAGAGGGTTTGGAACAGGCCGACGGCACACTCGACCCCATCCAACAGGCTTTTATTGATGAGTTTGCGTTTCAGTGTGGTTTTTGCACGCCCGGAATGATCATGGCGGCCAAGGTGTTGCTGGACGAGAATCCGCGGCCAACGCGCGAGGAAATCGTCCATCACATGGACGGCAATATCTGCCGCTGCACGGGTTACGTCCCGATCATCAAGGCGATCCAGCGGGCAGCAGGTCTGAGAACTCAGGAGAAGAGATCGTGAGCGCGGAAAAGAAGAAAGACTTTCAAGTCGTAAATCGATCGGTGCCGCGCCGTGATGGGCGCGCGAAGGTAACGGGCAGAGCCACCTACGTGAGCGATGTCAGGCTCATTGGGATGGCCCACGCGAAGGTTCTTAGGAGCCCGTATGCCCATGCAAAGATCCTATCCATCGATACAACCCGCGCCGAATCCCGCCCCGGCGTTTATTGCGTGCTCACGGGAAGCAACCTGGAGGGTCTAAACCCCTACTACGGACATGCCGTCAAAGATCATCCTCTGCTCGCTATCGAGAAAGTGCGGTATGCGGGCGAGCCCGTGGCTGCGGTTGTGGCGGTGGACGAGCGGACCGCGTTCGAGGCCCTGGAATACATTGAAGTGAAGTACCAGGAGTTGAAAGCAGTTTTGACGCCGCACGATGCGATGGCGAAGGATGCGCCTCTGCTCCATGAAAGGATATTTGAAGCGGGGGCGCTACGCGGTTTCGAAGGGGACGTGACCGCCGGCAAGGGGAGCAATATCTGCCAGGAACACCATCTCAAGTGGGGCGACGTTGATGAAGCGTTCAAAAATGCTGCCGCCGTCGTCGAAGGCGAGTACTACTTCCCCATGACCTACGCCTATGCGATGGAGCCCTATGTGGCCATTGCGGACGTGAATGACAATGGCGTCACAATCTACTCTTCTGCCCAGCATCCGTTCATGGTGCGACACGACCTCAAAACTGTGTTCAACTTGCCTGTGAGCGCAGTCCGCTTGATCGTGCCTTTCGTCGGCGGTGGCTACGGCAGTAAATCCTACACGAAAATTGAGCCGCTGGTTGCGGCGTGCTCGTGGAAAGCCCGCCGGCCGGTCAAGCTGGCTCTCTCGGTGGAAGAGGCGATGCTCACAACGCGCAGCGATGATGCCCACACCTGGATGCGCACGGCCGTGGATGCTGACGGGAAGATTATCGCGCGCCAGGCGCGCATCTACATGAACACCGGTGCCTATGCGGAGAACAGCCCGTTAGTGGTGGAAAAATCGACCAACCGCTGCGTTGGACCTTACGCCATTCCCAACGTTCAGATCGACAACTACTCTTTCTACACCAACACGGTACCGGCGAGCTCCTATCGAGGCTTTGGCTGCGCACAGGTCACCTTGCCGGGCGAGTCGCAGATCGACGAGCTGGCGGCAAAAATCGGCAAAGATCCGTACCAATTCCGGTTGATGAATGCTGCCAAACCCGGAGAGGAATTTTTTCCGAAGATGCGCCCGTTTGACGGTACGCTAAGAGAAGACCTGGAGATCGCCGCCAGAGCGATTGGATGGGACGAGCCGTTGCGGAAGGGGCACGGGCGGAGCGTTGCCTGTTCGGGAAGTGACGCCGGCGCGTATCCATTGACGTCGACGGCAATTCGCGTTCACGCCGATGGCTCAGCGTCTTTGCTGACGGGAAGCACCGAGTTGGGTCAGGGAAGCCACACGGTTTTGCCGCAAATCGTTGCCGAGGAGCTCGGCATCCCGTTTGAGAACGTCCGCGTCGTGTCCTCCGACACGGCAATCACACCCTATGATCGCTCCACTGGAGCCAGCCGTACAACTACCCTGATGGGGCGCGCCGTGATGGAAGCAAGCCGTGAAGCCATCCAGCAAATGGTTCGAATGGCCGCCGATGTTCTCAAGGTCAAGGTCGAGGACATCGAGGTGGTTAGAGGAGGGGTGCGCTATGGCGAGGCCCAACTCGGTTGGGCCGACGTTATCAGCAAATACTATGCACTGCCAGACGGTGAAGTCATCGGTCGCGCTTACATTCGCAAGGAAGGAGACTTCGCCAAACTTCCTGTGTTTTGGGAGGTTGCCTGCACCGGAGTCGAGCTGTCTGTCGACGAGGAGACCGGCAAGATCCAGATGGAAAAACTGGCGACGGTCGGCGATGTAGGCTTGGCCATTAATCCAGCGCTTGCGGAGGGACAGGATATCGGCGCCGCCACGATGGGCATGGGAATTGGATTGTGCGAGGAGCTGGTTTATGAAGGGCCGCAACTGGTGAATGGCTCGATGTTGGAGTACAGGGTGCCGCGCTTCTCAGATCTGCCGAGTAAAGTCGAGCTCCACTTGGTACAGAACCAGGATGGTGTGGGTCCATACGGTGCCAAGGGCGGTGGAGAGGCATCGCTTAACTCTATGGCGGCAAACATCGCCAATGCCGTTAGTCGCGCGGCCGGTGTGCGTATCCGGCAAGCGCCCCTCACGCCGGAACGGGTGTGGCGCGCCCTCAGGGAGAAAAAATAGGTTCAAAGCGAAATCGGAGACTATCTCCCGCAAAGGCGCGAAGGTGCCAAGAAAACGATTCGATCAATGGGGGTTCACTCCAAAAGGTTCAACGAATGAGTGTGATCGTCTATCTTGAACCTTTGAACTTTTGAACCCTTAAACAAACTAAGACCATGATGCCACTCAGACGTTTTACGATTCACCAACCCAAGACCGTTGCCGAGGCTTCCGAAATGCTTTCACATTACGGCGAGCATGCCCGAATTTATGCCGGCGGGACCGAGCTGCTTCTGGCGATGAAGCACGATCTTTTGCGCTACGAGCATCTGGTCGATGTGAAGTGTGTTCCTGATTTGGATCGCATCGAATCTAGAAACGGCTCGCTTTTAATTGGCAGCGGTGCCACGCACCGCGTCATTGAAAGAAATCCGCTCGTCAAAGAACGGTTGGCGGTTTTTGCGGGGATGGAAACGCAAGTTGCCAACGTGCGTGTGCGCGCCACGGGAACCATCGGCGGCAATCTCTGCTTCGCCGAGCCCCATTCCGATCCCGCCGCACTTTTGCTGGCGCTCAAAGCCAAAGCGCTCGTTGAGGGGAAAAACGGCCAAAGGACATTGGGGATAGACGAGCTTATCACCGGACCATACGAAACCTCTCTCTCGTGGGAGGACGTTCTCACCTACATTGAGATTCCAGTGCTCGAGAAGTCGCAACGCGCCGCGTACGTTAAATTCCAGACACATGAGCGGCCGACTTTGGGTCTTGCGCTTCTGCTCGAACTGGCTGATGGCGGCGAGGCAATCAAAAGCGCTCGTGCCGTCGTTTGTAGCGTCAGTGCCGTGCCGAGCCGATCTGACAAAGCAGATGCCGCACTTGTTGGTCCACGAAGCCAAGTTGAAAAGCAGTTGAACGATGCTGCTGAAGCCCTTGCCGCCGTCGCGGAACCAGTGGACGATCTCCAGGGGAGTGCCGAGTACAAGCGCCATTTGATCGCGGTGTTCCTTAAGCGGGCTTTTACCAAGGCGCTCGCGTAAGGCGAACCGTCCGACAACGGAACTTACTCCCGCCAAGGCGCAAAGAAGGTTAACGAAGATTTCTCCCTTTGGTCGAAATGACAATAAGCGTAATCGCGACCCTTCGACAAAGTTCGACTAGACTCCGTCGGGAGATCCTGGAGTTAAAACGTTTTCTTGGCGCCTTCGCGCCTCCTATGAAAATGTGACTACACGCAAATCCCCCCGTCCCTGCGGCCGGCCCCCTTTGGCAAAGTTTGGCAAAGGGGGCTACAGGGGATTTATCGGCGCGATACGAACTACTGGGGGCTCATTGTCATGCGCTGTGTTGTACCTTTATACATGAATCAATTTGCGGGATATGATCCCGATTTAGCCCACGGCGAGCGCCACGACGCCTAAAACCATGGCACAGGCAGCGAGCCAGCGCCGCCGGACATCACCTTCTTGCAGCAAGCGGGTTCCCATGGCTGTGCCGATGAGAATACTGACTTCGCGCGCCGGCGCCACGTAACTTACCGGCGTGAACTGCATTGCCGTTAAGACCAGGATGTAGGAAAGCGGCACGAGAATGGCAACGCCCACTGCTTCCAGCCGGTGCGTTTTCCATTCAATGCAGGCCTTACTCCAATGGCGTAGCGCAAATGGGGTCAGAAACAAGGCGCGGCAAATGTTGGCGCCCCAGTCGAGGAGCAGAGGCGCCACTGCGAAGCTGCTTACGGCTTGTTTGTCCCACAACGTGTAGCTGGCGATAAAAGCGCCGGTGATCAGTGCATACATCATGGCTTTGCGTACACCGGGCTGCTTGAGGCTTCGCGGATTGCAGCTTAGCGCGATGGCGCCAGTGATGATCAGTAGGGCGCCCATCACTGCGGTCGGGGTAGGGCGTTCGCCTAGAATCGCGATGGCAGCAATGGTTGAAAGCAGCGGACCTGTGCTGCGCGCGAGCGGGTAGACGAGAGAAAGATCGCCAGCGCGGTAACCCTCGTTCAGAAGAACGAAGTAACCCGTATGCAGCGCCGCGCTTCCCGCCATGAACACGAGCCCCGCCCAGCCAATCGGCGTTCCCCAAAAAATCATCGCGGCTGCGACAGGCGTGTAGATCAGCGCTGACAAGACTGCCACAATCCACATGAATGTGGCATGGCCGCTAGCGCGTTTGGTCAAGAGATTCCAGGTAGCGTGAATGAAGGCGGCAGTGAGGATGAGGGTGAGTGCCCAGGCAGTCACAGAATTAGAGGTTCAAGGGTTCAAAGTTCAATGTCACTCTTGTCCAAAATCTCCCCTGGCCCCTCTTTTCCAAAGAGGGGAAACGGTCCTCTTAGAGATTTCCCCCTTTGAAAAATTTGAAAAAGGGGGATTTTCTTAGCGGTCAGCGAACAAAATTCCACGAATATCATAGGCGAATCAATGTCCAGCCACGGAACTTTTATCTATTTTGGACAGCAGTGGTTCAATGTATAAGAACTTACATCATTGATCCCGCCTTCTGAGAAACTCGGAAAGACATAGCAATCAATGCGTTGAAGAGCTGGTGCCGGAGGATAACCACAGATAACCGATGATTCGTCAGAACTCGTCGAGGCGAATCGCATCGCCCACGCGTATGATACCGCCGTGGACGATATCGGCCCTCAACCCGCCGCGATGAATCAGCCCGCGCAGCGCGCCTTTTACTGTAAGCTTTTCCATGTGAGCACAGGGCTCGCAAAGTCGCATGCCGCGCGCGATGACTTCACCGATGTAAAACTCGCGTCCGACAAGATGATTGAGCGCGACGCCGCGTGTGACGATGTTGCGGCGGGAAGAACCCGCGTCGAGTGCGACTTGATAGTCCCGTTGCAGCGCTTCAAGCGCTTCACCTTCGATCAGCGTTAGATCCCGGCCCGATCCCGGATCATTAGAAAACGTCCCCGATTGGCTAAAATAGCGGTCACTTTCCAACCCTTTTCCTGGCACAGCGCGCGCTTCCCGCACGCCCTGCATCGGGGCTTTGCCAGTGGCCGCAATGTGAATCGAAACGACCGAGGGCGCGGCGCTCACGTTATCAACTCGCTTTCTTTCTCGCGAGGAGCGCGGCAAGCTCCGGCGTCTGCATACCGTCGTTCATAGCCGTCACGGTTCCTTTTTCCAGAATTTCGCGCGCCAATTTCCTTGTCGCACCGATTGCAGTTTTCAAGAATCCCGAACCATAGCTCACGCGCGCCACGCCGAGATCTTGCAGTTCACTCATGCTCGGCGACTGCGGGCCGGCGAGAATGCTGACGGGGGCTTTGACTTCCTTCGCGACGATGCGAATAGTGTCGCGTGCGTGAAGGTTCAGGTAAAAGATACAATCGCCACCCGTTTCAGCATAGGCGTTGCCGCGCTTGATCGCCTCCTCAAGCGCTATCTTGGGATTGTCGGTGAGAACTTGGAAGGCGTCCACTCGGGCGTTGAGAAAAAACTCGCTACCCAGCGCGCGCCTCGCCTCAATGACTGCCGCGATCTTACCCAACTGCTCGGCAACCGGTACCAGGCCACGCGCACCACCGGGTTTGCCACCCGCGCCATCTTCCAGATTCATACCCGCCACGCCACGCGCTACCAGCGCGCGCACAGTTTCCCGGACTCCATCTTCGTCCCCATAACCGCGCTCACCGTCAGCATTGAATGGCACCGACACAGTCGCAGCCAATTTGCCAGATATCTCGACGAACAGATCGCGACTCATCACCTCGCCGTCAGGATAACCCAGAGAAGCTGCAATTCCGCCACTCGTACCCTGGATGGCCGTGAAACCCATCTGCTCGAACAGGATGGCGCTGAGTAGATCGTAGGCACCGGGCATGACAAGGATTTCTGGCGCGCGCACGAGATCTCTCAGTCTGCGACTCTTTTCATTGGCCAAAGCGAGCGCTGCGGGCGAGATGGGTTCCATTAGACCTCCTCTAGCTTTTGGGGTAATAACAGCGCTATATCTAAGTCCGAATCGACTATGGAAGCAAGAGCAGCATCGGTGGCAGCGCCGAACGATTCGCCGAAAAGAGCCACGGTGACAAAGGGCCGAGGGCCAGGTCTTGTTTCTTGTATTTTGCCCGCTGACCCGGATTGGTACGCGAAACGGCCCATCAAATTCTAATTCTGAGAGGGCGATTAAAACAGTTGTTCAACCGTTTGGTCGGCGCCGGTCCTCTACCCGCGCGCTGGAATAGCCGCTGTAAAGGCGGCTGAAAAGCGGAATCAATTCAGGAGTGCTTTAGGTCAGTGATGCAGCCCCACCAAAGTTATGTTCAAGCCGATCCGCGATTGGCGGCTAGGTAGCCAGTTGTTTATTTCTGCTTCCAAGGCGCTTTCAATTGCAGATCGAGCCCGCGAAGCGCCTCTTCCATCATCCGTTTAATTTCAGCGTCGGTACGCCGATAATCACGATCGAGTAACGCACGTTTGTATAAATCTTGGTAGTCTGGCCGGCTGCCAAGGTATCCAAGAATATCGCTGCGGAAATCCTCCAGAGATTTCCTTGTGTATCGGTCTTACCGATGGACCGCGCGATCTCTAACAATTTTTGATCAAGCAGTGCGTAGATCTGTTCTGCCACAGTATCCTGAGCAAGCAAGCTGTAAACCTGAACTGTTCTTGCTGGCCGTAGCGGTGAATTCGATCGATCCTTTGCTCGACGGCCATAGGATTCCACGGGAGGTCATAGTTAAGACGATGTGGCCGATCTGAAGGTTAATACCCTCCCCACCGGCCGACGTGCAGATCAGAAAGCGGGCGCCGTCGGGATCCCAAAATGATTCCATCGCGGCAATCTTGTCTTCCAGCGGCCCACCAACGATCCTCGCTATGCGCTCACGTCCGTAGACCTTGCCGAGTTCTTCTGTCAGAAACTCCAACGTGTCTCGGTACTGCGTAAAGATGACGAACCGCTCGTCCGGGTTTTGGCGGCAAAGATCGCTGATCGCCGACATCAATCTGTCAAAACGGCGATCCGTTCCCTTGGGGACCAGATCGATGAGACTCCGCACCTTCTCTATTTCTTGAGGAATATCGGCTTCCGCGAATACACCCTCTTCCGCTGCCTCATCACCATCGAGCGACCAGGCGGTAGTTTCATAATCTTCCTCAAGCTTCTTCAACAGCCGGCGACGCACCCGTAAGACATAGGCTTCAGCATCCATATTATCGGTGGTCTGTTCGCCGAGAATCGCATGCGCCACCTGCAGCATTTCGTCTTGCAGCTTGAGAATCGCCTCGCTGTTGGACGCTCCTGAGCGCCGCTTCGCTTCAAGCGTCAACTGTTTGCGTACCAGTAGAACGAGGAGGCGTCGTCGCAGAGCTTGCCGGATAGCGCGTGGGCTCGATGACATGATTTCTTGAAAGGTCGCCATGACAAAGCCGATGGCGCGCTGCTGGCGCGTCGTTCGGGATTGGTTGATCCCGGCAACATTGTAACCTTCCCGCAGGTACTCGCTCAGCCGATCGTAGAATTCCCGCTCCCTGGGAGCCAGCGGAAAACGTTCGGTATTGACTTGGCGGCGGCGAAATATCGGTAGACCATCGGCGTCCGTCACCTCACGTTTGGTGCGCCGAATCATCACGCGCCCGAGGATGCCGCGATGGTTGCTCAACTCATCCGGGTTAAAAAAGAGCTGATCGTTGAGGAGCTGGATTAAGGACCAGAACTGATAGGGGTTCCCTTGATGCGGCGTCGCCGATAAAAACAACAGATCGCGTGTGTGGCTTCTCAGGGACTCGGCCAGCTTGTAATTCTGTGTCGTGGTCGTCTTGTTTCCGTTCCGGGTCCGCGTCAGATGATGCGCCTCGTGATATTGCCGTCATTCGATGACGAGGGTGGCACGTCTGCTGATTTCGAATCTGTGATCTGTTGATCCATAACTACGACGGCAACCTAAGGTCCGACAGTGCGTAAACTCGGATGTCCTTGCTCACTTGAAAGCGCGTATCCGCTGAGACCAGCGCGTCGGCATCCAAACGTATCGCTATCGTGAGAATGACGGAATCATTGGTCAAAAGTCCGTGCCGCTCCTGAAGTTCGAAAGCCTTGGCCATCAAATCGGGCTTCGTACACGGCTCGAAGCCGAGGCCGAGAGTTTCTAGAGCTTTTATCTTGTCGCGGTAAAGCAAAAGACGCTTGACCACGGCGGGTTTCGAAGCCAACTGCCTGGCCGGATTACCCCCGCTGATGTGCCCCAGCACAAGCGCCTCGGCGAGCATGAGCTTATGTGTCAGTTCTTGCCAGACGGGCTGTGGCAGCACACCCAGAAGATCCCGGCGCTCAATCCGGCGAAGTAGACGCTGCGCCTGCAGCGACGCGCCCTGTTCGGCGTAGAGTAGAACGTTCGTGCCGATCACGCAGAGACTTCCCGATGGAATATCGTCCAGGTTCATAAGTCCCAGGCGTTCTCTTCCAGTACTTGCCGGAACTGCTCAGGACTTAATTTGAGCGGACGCTCGCAGAACAGGTGATATGCCATCTCGCGCTCCTTGGCGCTCCCTGCGCCCGGACTTAGATACTGCACCAGCGCGTCTTGAATCAGATCGCTGAGCGAGCGGCCCTCTTCAGCCGCGCGCCGTTTGGCGAGACGCATAATATCTTCTTCGATAAGCGTGCCGATCTTTTGTTTCATAAAATTACTCCTTCGGGCCAAGCACTAACCAGAGAGTTAACATTTCCATGAGACTCAATCCGCTGTGACGATAAACCGAGTTGTTCGGCGGCTAGAGTGAGCAGCGTTTCTCTGTGATGGACGAGAGCCTCGGCCTGCAATAAATATTCGGAAGACTTGCCGCCGACGGACTTGTACCGCTCTATCGTCCACACCTTCGTTCATCAGCCAATCCTGCAATCGCGGTAAGCGCAAGCCAGGCTGACTCAACTCATCCAATAAGGCAGGAGTCAGTGTCTCACTTTTAGGGCTCACGCGTTGCCTTCCCTATTTCGAAGCACGCGAAGCCGCGCTGAGTACATTGCTTGAGGCAATTGCGGTAATTGCTCGCACTTGGCTTCAACATCGGCTTTCGACATCGGACCCGGACAAGTGATTTCGATCTGAATATCCAGACTGCCCCTCCCGTTAAGGCCGCCGCGAATTCCAGAGCTGAAGCCTGACAGTTCTGTGTCCTGCGCGTTGACCAGGATTCTGAAGCTCGCGTCGATGACATTCGGTCCTTCGACGGCGACAAGCCGAGCCGCGGCTTGCTGCCGCAATTCACCGAGAGAACGAGTCGGGGGAGTCGCCAAAGTTTCAGCATCAACTCCAGCAGAGACTGGCAGCGGTTGAGCAGCCACTATCGGCGAAGCACCACCATTGATCGTGCGGCTGTGGAACCGGCGCTGAGGTAGTTGTCGGCTGTGGCGCAGCACTAGCAGACCAAGGGAGGCTTAGAATCGCCTCCTCTAATTCGGAGGGGAGACAAATCGACAAATCTGCCGCAGAAGTCTCGCCCGCGTGGACCGCGCAAACCGAGCGGACGAGCGTCAGGATCTTCGACAAGGCAGCGAATTGCGCCTGCAACCATGTCCTCTTTTAGAGGCACGGGAAAGCCAAGCGTGGTCCGGTAGACGCGATCAACCTGCGCCACTGACTGACCGATGAAATTCGGTAGCCGCTCTCGAATATGCTCGGCAAAAAAGGTTTGAGGATAGACTTGCGTACGGATTTGATTGATTACTTCTTCACGGGTCGACGCTTGGCCCAGCGGCTCGATCTCGAAGACGCTCTTCTCCGCCGACTCATCCCATTTTTCCACTCTGATAAAAACCAGACCGTTCTGTTTTAAAGTATCTAGAACTAGTTTCCTCTCCCGAGCAGAAATTCTTTCGTAGCTGTCGCGACGGTCAGCCGTTCGCGCGCTCCCAGCCAAGCTCGTGCCAGCAGCATATCGCTTTGCTGCGGCGAGCAAATCCGGACTTGTCAGATGATTGGCCCGGTCGTCCCGCGGCTCCAAGAGAATGATCTGATTACGAAACTCAGCGCCGCTGTAGACTGCGTGGCGTTCAGGATTGGATAGCCGCCGGGGTGCGAGCACAAAGCGTGGTCCGGTTTTCGACATATTCGCCAGCGCGGCGCGTGTCGCTTCAAGCTCGTTTAACAGCACGGCCTGCTGGTTATCTTTAAAAAGCTCTCTGAGCCAAAGTTCTGAACCTCTATACCCAAAGCCCGAGCAGCGCTGAGCTGGCTCGGTTGAAGGTAGATATCATTGAGCTGGGGCGTAGAAGTTCTGTGATATCGCTGCCACGTGGCTCTCCCGGTGGCAGCCGACGCAATTTGCTCACGTAGCGTTCTTGAAATTGGCTGGTATCCCCCAATAGCTCCGAGCAAAGAAGCCCACAATCTGTTTACCGTTGAGTTACGCAAACGCGGAAGGTTCGGCAGGAATTGTGCGGCTCGCGGATGGAGCGATACCAGGATACAAGATAGGCAGTAATCTTCGACCAAGTCCGAGCCACCGGGTGGCAGGCGGAGCATCCCGTCAGGTTATGGCCAGGGGATACATGCGTAACGGATTCTCGGTCGTTATCTTCCGTTTGGTTTCCATCGAAAGATCTTCGCGCGCCATGAATTTCTCGATGTTTTCGCGGAACTCGGAGCGGGGCTCGTGGGGAAAGTCAGTGGCGCAAAAAAGAATATCATCACGCAACAACTCGACGATTCGCGCGATTCCGAGCTCCTCCAGCTCGCAATGAATAAAGATCCGTCCGCTTCGAAGGTGCTCCGAGGGCATGACTTTAAGAGCGGGAGCTTGAGCGTTGCGGTGTTCGTATTCCATGTCCATCCGGTCCATCAGATACGGCACCCAGCCACATCCAGCCTCGGCATACGCGATTTTTAAGCGAGGGAATTTGTCGTACACGCCGTTGTAAATCATGCTGGTCATCTGAATCATCTGACCAAAGCCGTGACTCAACGTGCGCACTTCGATCAAAGTATCGAAAGCATCTACACCGATTCCCTGCGTCGGCGCCGCGTGAACGGCCAATATCGCGCCGAGTTCCTGAGCAGCCTCATACACGGGAAAGTAGCGTTGATCGCCGAACGGCTGTCGCAGGCCCACAGCCGGCAGGATGGCGCCGACCATTTTCAGCTCTTGAACCGCGCGGCGTAATTCCTTTATGGCGTCGGGGATCGATTGCAGCGGAATCAATGCCATCCCTTTCAGACGCTTTTCAGGTTTCAAGAACTTTTCATAGAGGAAATTGTTGTACCCGGCCGCGAGAGCGCAGGCCCAGTCTTTATCTCTGATCAAGCCGAATGTCAGACCAGAGGTCGGATACAGCACGGACCATGCGATGTCGTCTTCATCGAGAAACTCTTGCCACTCTTGCAAACTCCCTTTGGCTACATAACGTCCCTTCCCATCCGCCACTCTTCTGGCCTGGCGGTGAAAACCGTCGAGGGTTGGAAAAAACGAAAACGACAGCAAATCCTCCCGTCCGCGATAAGGTGGAGGGAGGAAGTCCAGCAGTTCCGCGTCGCTTTCGACTACGTGCCCGTCGGCGTCGACAAAGCCTTTGATGTCCATGGTTTTCTCTCTTCTGCAGTTTCCCTGCGATTACTTTATGCAATCTCTCGCCAATTTGATCGCTTAACAAAATTGTGGCAGCACGGCAATGCTGACCGACGTCACCGCAGGGTTTTAATAAGCTGCCGCATCTCCTCAGCCGTAATTTCTTTCCCGTACAAAGGTGCGCCCTGCGCAAAGTGTCTCGCGCTTTCGAGCGGTCCGACAACCACCGGATCGAACCCCGCACTCTGAACCAACAATGAGGCTAGCGCCAAAGCCTTGCTGTCGTCGCCGGCCAGGGGGATTGCCATACGCGCGCCGGGCCGGTGCGCATTGTTGGCAAGCGTACGGAAATTGAGAGTGTTGAACGCGCGGACAATGCGCGTTCCAGCCAGGTATTTGGCCGAGGTGATGCCGATGCCGTTCTCACGCGCCTCATTTGCGATCTCTCCGTCACGTCTCAAGACCGCGTTACCCGCGTCGAGCACAATTTTTCCGGCCAGCTCACGGGCATAATCCTTACCGATTTGTGGGTAGGCGCCATACGGAACCGCAATGAGAACGGCATCGCCAAACATCAGCGCTTCCCGCACCGTGCCAGCGCGCGCGAGAGGGCCGAGGCTATCGGTGAGAGGTTTGAGTTTCTCGGGATGGCGCGAAGAAAACAACACGGGATGACCGCTCTTTACCCATAGCGTTCCCAATGTTCCGCCAATGTTTCCCGAGCCGATGATCCCGATCTTGATATCCGACGTTTTGCTTGGTGCTTGGGCAAACACCACTCGGGGCAAGGCTCCGAAAAGCAACGTCAATCCAGCGACGATCGCTATAATAGCGGGGACAAAATGACTTCTAACATTCGCAATTATCTGATGCATTACAGCGGATTCTCCTTTCACCCCTGGGGAAGCAGGGAGATCTTTTTAACCTCACTACTAAGACCAATGAGCTGTAGCGGACACACGTAGCGCATGTCTTGCCACGTTCGTCTTTTGGCAAAGACGAGTTTTGAAACATGCCGGTCACAAAAGACACTTAGCTCGATGCTTCTCTTTGGTAAAGAGGGCCTTGCGTCGTGAATGCCTCTAAGGGTATTGAATCAACAGCAAGGCAAAGGAGCGTAAAGTGGATTATAAAGCAATTTCAGCCGACGACCACATTGATCTGGGTTATCTTCCGCGCGATCTGTGGACCCAACGGCTCGACAGATCGTTGCGCGAGCGTGCGCCTCATGTCGAAGACAGGGGTGAGAAGGGCGAATATTGGGTGTGCGATGGCGAGACCTGGGCGGAGTATCGCGGCGAGCGCTGGTTTGCCAGGTCCAATCGGACAAGACTGGCTTTGGATCGAGGTGGAGTTGGCGAAGCGCACCGGCCGACCACGCCTGCAAAGCGCCTCGCCGACATGGACCGTGATGGCGTTGAGGCATCGCTCATGTTTCCACCGATCATCGCCATGCAAGTGGGTGACCGCGAACTGAGGAATGCCTGTGTCAGGGCCTATAACGATTGGGCATTCGAATTTGGCCAGACCGCGCCAACGCGATTTTTCCCGGTTGCGATGCTTTCCCCGGTAGACCCTCAAGATGCCAAAGACGAGGTCCTTCGGGTGGCGCAGCTCGGGTTTCGCGAAGCGAACTTCCTGGTCAATGATGTGACACTCGAAATGAACCTAAAGCCCTGGGATGTGTTCTGGGACGCAGCTGAGGAGAGTGGAATTGTCGTGTCGTACCACGTTGGCGGCAGCGTACAGTCGGGAACCGTTCGTGCCACTATCGACGCGATCAAGCCCGGCGAACGGCAGGGCGTATTCGACATGGGGCTCAGCAATGGCGCCACCTCGTTTTTCAATCCTTTTGTCAACATGTTCAACTTCGGTACCTTGGAGCGCCATCCCAAGCTCAAGTTCTGCCTTGCCGAGTCCGCTATTGGTTGGATCCCGTTCGTTGTGCAAGAAATGGACTATCGCTACAGGAGACAATTCGAGCGTAAGAAGTCGGATGACATTCCGCTCAAGTCGATGCCGAGTCAGATCTTCAAGCGGCAAGTCTGGGCGACTTATCAAACGGATTTTGTTGGGCTGCATCTGACCCAGTTCTTCGGTGACGGCCATATTATGTGGGGCTCAGACTACCCGCACCCAGACAGCACCTGGCCCTTGTCTCAGGAGGTCATCGATAAGGATACGGCCCATTTATCTCCCGAGTTAAAAAGAAACGTCATTCGCGACAACGCCGCCGCCCTGTACCACATTTGAAGGCAAATCGCCTCAAAGCTCGCTGGCGCGAAGCCTGACGGCTTGAACGGAGCGAAGCGATTGAACGGCTGGAAGGATTGGCACCGGCCAGCTTAATCAAAGTATCCGGCCTGGTATGCCCAGAGCCACAGGTAGATGATTTTGTCGTTGTAGAGCTCCGCGTAACCGACGTGACCGTAGCGTGGAATCAGAACGACATGTGCACCGCGCGTGCTGTCGGCATATTTGGCGCCCATGAACATTTCGCGCTTGTGTTCGAGTTTTTCGCCTTTTACCCAGTGCCCCTTGTCGTTTTCACCGACGACTAACAAAACCCGGATCGACTTGAGCCAGTTAGGGTCGGGATCCAGCAGGTGATCAAAGTACTCTGCACGGGGTAAGCCGGTACGCCGCGGATACTCCTCAAGGATACCGAGAGCGGCATTATGTTGGTTGTCGCACAAGCTCGTTTTTAACTGCGAGCGCAGCGGGCTTACCAATCGAATGTAATCATCGGCGCCGCCCCAGGGCGTAAGGTCCGCAGGATCAACGTAACCCGCTTCTTTGAATGAGTCCGGTGATCGCCGCGACACATGATCAATCGGTTTCTCCACATAACTTTCCGCGCCCGTCTTGTTTCTCCACTCCAAACGCCAGCTATCCGGGCCGCCGCTGCCAAAGCCGACGATGCCAATCACTTCGGTCTTTTGGCTGAAACGCGTTAAGTGTGTTGCCATTGGCCCTCCGGTGGAGTGACCGAAGGCGATAATTTCCCGCCCTGCAAGGTGCTCGTCTGCGAGCTGGGCCGCGCCCTGGAGAATGACATTGAAGGTGCATTTCAAATTACGGTCGAGAATTTCTTCCAGCGGCAAATTTCGGTCTTTGAGATAGATGGGATTGCGCTCCGCTACCGGGCTGTGCCAAACGCCGCCTGGGGGGTAATGACCGGGATAAGTCAGAGTGAGGACTTTGAAGCCCTGGGAGGCGAGCACTCGGGCAAGTCCCGGCCTTTTGTCCGGAGTTAAATCCATAATCTTCTCGCTGCCCGCGCCGCCGTGAAAGAAAACAAATCCCCGCCGCGGATCAAGCTCCTGCTTGGGCGTGTAGACTGTCCCATGCATGTCCCAGTCGTAGCCATTGCGGCGGTACCTGGCCCAGACCTCAGCGGCTCTGAACTCGACCTCAGTATAAGGAGGCTCGATGGCCAACCATTCGTCCCAGGTGAGTGTTAGCAACAGCTCACGTGAGTTCAGTCCAGCGAGATATTTTTCAGTGATACCGGCCATTGACATTCGTCTCTCCCTGGTCCATTCGGAGTAGTGCGCCCTCAAGAACAGCGGTCCGGTGTCCTTCGTTCCGGTGCTCAGAGGCAAGGGATAGTACCAGTAGCCGTTCGAATGCGTCAAACGCTGTCTCGGAAAGGCATCCTACTTTCCTGCGCATTAGTCCCGGCCTGAGCGAAGACGATATTGGCTTGGATTTTTCCACGTAGCGTATACACCGTATACACCGTATACA
>CAYPHJ010000081.1:0-2177 GCA_964410485.1 uncultured Syntrophobacteraceae bacterium
GAAAAGATGAACTCGCCCTTCTCGGAGTTGCCCGAGTGAGAGACCAAATCGATTTGTTGTTACTGTCATGTTTCACTCGTGCAGTATGGTCGAGGAGAAAAAGCCTGCCGTTATGGGGAGATCTGCGGGTAGAGATGGGCCCGCAAGTCAACAAGGCCAAGCCTTGAACAAAACAGAGATTCTCCAATTAGCAGCTTTGTTCAACGAGAATCCACTCACCGGAGGCCAGGTGCCGCCGAGGGCTCATAAATGGGTGAACGAAAACGTTCAATCTTTCTTCAGTTCGATCGCTCCACTGCGGCTGAAGCCACAGAGCTGCGATACATCGGTATTGGAGTTAAAGGGGTCTTCTGCGCGGAAGCTCAGCCTGATAAGGCGTTCACTCACTTTCACCGGTATGACGCACCCAAATATTCAGAAGGGCACGGACGCAATCCCGGAGACCAGGGCTATTGGCTTTTATGGGTTGCCGTGGATGAATTTGACCTCCGCGGTAGGAAAATAAAGCCGGGTGTAGATTACGAAGCCTTTCCCACGCCGCCTCCCGTTTGTGGCCCTAGTGTTCCGAAAGTCAACTTTACAGCGCCGAGAGCGGACAGATTAACCAAAGAGGAAATAACCAAGCTCGCGGCGTTATTCAACGATAACATGTTCACCGGCGGCCAGGTGGCACCAAGAGTCCACAAGTGGGTAAATAAGAATGTGTCTATTTTTCTCCAGTTCGATCGCGCAAACCCAGTTGAAGCCACCGAGCTGCGATACATCGGGATTGCGGTCAATGGAGTTTTCTGCAAGTCCAAACAGCCCCACACCGATTTTCCTCATCTTCATAAATTTGCCGCGCCCACTTACCGTGAGGGTCACGGACAAAACGCCGGAGAGCATGGTACTTGGCTTCTCTGGGTCGCGGTGGATGAGTTCGAGCTAGCAGGAAGAAAGATCAGACCTGGAGTGGATCGCGAATTCGCACGTTTGAAAATTCCAGAGTGCTGAAATGTTGCTCTCGCCCCACTACACTTTTGACCCCCATCCCATTTGTATATGATTCCGGGAACGTTCATTTTGCGCTGTCTTTATGAATCGATCTGACCGAAGGGCGCGCTTTCATTCTCTGCAGCCAGGCGTCGAGCCGTGGCAAAGATGGAGCGGGTAAGGCTCCATACGATTCCATACGAAAAAATCGCGTCACCAGAGCAATGTCCGAGAGGCTAATTTCGCCCAGGAAGTAAGGTTTATCGGCAAGTTCTATTTCGAGGTATTGGAGAAGGCCTTGCAACATTTCCCGCTTCTGGTCAATAACTTTCCAATCCCGTTTCGCTTCCTCCTTGAGCATCTCACCACGGAGCGCCCAATAAGGAGCATGCAAGTAGATCAATCCATAATCGATCAAAACACGACCCCATGCTCTCGCGTAGGGGTCATTTGGCATCAAAGGGGGATTAGGGTATTTCTCATCCAGGTATTCGTTTATGATGCAGGATTCAAAAAGCACTTTTCCATCGTCGACGAGCACGGGTACTTTGCCGTATGGGTTCAGTCGTAGAAACTCGGGTGTTTTCTGCTCCCCCTTTTGCAAGTCGATCCTGACGGTCTCATAATCGAGTCCCTTCTCGTAAAGTACGATCTTCACGCGGTCGCAGTTAGACGACGGCACTGCGTCATAGAGTTTAATGACCATTTTCGGGGTTGCGCTCCCTGCTCTATTCTATTTCGTCCGCGCGGCGAAGACTTGTTGGTAATCTGCCCAGGCTTTCGGCCCGGCTCGATCAAATACCTTTTCACGCAGCCCACCGGCATATTCGGCAGGAATGTAATTGATCTTTTCTGTGTATGACGGTTTGACTCTTACACCCCGCGCTTGCAGCTGGTCGGCTAAAACAAGATTGGCTAGCACGGATGCGATTTCCTCATGGTCGGTCCACATCGCCTTGTAAGCGATCTTCCCGTTTTTATCGATGATGTAAACCATGTTGGGCATGGAGCCGTACAGGCAGTGTACCGTGCCTTCGAGATCGTCAACGAGCATCGGGTTCACTATGCCGTCCCGCTTTCGACAATCGCGAGCAAATTCGAGCTTTTGCTCGAAGCTTCTGTGCGGCCCATAGTGTTCGCCTGGGTGCGGCTCGCCCACAAAAGGCGGTCAGGTGATGCTGCCGAACTCGAGCAGCACATGCTTT
>CAYPHJ010000081.1:2277-21130 GCA_964410485.1 uncultured Syntrophobacteraceae bacterium
CTCGCCCACAAAAGGCGGTCAGGTGATGCTGCCGAACTCGAGCAGCACATGCTTTCTGCCACGGAAAGCCGAGAGGGAAACTCGCTCTCCGTCAAGAGAAGACAGCTCAAAATCGGGTGCCTCTTGCCCGGCCCGCAGGGAGCTCTTGAACTCATTGGATTTTCCTGAGCTTTCGGAACGCGTGAAAGACTCGTAGTTGTACGTCTGAATAATATTCTGAGTATCTGAAATGGCCATAGGTGTTTCCCCTTTATGATCAGCTCTGTTGCTCCTTACGTCGTTTAAAGAACTGGATGTGACTCAAAGCATCGCCGGCAACGATACGCCAGGCCCGATACTATACGACGCATCTACCACTTTCTTATCTGAATCCAAGACAAAGTTCGCCGGCTGATAATCCTGCGACCCTCATCCCAAAACGCGCCGATCTTCTCCGCTCGCTGTACCTCGAGCCCATAAATTAATTCGGGCCTATCGGTTTGCTTGTCTTGCGCGCCGCCTGAGGTAATCCATGACGAACGGATACGCCACAGAAATGAACAAGAAAACCCAGAGGACATTGCCGAGGCGCGAAGAGAAGAGAACCAGAGGGTCACCTTGAGCGAGGCGCAACGCGCGCAGGTAATTTTGTTCTACCAGCGGACCTAGCACGACGCCAATCAAAATGGCGGCGGTTTGGTAGCCGGTTTTTCTCGCCAGATATCCAATCAGGCCGAAAACAAGGGCCCAACCCATATCGAATAAATACTCCCGAGGCGCGAAGGCACCGACCAAAGTAAACGCAATAATCAGAGGGGCGAGAAGCTGGGTCGGGATCAGGACGACCCATGAAAGATAGCGTGCCAGGGGTATGATCGTCAGACCCATAAAGACGTAACAGACGAACATCGTCATGATCACGCCATAGGCTAGCTCCGGGCTGTCCATAAAGAGTTTCGGGCCCAGTGGCACGCCGTGAAATTGGAGAACGATTAGCATCACGGCAGCAGTGGCGCCTCCAGGAATTCCCAACGTCAGCAGCGGCACCAATGTCCCGGCTGTGACTCCGTTGTTGGCTGACTCGGGAGCGAGCAGTCCCTCGGGATGGCCGGTGCCGTAAAGCTCCGGGGTTTTAGAAAACAGGCGCGACTGCTGGTAAGCCACGAACGCGGCAATGTTGGCTCCGGCTCCGGGAAGCACGCCCACAAAGAGGCCGATCAGGCTCGTCCAGACGATATGCCACCAGCGCTTTCCTGACATGCGCAGGCCTTCTATGACTTGCCCCCAGCCCCGAGACTCCGCTCCGGTTCCCGTGACTTCAGTCACGATCATTTTCTGTTCGATCATGATCAGCGCCTCGGAAATGGCGAAAAGGCCGATAAGTGTCGGGACAAGCGGAACACCGTCGTACAGTTCCAGAAATCCAAAGGTGGCTCGTGGCGCCGCGTAGATGTGGTCTGGGCCGATTGCACCTATGAGCAAGCCGAAGAAACCGGCAATCAAACCCTTCAGAGTGTCCTGCGTGGAGATGACGGCGATCAATGTGAGGCCGAACAGCATGATCACCACCATCTCTACGCTGTGGATGTGCAAACCGATACGGTTCAACCCTGGAAGGAACAGCAGCGTCACCACACACGTGATCAGCCCACCCGCCGTCGAGGCGACAAAGCACATCGTGAGCGCCTGCTCAGCCTTCCCGGCCTTGGTCATTGGATAGCCGTCCAGTGGCGTGGCACCGGCGCCGGCGGTGCCGGGAATATTGATCAGAATCGCCGGAATGCCGCCCCCTGTGCGCGCGGAGACATAAAGCGCGACCATAAAGGTCAACGCTAGTTCGACACTTACTACAAGAGTCAGCGGCAACAGGATGATGATCGAGTTCTGAGGGCCGAACCCGGGAACAGCGCCAATGATGAGGCCGAAAATTGTGGTGGGGATAATCACCCACCAGTAGCTCACGGAGGTAAGAAAAAGATCCCAGAATACTTCGATCGGGACGCCCATACTAGAAGAACAGTCCGCTTAAGGCATTCTCAACAGGACCCAGGGGAAAACGCGCGTTTAACGCCAGGATAAAAAGTCCGTAGCCGGACACCGCGAGAAGCAACGGTATTCCCAGAAGCTTCGACCACGAACGGACGCCAAGAAGATACAAGCTCCCAAACGAGAAGAAAAAGGTCGTCAGCGTAAATCCCAGCCACTGGATCGCGAAGATATACATCGATGAAAGCACGATCAGGCCCAGGCGCACGGCCTGCAAGCGCAATGGGTACAGCAGTGAGCCGAGGCCCAGCGTGACCTCGTCGCGGCGAAAACGCAACAAGGTGCGGATGAAAAAAATCGTCGTTAGGGCAAATAAGACGCCGCCTATGAGGAGGCCGTTGACCTGGGCTTCCCAAGTCAGGTCCCAGATCGTCACCCAGTAGTAGAGCGCAAAAAGAAAAGCCATGAGCGGGATAATCAGTTCCCCGCCCATCGCTCTTCTCGCCTGCATGCGGCCTTTATCTTGTGCTGCCGTTCCCGGTCTCCCCGGCGCCGCCTCTGCCAAGGCGCTCACCTAGTGCAACCACTCGTGCTACCCTTTTTTCTTCCCGCTTTTCTTCCCGCGCAGGAGTGGCTCGTAGCGCTTGGCTAACTCCAGCGTCACCTGAGCGCTGGCCATGGCTTGTTCCTGATCACCCCAAGTCATGAATGTGGTGGGCAGTCCGGCCTTCTTTATCGCCGCCGGATAGTCCGGATCGTCGTAGGCCTGTTTCATCGTGGATTTCAAAACCTTGACGCGGTCCGGATACTTATCGAGCGCCACCCCATGCAAGGCGAACCCCCTCGCCATTGTGAGTTGCGGAAGCTTGGTGCCAAAAACCTTGTTGACGGGAGGAGCATTGTGCGTAAGCTCGGGGACCGGGTTTTTGTCCGCGAATACAACCAGTGTTCTGGCTTCGGCGCCGAGCCCGATAGGCTGAGCAATGGGAAGGGCTACGGCATCGGTCTCGCCCGCAAGGGCCGCGCGCGCCGAAGGACCGCCGCCCCCGTAAGGCACAAGATTGAATTTTGCGCCCATCGCATCGGCCAGAGCAAGACAGCCGATCGAGGCCGGGTGAGGCAAGCGGCTGACCGCGATGTTCACGGTCCGCTTCTTGCCAAGATCCACCAGCTCTTGAATCGTTTTGATAGGGCTATTCTTACCTACGAAGATTGTCATGTCCTCAACGCCAATCATGCTAATGAAGTAATAATCGCCGGGGAACTTGTACTTCGGCTTTTGCAACACATACATGATCACTTCGGGCCCGGTGTTCCCGAAGATAAGGTTATAGCAGTCGGGATCTCGGCTGTGCACGTAAGTTTCATAACCGACCTGACCCGCGGCTCCAGGGAAAAATTCAACCCTGAAGGTCGTCTTGATGTGCTTCTGCCAGACCGAATTGAAAATGCGCACGTCACGGTCGGCGCCTCCCCCCGACGCGGTCGGGATAGTGATATTGATACGCTGAGACGGAAAATCCTGGCCGAAAGCTCTCCCTAGAGGACTCACGGCAGTGGCTCCTAGGCCGACAGCAACGGCCGAACTTTTGATAAACTCGCGGCGACTCATCTCTTTGTCCCACACCATAAGGCACCCCTTTCGTTACGGGAACATCCGGTTTGACCTTCTCGTCTCTACATCAGCTGCCCTGTTGAATCAAGCGCAATCACTTCGGCCCTCGCAACGAACGATTCCCTGCACGCGCACGGCTAATGCGAGACCGAAAACAATACTTGCCGTTGCCACAGCGCTATTCAACGCAAGAAGGGATAATCCAGTCAAAGCATTTCCAATGTTACAACCGCCGGCCAGGGTCCCGCCAAATCCCATAAGGAACCCCCCAAGGAACCTCCGAGGAAACTCTCGTGACTGCGGCAACTGCCACGAAGCCGTGCCGTTTAAGCGCGCGCTCAGAAAACTTCCGAGAGGTACACCTAGCAGCATGAAGACTCCCCAATTCAAAGGGTTGATCGTTTGATCCAAAACAGCCGCCAGAAGGCTGCGGCTCGGTCCTGTCATTGACAATCCCCAGTGCCAACCGGTCGGGGCTCCTGCCACCCACGCCAGTATTGCTACCACAGCAAGGACAAGCCCAGTTTCATACCAAGCCCAACTCCCAGCAGTCCGGGGTGGCTTGGAAAGAGCCCACAACAAAAAACCGACAAAACCAACAACCCCGAGGATTACCCATGCCGGGGTTATACCCAACAATGCGGGAAGCGACGTTGCGTCAGAAAGTGAGAAGATTGGCGGCGTAAGCCCTGAGATGAGAAAATCGAAAACACCGCGCTCGGTCAGCAGCCCACCGGCTGCAAAACCCAACACAGCCGTGAGCGCTCCAATGTTACCGGTCCCGACCCGGGACCAGATAGAAGTCGCTCAACCCTTCGCCAGCACCATGCCGGCGCCAAAAGTTAGCCCTCCTAAGATAGCAGCGGCCCAAGCCAGTGGCACTGTCGGTAGGCGAATGAGATGGCTTTCTGCCAACGCGTTCACGACCACCATCTGAGCCGCCAGGGCCAACAAATAGGCAAGAAAAGATGCGGACGGGGCACCACGAAGAGCCTGGCGAAACCCACTGTGCATGCAGAATCCCGTGCGATGGATTACGATTCCGAGGGGAACGCCGACTAAAAGACCCAGACTAGCCGTCAACAACATGCGAGCACGTTATCTGATCAACAAACCATTCACGTACAACTGCTCAACCTAATGCTTGCCCGCGCCACCGGAGCTGGGAAGTCCCGGCCAATCGAACTCGCTTCCTGTGAGCGCGCGGTCCAGATTAAAGGCAGCGCTGATCAACGCCAGGTGAGTTAAAGCCTGTGGGAAATTGCCTAACGCCTCGCCGCAGGGGCCGGTCTCTTCTGCATAGAGACCCAAGTGGTTGGAGTAACCGAGCATCTTCTCAAATATCAATCGAGCCTCTTCCAGTCGCCTCTTGTCGGTCCGTCCCGATCGGGTCATCGCCTCAACGAGCCAAAAGGTGCACATATTGAAAGTTCCCTCATCTCCTTCGAGGCCGTCCACTGTTGCCTTTGCATGATAGCGATACACGAGGCTATCGGACATCAAGCCGTTTTTCGTATGACTGGATTTGATCGCATCGATGGTTTTCAACATCCTGGGGTCCGTTGGTGAAACAAAAAATACCAGCGGCATGAGTAGATTTGCCGCGTCCAATGACTCACTGCCGTAGTACTGAACAAAAGCCTGAAGGTTTTCGCTCCAGCCTCGAGTTAAAATCTCCTCGTAGATGGCATCACGGTTTTTAAGCCAGTGGTCGCGATCGGCGGGGAAGGAGCGCTTCTCTGCCAGACGCAAGCCTCGATCCAAGGCAACCCAAGACATTAGTTTGGAGTAGACGAAGTGTTGCGCGTCGCCACGTACCTCCCAGATCCCATGATCCTTCTGCTGCCAGTTTCGGCAGACCCAGTCCAACAAGCGTCGAACCTCTTTCCAAAGCGAAATAGAAATAGGAGTCCCATATTTGTTGTAGAGATAGATCGAATCAAGCAACTCGCCGTAGATGTCAGTTTGCTGCTGCTGGTAAGCGCCATTGCCAATGCGTACAGGTCGAGAGCCCCTGTACCCTTCTAAATGCCCCAGGATTTCCTCACCGAGATCGTGACGGCCGTCGATGCCGTACATAGTTTGCAATGAGCCGTCGGGTTCCAGCTCGTGGCAGCGCGCCTCGAGCCAATCGATAAATCTCGCGGCCTCGTCCGTAAAGCCAATGCGCATGAGCGCGTACAGTGTAAAAGCGGCATCGCGGATCCACGTGTAACGGTAATCCCAATTACGGCCGCCGCCAACGTATTCAGGGAGACTGCAGGTTGGCGCCGCTACGATTGCGCCGGTGGGCTCATAGGTGAGAAGCTTCAGCACGAGAGCAGACCGGTGCACAACTTCTCGCCATCTCCCTTTGTAAGTACATTTGGAAAGCCAGCGACGCCAGTAACGTACGGTGCCTTCAAAGAGCCTCTCAGCTTCGGTTTCAGTGACAAGATCGACGCAAGGGGATGCGCGCGGTATTTGCTCGAGAAGAAAAGTCGCGCTTTCTTCTTCGCGCAAGGTAAACTCGGCAAATACGCCTCCTTGTCCATCTTCTTTGAGCGGCAGTTTCGTCGTTAGTCCAAGGCTCAATGCGGACGAGTGAAAGCCGACCCCTTCGGGGCAATGGACAATTTCATGCGGGTCCCGTGCGTAGTTAAAAGCTGGGCGACATCCCATACGAAAGTACATCGTCCCTCGAACCACGCACACACGCCGAACGAGTTGATGTTGGCCATGCCACCGGCTGGGGTCCTCTAGAGGCATGTAGTCGGCAATTTCGCCCACTCCATCGTTCGACAAAAACCGAGTGATTAATACGTTTGTTTCTGGCCAGTAAAACTGTTTGTAGGTTATATTCTCCGCCTTCGGGCTGATTTGAAACCGGCCACCCTTTTTGTCATCCAAAATGGCGGCAAAAATGCTCGGTGAGTCGAAGTGGGGAAAACAGAGCCAGTCGATCGACCCGTTCAGGCCGACCAGTGCCACGGTGTGCAAATCGCCGATAACGCCATAGTTTTCAATGGGTTGGTAAGCCATGAAAAGAGTCTAGCAAAGTCACCGCGACAAGCCGAGGCTGGTTGGGAACCACCTCGGCCATACACTCTCAACATCCAAATTTGATAAAAGTTCCCTGGTTTGCTCTTCTTGGCTTCTGCGGTCCTGACCCCGCCAACTGCCACAAGCAGCAATGAGCATTTTCTCCTTCCCGGTCATTCAGCCGGACTTACGCGGGTGTGATCAGCGGGGCTTCTTTTTTCCGCCGCTAAGACGCCACCTGCCCCAATGTCGCTTTCTTATTTCTTAATTGTCGCGTTTGATTCCCAGCTTTTTCATCCGGGCTTCTAACGTCGTGGGTTTAAGGCCAAGAACTTCAGCGGCGCCTCGCTCACCACTGACTTTCCAGCCGGTCAACCTTAAAGTCCGCAGGATGTGCTCGCGCTCCAACTCCAAAAGAGTGGGAATAGACTTCTGTACCGGCCCGGTGTCGGACCTCTGAAGCCAGTTTCCTAGATCGAGTTGAGCTCCTTGACTGGTGATCACTGAGCGTTCGATGACGTTCTCCAGCTCTCTGATATTGCCAGGCCAACGGTAGGTTGACAGCGCTTCCATGGTCTTTTCGCTGATCGTCTCTATCTTCTTTCCAAGTTTCGCGCCGTGCTTACTAACAAAGTACCTCGCCAAAAGCGGGATATCTTCCCTTCGTTCTCGTAATGGCGGGAGCTGGATAGGAAAAACGTTGAGGCGATAAAACAGGTCCTGGCGAAACTTTCCTTCTGCCATGGCTTTCTCTAGATCCCGGTTGGTGGCCGCAATGACCCTGACATTGACCTTGATTGTGCCGGAGCCTCCCACTCGTTCGAACTCTCCTTCCTGGAGCACGCGCAGGAGCTTCGTTTGGAGATCCAGCGGCAGATCGCCGATTTCGTCCAGGAAAATCGTTCCCTCGTCTGCCAGCTCGAAGCGGCCAATCTTCTTCGTCAGAGCGCCCGTGAAGGCCCCCTTTTCATGACCAAACAGCTCGTCTTCAATCAGTCCGGCCGGAAGCGTAGCGCAGTTCACCTTAACCAGCGTGTTGTCCCTTCTCGGGCTGAGGTTATGGAGGGCGCGGGCAACTAACTCTTTTCCCGTGCCGGTCTCGCCGAGGATGAGCACGCTCGCGTCGGTGGGGGCCACAGTTTCCACGGCTTTCAAGACTCTTTTGATGGCGCGACTGCGCCCGACGATCTCTTCGAAATTGTGTTCTGTCTTGATTTCCTCTTGAAGATACAGGTTTTGCTGCTCAAGGCGCGCTTTAAGCTGAGCGATCTCCTCGAAAGCCCACATATTCTCCACAGCCAACGAGATTTGCCTGGCGATTTCCTCAAGCAAGGAAACGTCTTTGGGTGAGTAGCGATCAGTGACCCGACTTGCGACGTTCAGAGTGCCAAAAATTTTACCCCGAGCAACAAGCGGTACTACCACGTAAGAGCGGATATCTTGGGCGAAGAGATGTTCCTCGAGTGGAAACTCCCGCTCAGTCGTCAAATCACGTCGAACAAGCGGGCGACCACGATCCAACACCCAGCCTACATGACTCCCTTGCCGCTCAAATTCATTGCCCACTCCGTATTCATATTGTGGCAGGGAAGACCTTTCGAGTGCAAAAATCCGGAAAACGTCTTTTTCAGGATCGTTAAGGCAAATCGCCGCTCCGTCGAAAGCAACCGCCTCATGGAGAGCGTGCGCAACGGCATGAAATAGTGATGCGCGGTCGAGCTTGGCAACGATCGCATTATTGATTCCAAGGAGAACGCGCAGACGCTGGGTCCGTTCCTCGACCAGAGTTTCCAGGTTTGCTGAGTAGCGCTTCAACTCCTCTTCGAGGCGCTTGCGCTCGCTGATGTCGCGAACGAAAGCAATCAGACACTTGCCCCTGGCTACATCAATAACAGAGGCGGAGATTTCGGCAGGAATGGTGATTCCAGTTTTGGCGCGGCAGGTGAGCTCGTTGGTCCAACCGTGGCCCTCTTCGTAGACAGATTTCGCAAAGCCGAGAAAGCGGTCCATCTCTTGAGGATGAATCGCGCTGATCGGCATGGACAGCAGCTCGTCTCGCGAATAGCGCAACAACTCACAGGCTCGAGGATTTGCCTCGACGATCTCATCGCGCTCTGGGTCAATCACAAAGATCGCGTCATGGGAATAGCTGAAAATTTTACCATGCAGTTCATCGCGTTCGGCTGTTAACGGCGGGCCGATCGCAATTTTTTCGTATTCTTCCATCTCTTTCGCGGCAGGCTATTGAATCAAACAGGTCAAGTCAATGAAGACGCAATCGCGCGAGGACCTGCCGTCCACCAAGAACTCCAAGTAGTCCGGAACAAATGACCTTCGACTCATTTACCGTGAGAAGAGTATCGGCAGCATCAAACCCAGCGTTAAAACTAGAGCCCACAGGGCAGGGGCGGGTGTCCCGGACGTCCGCTGTAATCGCTCCCGGCCCGTGCGCCCACGGCCGCGCAAGCTCGGATCGTAACGGCGGAGTAGCAGCTGATAAACCAGCGCTGTTAAAGCTCCGTATGCCAGATGTCCGATTAACGAGGGATATGCTCCAAGCGCTAAGGTCAAGGACCAGTGGAGTTCAGCGCCGAGGAAAATCGGCATGAGGGTCAAAGGTCCCAAAAACCACCAGATCAGCCCGTACACCAAGCCCCATGCCAGCCCGGCTCCATAGGTATAAGCCTCCAGTCGAAATAGAAGACCATATGTGGCGCCTATGACGGCACTTATGGTCATGTGCACCAAGAATCCTTCAGCCGCCGACTTAAGACCTATGAGACTGGCCACCACCGGCAGAGCGCCCGTCTCGACCATTACGATCGTGAAGGCAAGGCCTCCAGCTATGCTCGCAAGAACACCCATCCCCAGTGCCCGAAGACTACGTGTGCCCGGTCCTTCGGGTTCCCGCATCAAGGGATCGGCTTCGACAAAAAAAATGTGCCAGAACTTATCCACCATTGAGTAGACCAAGCCCAGGAGAATGCCGTAGATTAAATGGCCCACGAGGGATGGAAAGGCAGCCTGTGCCGCTACCAGCGACCACTGAACACCCTGGCCCAGCCATACCGGCATGATCGTTAGAGGACCCAAAACCCACCAGATCGCTCCATACCCCAGACCCCACGCAATGCTGGAGCCGGGGCTGAGAATATCCAGGCGAAAGAGCACTCCATAACTCGCTCCGATAATGACGCTGATCATGAAGTGGAGAGCGCGTCCCACATCGGGCGAATCCAAACCCACGAGCGCGGCAACCAGCGGGAAAAAGCCGACCCGCTCCATCCACACGCCGAAAGCGAGCCCTCCGACCAATCCAGCCAAACCCCCAACAACCGCGGCCAGGAGAAAATCCGGCGTAACCCTGCGCAAAACCGCACGCCCCAAACCATCTACCAGTACGGCTGAAAAGCCCGAGTAAGCCAAGCCGAGTACAGCACCGTAACCTACCATGTACCCAACAAGCGCTGGAAAAGCTGAACGCGCCGCATCAACAGTCCAAGCTGGCTGGGACTCAGATAGAAGGGGGAAAAGCGTCAGAGGACCGACAATCCACCAGAGCAGTGCATGTGCTTCTCCCCATAAGAGGCCGGAGCCCGCTGTATTTACGAGTCTTCCCAAGAAGGCGCCAAATCCCACGCCAATGACTGCGCCGATCAGGACGTGCTCGGCCAGCCAAAGCCACGGATGTAATGATACAACCGCGGAGCCAACAAGTGGCAACTGGTCTTGCCCGCCGAACAAGCCGTAAACCGAGCCACCCGCCAAGCCCGCCAGAAGGCCCGGCAGAAGCCGGCGCCAAAGCATATCCGACTCAGCCACCGCCACCTACCTCCTTGAGCCTCTCTCGCTTGTTTCCGTCGAGATGGCGTTGTGGCGCTGGCGATGAAGGCTTTAGCTCTCTTGCGGTCCGGGGAAAGCTTATGGTTTGCACGATGTCGCGGGGGAAAAAAAGATCCACGGTCCAGTCCAGCGCCACGCGGATCTTTTTCTCGAGTGTTGGAAGCTTGAGGAGATAAACGGTCCGCCAGAGCAACCACGCAAACAGGCCTGAAAACTTGAGGCCGTAGATTTCTGCGCAGGCGGTATGATAGCCGAGCACGGCGAAAGAGCCGACGGACCGATAGCTAAACGACTCTAGCGTGCTGCTCCGAATTGCCGCATGGATGTTGTGAGCCAGCGTGGCCGCTTGACGCAACGCGTACTGGGCAGTGGGCGGGCAGCGCTCGCCGGTGCGGCTGTCCACGACGGCTGCACAGTCGCCAATGGACCAAACGTGCGAATGACCGACCGCTCGCAAGGTCGCATCGGTCTTAACGGTGCCGTCCCTTTCCAGGTCCAGGGCCAAGCCCTGGATCAACGGATGCGCCATATTGCCCGCCGTCCACACTAAAGTCTCGGCGGGTATCATTTCTCCGTCGTTTAGCCGCACGACCTTCGGGAGAACCTCCGCTACGCGAGTCCCGAGCTTGAAGACAACCCCCCGCGCTCTTAGCTTCTCCTGAGCGTACTCTCCCAGCTCAGCGCTAAGTTCAGGCATGATCCTTTGGCGGGAGTGGACGAGGATCACGGAAACATCTTCTGGTGGTATACGGGGATAAAACCAGAGGGACCCTCGGACGAAGTCATTCACCGCACCAACGAGCTCGGCCCCCGCAAAGCCTCCGCCCGCGACAACAAAGGTCAGAAGCGTCTTTCTTCTCTCCGAAAGGGGCTCGGCATCAGCGCGTTCCAACATTTCGATGACGTGGTTGCGGAGCAAAGTGGCATCTTCCAATGATTTGAAGCTCAAGGCTTGTCCTTCTACACCCGGAAGGCTAAAAAAATTGGGGACAGAGCCTACGGCGAGAACCAGGTGGTCATAGGGGACGCTGCGGTGCTCATGCTCTTCGCCAGAAGCGAGCCTCACCAGGCGCTGCGAGAAATCTACGGTCGTTACCTCCCCCCGGATAACCTGAACCCAACGGAAGAAAGCCCGCAAAGGGCTGCTGACGTGCTGCGGCTCGACGCTGCCCGCCGTCACTTCCGAGAGCATCGGAGTAAACAGTAGGTGGTTGGTGTTGCTGATCAGCGTGATCGCCACACTCTCATCCCTTTCGAAGAGTCTCTCGAGATGCTGCGCGGTGGCGACACCCGCGCAGCCACCCCCGACGATAACAATACGGTGTCGCACCGGAGGCCGCCGAGGTATCATTGCTGGCGCGCCAGAGGCCCCGAGGTCCGAGAGAACGTGATAACCGATCCCAACGATTCCGCCCTGAAAGAGGTAACCGAAGAGATAGGGCAAGGCCGTCGCGGCAGCTTCGACCTGCCACTCGGGCCCTCTACCGAGGGCTATGGGAAAAAGATTGAGTGAGAAAACAACCCACCACAGCAGGCCATAAGCCAGCCCGCTCACCAGACTTTCCGCCCGGCTTACAGGCATAGGGTCAAAAAACAAGGCGTAGGTGCTACCGAGAACGCCGCTGAGACCTAAGTGAACCAATAACCCACCGAGCGAATCGGGCACCGGACCAAAAGCTCCAGTTCCAGCCAGCCCCGGTAGCCAGAATACAAGGCCGGCGTATACCGCGCCGGCTAGAAGACCGGCCAGCAAACCCCTCGTGACCCGCCAGCCGAAAATCTTTATCATGGGAAGCTGTCAAATTAAGATCAAAAGTCCCCTGAACCAAAGCAAGAACCTGCGAAGCGACTTATTCCAGTGGCTTGAGTTCGCCTAACATCGTGGGAATCAGCTCCGTGACTGTAGGATGAATGTGCATCGCGCGCTGGATTACCGTATAGGGTGCTTTGGCGTACATAACATCCAAAACTGAGTGAATAATCTCATCGCCTCCGGTTCCCAGAATAGCCGCCCCCAAGATTTCGCGGCTCTCCGCATCGACCAGGATTTTCATGAAGCCTTGCGTCTCGCTTTTTTCGACGGCGCGCGCTACGCGAGTCATGGGTCTTTTGCCGATCAGTGCTTTGCGACCGGACGCCCGCACCTGGGCTTCAGTCATGCCGGCGCGCCCCAGCGGAGGATCGATGAATAATCCGTAGGTCAGAATGCGGTCGCTGACGCGGCGCGGATCGTTTTCGAGCAAATTAGCCGCCACAATCTCATAGTCATTGTATGAAGTGTGGGTGAAGGCTCCCTTCCCATTACAATCACCGAGCGCCCAGACACCCGGTACATTCGTGCGAAGCTGATCATCGACTCTGATGTATCCGCGTTGATCCGTTTCCACTCCAGCCTTTTCCAGGCCCAAATCATCCGTGTTGGGATGCCTCCCGACTGCTAGCAAGATATGGCACCCCGTGACTTCCCTGGGCCCGCCATTGCATTCTACCTTGGCAAGCACTCTGTCACCTTGCTTTTCTGCCCTCACACATTCCGCATTGAGCTGGATATTGACTCCTTCGTTTTCCAGGATTTCTTTGATGGCCTCCGACACATCCTCGTCTTCTCGCTCGATGAGCCGGGGTCCTCTTTGGATGATCGTTACCTGGCTGCCAAAGCGCCGGTACATCTGACCAAACTCCAGACCGATGTAACTTCCACCTACGACAATCAGGTGCTCCGGCAAAAAGTCCACATCCATCATGCTGGAGTTTGTGAGACAGGGAACATCTTCAAAGCCCGGTGGAACCGTGGCCCGGGCTCCCACGTTAATGAAAATCTTCTCGGCTTCCAGGGACTCACCGTTAACGCCGACAACCTGGGGTCCCAGAAAACTTGCGTGACCTTCAAACACGCTCAGATTTTTTGTGTTCTTGAGCCAGTTTTCGACACCGTTGTTGGACTTCGCCACTATCGCGTCTTTGCGCGCCTTGACCTTCTGCATATCCACCGTGATCGGCCCGCCGATCATAACCCCGAAGTCCGTCGCACGCCTGGCCATGTAGGCCGCACGCGCGCTGGCAACCAGGGCCTTGGTCGGAATTCAGCCCGTGTTAACGCACGTGCCGCCAAATAATTTGCGCTCGATGATCGCGACCTTCATCCCGACTCCCGCCAACCTCGTTGCCAGCGATGGTCCGGACTGGCCCGTGCCGATGACTATGGCATCGTATTTTGTTGTCATCAGATCTCCCTCCATTTGCTCTGGCCGAACTAGCGGCTGCCCAAGAATAGATCCGCCACCAGCGCCAAACCCCTCATGGTCGATCTCCATAATTCCCTCACGATAGCAAATTCCCGAGCTGCGGTTGAAGACAGCGTTCTGCTGTAGCCAAGACGATCTCCGGCGTCCCCTGCTCACGGGCGTCTCCATTGGCGACCAGCCTCCCTTATCAGGGCCTCTGCCTCTTGGGGTCCCCAGCTCCCTGCCGCGTAATTGGGAAATTTCGGCGGTGGCGTGGCCTCCCAGGCTTCAAGAACGGGGGTCACCAATGACCAGGCCAGTTCGATCCAGTCGTGCCGGATGAAAAGAGTGGAATCCCCGCGCATGCAGTCGAGCAGCAACGTCTCATAGGCATCCGGAGGACTTTCTCCGAAAGCTGCTTTGTAAGTGAAATCGAGGCTCAGCGGGCTGACACAGATCTCAGGCCCCGGCGGCTTGACCTCGAAGCTGAGCGAAATCCCCTCGTCAGGTTGAATGCGCAGAACGAGCGTGTTCGGGCTGAACCGCGTCAGGGCGCATGACTCGAAGAGCAAAAGTGGCGGCTGCTTGAATTGGATCGCGACTTCCGTGACCCTCTTGGCCATCCGCTTTCCTGAGCGCAGATAAAAAGGAACTCCCTGCCAGCGCCAGTTGTCGACGAACAGCTTGAGCGCAGCGTACGTTTCCGTCGGCGAATCGTTTGCCACGCCCTCTTCCTCTCTATAACCGATGGCTTCTTTCTCCCCGATGGTCCCCCGGCCATACTGGCCGCGCTCGGCGACTTGGTTGACAGCTTCGGGTGGGATTGTCTTGACGGATCGCAGCACCTTGACCTTCTCATCCCTTACCGCGTCGGCTCCGAACGTCACCGGTGGCTCCATCGCCGTAAGGCAGAAGAGTTGAAGCAGGTGGTTCTGAAACATGTCCCGAAGCACACCTGTTTTTTCGTAATAGCCGCCGCGGCTCTCAACGCCCACGGTCTCAGACGCGGTAATCTGCACGTGATCCACATAGCGGCGATTCCAAATCGGCTCGAAGACCGCATTGGCGAAGCGGAAGACCAAAATGTTCTGCACCGTTTCCTTTCCGAGATAATGGTCGATACGATAAACCTGGCTTTCGTCAAAAGCCTCATGGATTTCCTGGCCGAGCTTTCGCGCTGTCTCTAGATCCCTCCCAAACGGCTTCTCGATAACGATCCTGGGCCACCTCTGGCCGTCGCCACGCCTCTGTGCCAGCCCCGCGGCTGCGATCTGCTCAATGACCGGGGAGTAAAGACCGGGGGGAACCGCAAGGTAAAAAATAGCCTTGTCAGGGTGACGGCCCTTATTGAGGACGGCTTTAAGTCGCCGGTAACCCTCAGGTTCATCATAACCACCGCGCACGTAATCCAGACTGGCGGCGAAGCGCTCCCAGACCGATTCGTTTTTGAATCCGGTGCGAGAGAACTCCTTTACAGCCTCGCGCATCTGCTTTCGAAACTCCTCCGCGCCCATCTCGCTTCGGGCGTAGCCCACCACGGAAAGGCCGTCTGGAAGCTGGCCGAGATTAGCCAAGTTGTAAAGCGCGGGAATGAGCTTCCGCTTCGTCAAATCCCCGGAAGCACCGAAGATGACTAACGTGCAGGGGTGCAAGTTTGCTTGGGACAACTTATGACTCCTTCTTTAGCCGATGGCCGCCGAACAGCGCGCACCATTTCTTTCTAAGTCAAACATTCAAGTAGAGTGTTGAGCCCCTCACCTACCTCCTTACCGAGGCTGACGCGGAGCGCACGCCGTCCCTCCTGCTTAAGAGCCCGGTAATCGCCCAGGGCTTGGGCTTGAATCAATTGCCCGAACGTATAGTCGGCCTCCGGCACTTCCAGATCGTCTTCAATCGCGTCGACAAGTTGTAAGAAAAGCCCCGTATTGTTCCCCCCTTTATGCAATTGGCCGGTCGAGTGAAGAAACCGCGGGCCGTATCCGAAGGTCGTCGCCAAGTGCAGCCGGTTCCGCAGCACTAGCCGAATTTCCTGTAACCCAGCGGTTGTCTCCCGGGTTGGCTGTAGAAAAGCCTGGAGCGCGATGTAATCTCCCGGTGTGGCATGAGCCAGCCAGCGCTTGAGAGCCCGGGTGAGATCTTCACGTTTTTCCACAGGCACCGCCTTCTCTGTCTCGTTCTCTTCACGGCCTTTTTGCTGCATGGCTTTTCGGGCCAGTTCCTTGGCCAACTCTACATCAGGCTGGTTGAAGGGATGGATCCCGAGGACCGCTCCCGCTGCCGCAACGGCCACTTCCCAGCGGAAAAATTCCTCTCCCAAATCCGCCTTCTCGGAAAGACGTATTCGGATCGTGGGATGCCCCGCTGCTTCCAGCTTTTCTAGACACCCTTCGAGGCTGTTACCTTCTTCTCCCTCCATCGCGAGGTAAATGAACAGGCGATCTTCGCTATACACGTTAGGAGAGCCGATCGGTTCCCCGACGACCGGCACAATTCCCTTGCCATCCTTACCTGTACTTTCCGCGATGAGTTGTTCGATCCAGACCGGCAAGGATTGACTGGACCGCGAGGCGATGAAAGTGACCTTGTCCCGCCCAGCTAAAGCCAATTCTCCCAGAGCTGCGCCTAAGACCACACACGGGTTATCTGATTCGGCGACGCAAAACGCTGAGGCTTCAACCATTCTCCAGGCACGATCTAAAATCCTCTCTACGTCCACGCCAATCAATGCAGCCGGAACCAGACCAAAAACCGTCAGCGCTGAATAGCGGCCTCCCACATCCGGGGGCGCGTGAAAAACGCGGCGAAAGCCTCTCTCGCCGGCCAGTTTGTCGAGAGGAGTCCCCGCATCAGTGATGGCGATGAATTGCTTTCCTGGGTGATCCGTTACTTGCCTGGTCTTGTTCCAGAAGTGCCTGAAGAAAGAGAGGGTTTCGGTCGTGGTGCCGGACTTGCTGGAAACTAGAAAGACTGCGCGGCTCAGGTTCAACTGGGCTTCCACGGCACGCACCGCAGACGGATGGGTGCTATCGAGCACGATCAGCTCGGGATAATCTGGCTGCTCGTTGTAAGTGCGCTGGAAGACCTCCGGGGCAAGGCTTGAACCACCCATCCCCAAGAGTACCACGTGACGCACGCCTTCCGCCTTTACCTCTTCCGCGAAAGCCTTGAGCTCCTCGACCTGCTCGTGCATGGTCTCAGGAAAGGTCAGCCAGCCAAGACGATCGCCGATTTCCGGGACGGGTTTGGGAGACCACAGCGTCGGATCCTTCTGCCAAAGCCGGCAGGCGAATTTCTCCCTCTGCCAGGCTTGCCTTCGTTCTTCCACCCGGCTCTGATATCTTCCCAGGTTCAGGGTTTGGTTACCCACTTGACCGGCCATGATTATGTTTCTTTTCTCCTCCAGCGCGGCTAGCAGTTGATCAAAGGAAGCGGCAAAAGCGGCGACGCCATCGGCTTGGAGCTTTTGGGCGATAGCGTCCAGATCGATTCCTAAGTCCTTCAGCCGACGTAGATCGGACTCGGCTTCCGAAAGCCCCTCTTCCACTGTAACTCCCCACACCTTTCCGTGGTCCTTAAAGGCGTTAAGAGTCGCGGGCGGCAACGTGTTCACGGTGTCCGGCCCGATGAGTTCTTCGACGTAGAGCACATCGGAATAGGTAGGATTCTTGGTTCCCGTGCTGGCCCACAGAGGCCGTTGAACACGCGCGCCCTTCTTCCGGAGTTGCGTGAACGGCTCACCGTAAAAAATCTTCCGAAAGCGGCGGTAGACGATCTTGGAGTTAGCGACGGCTATCTTACCCAGAAGGTTTTTTGCCTGGGCGCTGCCGTGCTTCTCCAGGGCTCGATCGACCATCGTGTCCACCCGGCTGACGAAGAAAGAAGCGACGGAGGAGACCTTGTGAGGATCCGAGCAGCGCTCCAACCCGCGGATATAGGCCTGTGCCACGGCCTCATAGTGGCCGAGAGAAAACATGAGGGTAATGTTGACGTTAACGCCATCGGCGATGAGCGTTTCAATCGCCGGGATTCCCGCCGGAGTCGCCGGCACCTTGATCATTATGTTCGGGCGATCAACCGCGGCTCTTAGACGCCTGGCCTCGTTGATCGTACCTTGAGTGTCATGGGCAAGGTGAGGGGAGACTTCGAGGCTGACAAAGCCGTCGGCGCCGTCCGTCTCATCGTACACGGGCCGGAGAACGTCGGCGGCCATCTGAATATCTTCAATGGCCAGCGTCTCAAACAGTTTACCGGCGGCTGCCTGAGGATCTTTTTTTAACTCGGCGCTGAGGGTGTCATCGTAATCCGTGCTGCCTGCGATGGCTTTCTCGAAAATCGTCGGGTTACTCGTCACGCCTCGAAGGCCGTCTTCCTCGACCAGACGTTTGAGCTCTCCGCTGGTGATCAAACTACGACGGATATAATCGAGCCAGACGGCCTGCCCGTATTGCAGCAATTCTTTCAATAGGTTCATAGTTTATCCCTCATTTCTCAGCTTGGCGCGCGCAAAGCTCTTTGGCCGCTGCGACGACCATCTCCGGAGTAAAGCCGAATTTCTTCTGCAGTTCTTTGAGCGGCGCCGAGGCGCCGAACGTCTTCATCCCGATAGTAGACCCCATAGGACCGACATATTGCGCCCAACCCAGAGTCGAGGCCTGCTCCACTGAGACCCGCGCGGTGACGGCAGCCGGGAGAACGCTCTCTCGGTACTCCTCGCTTTGCTGCTCGAACAGCTCCCACGAAGGCATGCTGACGACACGGGCTTGAATGCCTTCGGCCGCGAGTTGTTTGTAGGCCTCAACGCAAAGGCACACTTCGCTACCCGTTGCTAAAAGCAACACTTCCGGTTTGCCACCGCGCGCGTCCGCCAAAACATAGGCGCCCTTCGACAAGCCGGAAGCGGGGGCAAACTCGGAGCGGTCCAGCGTCGGGAGCGCCTGGCGAGATAAGATCAAGGCCACTGGTTCGTGCCGGAGCGTCATGATCACTCGCCACGCCTCGACCACTTCATTGGCGTCAGCGGGCCGGATCGTGATGAGCCCGGGGATCGCTCTCAGCGAGGCTAGATGCTCTGCGGCGACGGGGACATGATGGAAGGGGTAAGCAATGAAGCTGCCTCTTTGGCCGGCCATAGGCATAGGCATTGTAATTGATCATCTCGAAGCTCGGGCGGTTAAAAAATTGCGCC
>CAYPHJ010000082.1:0-21085 GCA_964410485.1 uncultured Syntrophobacteraceae bacterium
CTCCGATCGATGTGGCGATGGAGCGTGGCGAACTGACGGGGTCGAGCAGGAGTATTGGCCCTTACGTCGGTCGCGAGCCTTTTTTAACATGGCACAAGAAGGGTTTTGTCCGCCCTATTGCTCAGACCGGCAAAAAAAGGGACCCCCGCGTCGATGCAGCTGTCCCCACTGTTTGGGAAATTGCGAATGAGTTACGGGTTCCAAAGGGTGACCTGCAGTTTATAGAAACTGCTTTTACCGGCTTAGACGAGTGGTTCTGGTTGTATATAGCGCCTCCTGGCATTCCGCCCGAGCGCGTAAAAATCCTCCGCGATGGTTTTCACAAGGCTTTGAATGATCCCCGGTTTCTCGAAGATGGGAAAAAGCTCGGCTTGTTCCCGGACCCAACGGATCCCCTGGAGATACAAAGGATGGCAGCAGAGGTGATGAACGTTGACCGCCAAACCGTTGAACGCGTGAGAAAGCTTTTGGGCAACTGAGATAGTTAAAAATCAGAATAGGCTTTGCGGCGCATTCTGCGCGGTTATTCCTTTTCGCGCCGAAGCAGGTAACTAAGTCCGCCGACACGGTACCAACGGTAGCCATAAGCTTCGATGGCAAGGTGATGAGTGCCGGTCTCATCGGCGGTGCTCTGATCCTTGACCAGGAGGTTGACCAACTTGTCTCCATTGGATACCCCAGGCTTGATGCGCGCCTCGTGCGCCTTTTCATCGAAATTATGCACCACTACAACCGAATTGCCGCGCCAATCGTAGCGCATCGCCAGAATGCTGGGCGATCCCGTTGCCAGAATCTGCCAGTCGCCCCAGCCGATCTCGGGGCATTCTTTCCTGATCCTGATCATGGAGGCGGTCCAGCTTAGCAGCGAGCCGGGATCGCGGCGCTGCGCCTCGACATTTACTTGATCATAACGATATGGTCCCTTATCGATCACCGGCAACACGAGTTTTCGCGCTGTCGAAAAGCCGGCCTGAGGTTCGTCGGTCCACTGCATCGGCGTGCGTACGGCATCACGTTCGTTGAGCAAAAGGTCATCGCCCATGCCGAGTTCGTCTCCGTATCGAATGACCGGTGTCCCTGGAAGTGAAAACAAGACGCTGTAGGCCAATTCGAGTTGACGCTGGTTGCCCAACATCGGAGCCAGACGGCGCCGGATGCCCCGGTGGTAAAGCTGCATTTCCTCTTCAGGACCGAACCTGGCGAAGACCTGCTCTCGCTGCTCTTCGCTGAGGCGCCCTAGATCCAGTTCGTCGTGATTTCGCAGGAAGTGAGCCCATTGGGCCGTAGGAGGAAGCTTTTTAGTTGCAAGCAACGCCTTGCAAAGAGGCGCAACCTGAGCTGTGGCGAGCGCATAGAAGAGATGTTGATTGACAAAGAAGTTAAACATCAGGTGAATGGCGTCCCCTTCTTCTCCGAAATACTTCAAGTTTTCTGCAGGAAGGACGTTCGCCTCTCCTAACAGCACCGCGTCACCGCGCCGCCATTGGAGAAATTTGCGCATCTCGGTTAAATATTCGAACTTCATTTCAATTTGTTTTTTGCCCGCGGTGACCGCCTCGATAATGAAAGGGACCGCATCGACGCGAAAGCCCTCGACCCCGAGCTCGAGCCAATAACCGACAATCCGGCGGATCTCGGCTCGTACCGCAGGGTTCTCCATGTTTAAATCCGGTTGATGCTCATAGAAGCGATGGAAGTAATACTCGCGCGCCTGCTTGTCATACGTCCAGGTGGACTTTTGAACTCCAGGAAAGACTAACCCCGATTGCCAGTTGGCGGGTCTCTTCTTGGACCAGATGTACCAGTCGCGGTAGGGCGAATGTTTATCTTTGCGCGCGGCCTGAAACCATGGATGCTGATCCGATGTGTGGTTCACGACCAAATCTATGATGACCGCGATGCCACGCTTGTTGGCCTGATGCATGAACTCCACAAAGTCACCGCTCGAGCCGTGGCGATGATCGACGCCGTAATAGTCGGAAATATCGTAGCCGTTATCGCGATTGGGTGTAGGCTGGAACGGCGAGAGCCAGATGGCGCCGATCCCCAGCGATTGCAAATACTCCAGTCGGCGCATTAATCCCTCGAAGTCGCCGACTCCGTCGCCGTTGGCATCCATGAATGTTTTTAGATCGAGACTATAAATTACCGTGTTCTTGTACCACAGGTCTTCAATCATGAGGTGCTCCCCCAACGAGGTTGTGCCCAATCCCGGGATATTGCGATATTCTCCACGTTGGTTCCGGATGGCCCCGAGGCCTTTGCCTGGCGCGCAGTCTTTCTGTACAGAAGAATAGCAGACGTGCGCTAGTTGAAAAGGTGGAACACTCAAGGTGCTGGATACTAGAGGCATCGTGGTATATGAATCGGGAATGGCCGCTGACCAGACAAAGGCATCCATGAGCACGGATATGAAGGACGTTGGAGTAGTGGGGGCAGGCGTTATGGGTTTTGATATCGCCTTTCTTTACGCTCTATCAGGCTATTCAACTTTCATCTATGATGCTTCAAACACGGTCATGGAGTCGCTTAATCGACGCGTGGAGCAGACCATCGAACGGCTAAAGCGAAGAAACCGAATCAGCGAGAGCGAAGTAACAAATGTTCGGCAACGATTCGTGAAAGCAGCAGGAATCAAGGACCTGGCCAAGGCAAGTTTCGTCACTGAAGCGGTCTCCGAAGCCCGGGAGGTCAAGCTTGCCGTCTACAAGGCGCTGGGAGACAGCGGGTTTAGCGGCATCCTGACCACAAATACTTCGTCGTTGACTCGAGCGAGCCTGCTGGCTCATGGAGATTATGATCGACGAAACTTCGCCACCACTCATTTTTTCAATCCCGTTCTCTACACGCAAATGGTGGAAGTTGTCAGGGGAGACGTGGACGAGGACGTTTTTCGAAAGATCATTTCTTTTCTCGATGCTGTTGGTCGAAAGCCCGTCGAGACGAGAGATGTTTCCGGTTTCGTCTCCAATAGTGTCCTCATGTACTATGCCGTTATGGCGCTCCATCTCTTGCAACACGGCGCCAAAATCGACGCCATTGATGAGGCGGCGAAGCGCATGGGCCTCCTCCCGCCTTTCATTAGCTTTGACAGCTGGAAGCCCTCGATCGTGGAAGACGTGACGCGTGTCATGTTCGAGCTTCGCGGCGATGAGTTTTTGAGATCGTCGAAACTACTCTCAAAGCTCGCACAAAATAATCCGCTCTTCTACGCTGACCGAAAGCCAAACCCTGTAATCTACGCGATCAGCGGAACGGCAGCCAATATTTCCGAAACGGTCATTGACCTGGCCCTCAAGACGACCATTGGTGTGGCCGCGGTTCGGACTGTGGAGCTGGGAGAAAGCCCGAGCACCGTCGATTTCATTTGTGTGGAAGGCCTCAAGATTCCACGGGCTCCACTGGCGGAAATTGATCAGCTCGGCTTGGACGCCTTGTTAGAAGCGGTGCGGAAAATCAATGAGCTTATGCCTGCAACGGCGCTGCCGATGCCGGAGCTTTTAAAGGCCATGAGCAAAAGACGGGAAACTTTTTACAAGGCCGGGACTGTAAATCCATGGGTCGCGTCTTTTACGGAACGACGGGGTTCCCATGCGCGCCATTGATGTGCATGTTCATCCGAGCACGCGGGGGCTTGATGGCGATGCCTGCGCTTACTTCAAACGGGATCTGGGCGAGGTTCCCGTAACCGACTCAGGACTCGCCGCGGTTTTTACCGGCCAAGAGGTGAAGGCGCTTTTGATCGGCTGGCATCCATCGACAGTAAAAGGAGGCGCGCGCAACAGCAATGAGCATGTGTTGGATCTGGCGACACGCTACCCCGATGCTTTTGCCGGAGTGCTTGCGTCGCTAGACATGGACCCCGGGCGTACGGCGGTACGGATCAAGGAAGCCAATAGCCTTCTCAGCAATCCATCCGTGAAAGGATTCAAATTCCATCCGCCGGATCAAAATTTTTATCCGAGCGACAGAAAGTACTATTCGCTGTGGGAGCGACTGGAGAGCGGGAAAAGACCTGTCATGTTTCATACCGGATTTACTGTTTTGGGCGCCAATCAGGATGGCGGGAAAGGCATTGCACTGGATTGCGGCCGACCGATTCACCTCGACACGCTAGCGCGGGATTTTCCGCGAATGAAAATTATTGCCGCCCATCCGGGTTGGCCGTGGCAAGAGGAACTCATCGGTGTGGTGACACATAAGAAGAACCTGTATGTGGACACCTCAGGCTATTTAGCCGAGCAGCTGCCGGAGCTTTTTCAACGCGCGATGCGTGGCCGGCTTCAGGACAAGACGTTGTTCGGCACGGATTTTCCCTATGTCGATCTGGAACAGGCGCTAGAAAGTTTTGATCGGCTGGGTCTGAAAGACACGGTCAAGGAAAAAATCTTGCTTTCAAATGCACGCGCCCTTTTCGAATTGTAGCGCCTCGATGGACGGAATGCCGCTTTCTCCGGCGGCTCCAACCGACTGTCTCGCCCGAAAGGAGTATGTCAAGGATGTCTGATAAGGAAAAAATCGCTTCGCAGGCCTACTTGGAAGTTGCGGTGGCACATGGCGTGGATTACGTATTCGGGCTTCCGGGAACCAGCGGCCAGGAGTTCATCGGCACCATTGCCGACCAGGAACGAGTGCGTTTTATTCTGGCGCTGCACGAGACCTGCGTGGTGTCCATGGCTGATGGCCATGCGCGGATGACCGGGCGACCCTCGCTGGCGCAGGTCAGCACGCTCCCGGGCACTGCAAATTCGGTTGGCGCGCTTTACGATGCGTTTCGCGATCGCTCGCCTGTGGTGCTTACTTCCACGCACGTGGATACACGAATTGCCGGCCGCGACTCTCATACCGAAGGGCGCGACCTAGTCGAACTCACAAAGCAATTTACAAAATGGAGCCACGAGGTTCACCGCGCGGATAGAATTCCGGAAATGTTACACCGCGCCTTCAAAGTGGCTTCGACTCCGCCCACGGGCCCTGTGTATCTATCGCTGCCGAGCAATCTATTGGGTGAGCCGATTACGGTCAACAATCCTGATGTGGAGCGTTCTCGCATAGTCCCGCGCATTGCCGCTGATCCGGAGGCTCTCATCGATGCGGCGCAACTCCTGGCGGCCGCAAAGAGGCCGTTGATCGTTGCGGGTAGCGGTGTGGCCAAGGCGGGGGCGGTTGAAGAACTCGTCAAATTTGCAGAGATGGTCGTAGCTCCCGTGGTCATGGAGCCGCGCTATTCCTTTCTGAGCTTTCCTACGAACCACCCCCAGTCTTTTCAGATTCCGGAGCGTCAACCATCCTTCAAATTGCCGTTTTGGGGCGAGCCGGATGTCATCCTAGCCGTCGGTTGCCGGCTTATCCGGGAATATCGCTATCTCGAAGAACCGGCAATCAAACCCGCGACACGCTGCATTCATATCGAGGAAGATCCGTGGGAGATAGGTAAAGTTTTCCATGTAGATCTCGGGATCGTAGCAGATGCAAAGAGCGCTCTGGGCGCGCTCCTGGAGCTCTGGCCGAAGTTCGCCACGGTCGCTAACGGCGCGAGAAGAGCGGAGCGCCTCGATCAAATTAAAAAAGCCAAGGAGCACACTCAATCGGAGCTGGAGACTCGAGTACGCCAGGGTTGGGATGTCAGTCCCATCAACGCGGCCCGATTGGTTCGCGCTATGGATAAGCTTTTGGAGCGTGACTTGTTGATCGTCAACGAGAGTCCGACGAGCAAAGATATTCTCATGGGCAATTTCGGATTCGATCGGGGCCGATCCTATTTTTCCAATTCTTCCGGTGGATACTTGGGCTGGGGCTTGGGGGCGGCGATCGGCGCTAAGCTGGCTTCACCCAAGCGCCAGGTTGTTGCCTGTCTGGGCGATGGCAGCGCCATGTTTGGCATTCAGGGTCTATGGACGCTAGCAAAGTATCGCGTCCCGCTCTTAATCATCGTTTTTAACAATCGCGCCTATATGGCGGTGAAGAATCAGTTCCGTGGATCGGAAGACAGAATCCGTATCGCCGCGGAAATGGGCGCAGAACTGGTCGGTCCGGATATTAACTTTGCCAGGCTCGCGGAAACGTTCGGCATCTTTGGTCAACGAGTGGAGCAGCCGGAAGGCATCGAGCCGGCGATCAAAAAGGCACTGGAACAGTCGGGACCGGCTTTGGTGGATGTCGTCATCGCACAGAATCCTCGAAAAGACTGAATCCGGCGTATCGCTTATGGCTTATGGCATATAGATTCAACCTAGCAGGCTGCTGAAAAACTGTCCGTTCATCCTTCGAGAACCTCAGGGCGAACGGAGAAGAACTTGAAATGAGTAGGGATTTTCCGTTCATGCTGAGCCTGTCGAAGCATTCCGAATCTTTTTTCAGCAGCCTGCTAGGCCAATAAGCCATACGCCAAAGGCCAATTTCAGGAGAGTAAAAATGAAAAGCGACAGCAAGGAAGCGTTCGAAAAAGTTTCGCTCGGGACCGAAAACAGGGCCTACGATATTATCGCACAACTCGATCCCGAATATTTCGACAAGCTCAAAGGCTTGTATATCGACGGCACCTTCGGGCGAGAAGGCGCTCTGCCGCGACGGACCAGAGAGTTGATTATGGTGGGTATCTGCTGCGCGCTGCTGCGTCCCAGGGGGATCCGTATTCATGCCGAAAGAGCGTTGACACTGGGGGCATCGCCCCGCGAGATTTTAGAAGCCATCGAGACCGCAGCCATCCCTGGCGGGATGCCAGGCCTGTGGGCCGGAGTCGAAACACTGCAGGAGCTTCTCAAAGCCAAGGGGATCGAGCTTAAGTAAAGTGAAAATCGCCGAAAGCCTTAACCAGCCTTGAATGCTGGTTCCGAGGCGAAGCGATGCAACGATTTGAAGCCGAGAATGATGAGCGATCCACACAATGGCCCCCTCGCCGGCATACGCGTTCTCGATCTCACGCGTGTTCTCGCCGGGCCCTATTGCACGATGTTTCTGGGTGATCTGGGCGCAGAGGTTGTCAAAGTCGAACAGCCCGGCGTCGGCGATGACACCCGGGGTTGGGGTCCGCCCTTTGTCGGCGGCCAGAGCGCTTACTTTTTGTGCGTTAATCGAAACAAGAAAAGCATCGCCATCGATCTAAAAGCGCCGGAAGGCATTCAGTTGCTGAGGCGGCTGGCGATGACAGCAGACGTTCTGATCGAGAATTTCCGGCCGGGAACTATGGAACGCTTGGGGCTTGGGGAAGACGCGCTACGCGCCCATAATCCGAAGCTGATTTTTTCCTCGTTATCTGGTTTTGGTTCGGATGGTCCGATGCGAGACTGGCCGGGATACGACCTCATCGTTCAGGCCTGGGGAGGGTTGATGAGCATCACTGGCATGCCGGATGGAGAGCCCACAAAGGTAGGCGTGGCTATCATCGATCTCGTCGCCGGCCTGATGCTAGGAAAGTCAATTGTCGCGGCGCTCTTTGCGCGCGAGAAACTCGGCATTGGACAACGGGTCGAGACGTCACTTTTGGAGGCAGAGGTCGCTTCTCTTATCAACGTGGGAAGTAATTACCTGATCGAAGGGAAAATTCCCACGCGCTGGGGGAACGCCCACCCGAGCATTGTCCCCTACCAGAGCTTTCAAAGCGCTGACGGTTATCTCGTCATCGGCGTTGCCAGCGAGGCCATCTGGCGGCGCTTTTGTCAGGCTTTGGGGCGCTCCGAGCTGTGTGATGATGCACGCTTTGCGAAAAATGCCAATCGCGTTGAGAACCGGATTGAGTTGATTCATATCCTTGCCGAAATTTTCCTTGCCCGTAGCACGAGCGAATGGCTAAAACTCTTAAACCACGCCGAAGTTCCCTGCGCGCCGGTACAAACCATTGATCAGGTTTTTAGCGCGCCTCAGGTGCTGCAACGCGGCATGCTGGCGGAAGTCCAGCATCCGACAGCGGGCAAAGTAAAGATGGCCGGTATCCCGGTCAAATTTTCCGCCACCCCCGCTTCGATTAGGCTGCCCCCTCCCGTGCTCGGACAGCACACCGCCGAGATTTTAGCGAGTTGGTTGGGTTTGCAACCTGGAGAAGTCGAAGACTTTAAACGTAGAGGAATCGTCGAATCGAGGTAGTAAATTTAAAAGCTCACCTAAATTTCTGATCATTGCAGCTCCTAGATCTTGAATTTTTGAACCTTTGACCTTGAACTCTAAACATGAAGAACGGACTGACCTTTGAGTGCTTTCATCCCGGTGATCGCTTTGTCACCGGCCGGCGCACCATCACCGAGCACGATATCTTACAGTTTGTCTGTCTTGTGGGGCTTACGGAGCCCTTGTTTCTCGATATGGAATATATCCGCAACGAGAGCCTCTATGGTGAGCGGATCGCGCCAGGAAGTCTGACGTTTGGCATGGCCGAAGGATTGACCGTGCAGACCGGAATCATTCACGGCACGGGTCTGGCGTTTGCCGGACTGGACCGCATGAAGCTGTTTGCACCGGTGAAGGTTGGGGACACAATTCAAGTGGAAATTGAGGTTCTTGACACAAGGCCTGTACCTGCTCGCGGCGGCGGCATTGTGCGCTACCGCCAGTGGGTGAAGAATCAGCGCAGCGAAACGGTCATGGAATACGATGTGGCGCGCTTAATTCGCGGCACGAAAGAACAGCAAGCGGTTAAGGAGTGACGGCGTGAGCGCAAACAAGGGTGTTAGCTTCGGTGTCTTGCTCCCGACACGAGAAGCGGTCATGGCGGGTAGAACCGAGCCCTCGAGCATTTTTGAGTTAGCCGATCGCGCGGAAGCGTTTGGGTTTCATTCCGTTTGGGTCGGCGACAGTCTGACTGCCAGACCTCGCATAGAAGCGTTAACGACTTTGGCTGCCGTGGGCGCAAGGACCCGCCGGGTGCGTCTCGGCACGGCCATTTTTTTGGCCGCGCTCAGGCATCCTGTTCTGCTCGCGTATCAACTCGCGAGCCTCGATTGGCTTAGCCATGGCCGCGTCGATTTAGGCGTCGGTTATGGGCGCCCGAACGAGCCGAGCCAGGAGCATGAATTTGAGATTTTTGGGCTGCGTGCGGCTGCGCGAATGAAAATGACCGAAGAGCTGGTGCAGGTGATGCGCCGCCTGTGGCGCGAGGACGACGTCTCTCATGCCGGGGTTTTTACACGATTCGAACACGTCACCTTGGCGCCGAAACCGGCGCAATCCGGCGGCATACCGATCTGGTTGGCGTCCAATAACGTTGAGCCAGGTCTGCGGCGCGTCGCCCGAATGGGCGATGGATGGTTGAACAACATCACAAGCCCTGACACATATCGTGAGTGCTGGGAAAAAATCCGTACGTACGCGGACGAAGCCGGGCGTTCACCAGACGTGATTTGCCCGGGGCTTTATTTCACCCTGGCCGCCGGTGGCAAGGCTGCAGTGTCCGAGGGTAAAATCTTCATCGCGCAATACTACAATCGACCGTTTGAGGCGGTTTCAAAAGCGATGCTGTGTGTTTGCGGTTCCTGGGATCACGTATTGGATCATATTGAGGCTTATCGCGCAGCCGGCGCGCGAACAGTCATTTTGCGATTTGCAACGTCGGACCAAATGTCACACCTGGAGGCCTGCGCGGAGTCACTCAATCGCCGCGGATTATTAACGGAAGGATCATAGACCAACTTGTAGCGCCTGCTACTTCCTTGCCCCTCTTGCAAAACGGGGCAACGGGGACGCCAGCAAGACATTGTTCAACCGGTCACTCGGCGATCTGCAGCACGACCTTTCCGAACTGCTTAGCTTCGGCAAGATAGCTCTGAGCTGCGGCGGCTTCTTTCAACAAAAACACGCGGTCCACGATAGGCTTAAGCTGCGCCGTCTTCAAGAAGCTCAGAACCTGGCGAAACTCTTCCCGACTGCCGAGCGTCGAGCCATAGGTCCTCAAGTGCTTCGAAACAATAGCCGTTAGATCGTCCTCCGGCTGCCCTCCGGCTGTCGCGCCGCATGTAACGAGACGGCCACCCGGTGCGAGCGACGCAAGGCTTTTTTGCCACACTTCGCCAGCTACAGTATCGACCACGATGTCCACTCCCCGGCCATCCGTAATAGCCTTCACTTCTTGAACAAAGTCCCTTTCTTTGTGATTGATGCCGTGGTCTGCGCCATGCTCTCGCGCCAGCCTCAGTTTGGCATGGCTGCCGGAAGTCACGATCACGCGCGCACCAAGTTTTTTTGCCAACTGCAGCGCGGCGCTCGCCACTCCTCCGCCGACGCCGATAACTAGGACGGTTTCTCCGGGCACGAGTCGCGCGTTGGTGATCAACATCCGCCAGAGCGTGATGAATACCAGAGGAAAAGCTGCAGCTTGCTGAAACGAAAACCGGCCGGGAATCGGGAAACAGTTCTTTGCGGGTAACTTTACGAACTCGGCGTATGTTCCATCGAGCCGCTCCCCCAAACAGCTGATGTGGAGGCACATAAAATCCCGGCCCGCGAGGCAAAACTCGCATGCGCCGCAACCGTTGTAGGGGTAAAGACACACCTCATCGCCGGGCCTTACATTTTCCACATCCGGACCTGTCTGCACTACGACACCGGCTCCATCCGCTCCCAATATGTGCGGCATTGCTATCACCATTCCTGTAACGCCAAGCCGGGTCCAGAGGTCGATATGATTGAGCGCGGCGAAATTAAGTTTGACGATCACCTCATCGCGTGAGGATATAGTTGGCTCTGGGGCGTCCTCATAACGAAGGGTTTCAATACCCCCGTGCTCGTGTATACGAACAGACTTCAAAGGTCTTGGCCTCCGGTCAGTGGTTAACGCAGTCTCTCAAGGCGCGAAAAATCGCCTCGGACCGAATCAGCTCGAGCCCGACGGTCGGTCGATTGTAGAGGTACAGCCAAGTGGACACTCTGCTGCTATTTCCGAGGCAGACGTCTTGAAGCACACGGATGTATTCAGTCGGTTGCGGCACGTCCGGAGTGCATCCCTCGTACTGATCCACCCGCTCTAGCACAACCGTCGGCTCCGCGAGCCGGTACAGTTCCCCATAAACTTTGTCTAAAGGATTATCAGACGGAACAACGCCGGGGTACAGGCCAATCTTGTACAGTTTTCCCCGGTAAACCGCTGCGCCAACAAAAGTTGCCTGCCGCCGAAGGAGTTGATGGACTTGGCCATCCGCCTTTTGCCGAAGGGTGCCGTAAACGAAAAGGTGTTGTGCCATCGTAGCAGGTTGAGCGCTGAATAATTATACGATTGCGTCGTCATAGCTTTCCAGGCAACGATCGACGAGCGCTTCCGCCGCCGCCCAATCAAAGGTGCGAAATTCACGGCCCTGGATCGCAGCCGGCTCCCCCGCATAAAACATTTCGTACTGGAGATGACGCGAGCCAAACTCTGAGCCAAGCGCGTCCCACAAAAGCTTCAGCAGCTTGACCCGTTCGCGGGCCCCTGCTCGTGGCCAGCGAACGTAGCGCTCGATATCTGCCGCCGAGCCTGGTGTGCGCAACTCGGCAACTGTTGCCGGCAGCTGGATCAGGCTGCCGCCCATCAGTTGACGGATCTGGTTAAGGAACGGCGGATACATGGCCTGCTGGAATACCTGACTGGCATACAGCAAGGAGTCCTTGGGCCGCATCACGCCGAACTCATCAGCGTCCGCCGCCACCTCGGCGCCCAGAATCATTCCCTCGACTAGCGAAACGCGAGTGGCGAGGTCGCCGAGTTGCGCCACAGTTTCGGCAGTGGCCGAGCGCCCGCTCAAGTCCATGCAGCGCTTGACCAGTCCCACGAGAAACTGCAGCTTGGCCAACGATCGGATATGTGACTGCGTATTGCCTAGCACATGCGCGGCGGTGACGCTAAATTGCCCTGCTGTCAGCTCCAGGTTCTTGTAGATGAAAACATGTTCCCAAGGAACGAAGACGTTGTCGAACACGACCAATGAATCGGTCTCATCCAAGCGGCTGGACAGTGGATAATCGAAAACGCTGGTCGGTCCTAGCGCGTACGGTCGCCTAGGGTAGAGTTTCAGACCGGGTGCGCCGGTGGGTACCACGCACGAGATGGCGTAGTCCTCATCGCCAGGCTTGAGCGGCAAAATCACCGTTACCAGCACGTAATCCGACATCACGGAGCCCGTGCCAAGCATCTGGGCTCCGCGGATCACGATACCGTTCTCGCGCTCTGCGGCCACACCCGCGTAAAGATAGGGCTCGACCTGCTGGTGCGCCGGTTTGGCGCGATCCACGGTCGGATGGACGATGACATAACTGACATACAGGTCTTCGTCGGCAGCCTTGGCGGCAAAGCGTGCCAGATTGTCTGCAAACTGCTGCCCGCCCCGAGCATAGAATGCGGCGGAGCCGGCGAATCCCGCAAAAAATGACGCCACATGGTCCGGCGAGCGACCCAGGAAGCCGTAGCTCGCATCGGCCCAGAATTTGATCGCGCGCCGGCGCGCGGCCAAATCATCGCGCGAGCGCGGCACGAGCCAGCACTTGTTAACCGGCTTCCCATCACGCGGTGAAGGATAGGTCATTAGATCGCGGTTGCGTGGTTCATAGGCGAGATCGTAGAGTCGTGCTACTGTACGTACTCCAGCCGCGAAGGCCGGGTGAGTTGTGACATCCGTAACCCGCTCGCCGTTCAAGCGCACCGTGCGCCCATCTCGTAAACCGCGTACGTATTCGTTACCCGTCCGCGTCACGCCGCCTCCATACACCGCTGTAAATCAACTTGGCCGGGCGGCAGCTCACGTTTTTTCCTCGAGCTTCTCATTAGATTCGCCCGCGGGTTTAAGGGCAACAAATCGCAAGCGGACATAGTCGGCCACCCACTTTCCGTTTTCACTGCACAGAACCGGGCGCAGTACCTCAACGACATGAGAGATCAATTGCTCTCTTTCGGCTGCTGGCAGCAAGGATGTGTACGGTTGAGCAAACATCTCCAACCACGAGTGTAAATCCCCCGGCAAAGACGTCGGCCGGGGCAGCAAAGCAATTGTCTGCACCGTGAAACCTCTGGCCTCCAGAAAGGTTTTGTATTCCTCAGGGCGAGGGAAAAACCAGGGATTGGTTACCAGGATGCCGCGTAATAAAAGTGCGGACTCGAGCGTATCAATGATGGTGGCGACATTTCCCCAGCCGCCGAATTCACCCACAAAGCGTCCGTGGGGTTTGAGCGAGCGCCAGACTCCGTCAATTACATTTCTTGGGTTTTGCATCCAGTGAAGCGCTGCATTTGAAAATACAGCGTCGAACTCTTCGTAAAACTCGAGTGCCTCTCCGTCCATGAGTTGCGCGTTGAGGCCCAACGATTTGGCTACCGCGATCATTTCTCTGCTTGAATCGACACCGACTACTTCACAGCCAAATTCTAAAAGTTTAGCGGTTAGCGCGCCATCGCCGCAACCCAAATCGAGAATGCGCTCGCCGGGCCGGGGCGCTAGCAGCTCGACAACCGGCATTGCGAGGTCGGCGACAAACCGGGCGGTCTCGGCGTAATGACCAGGATTCCATCGCTGTTGGTTCGATACGGCCATAAGGAAGCTAATCAACGCGGCGATTGAGGACCCAGATCGCGCTTCGAAACGAGGCGATGCTCACGCCGCCTATAACGTAGTCGAACCACGGGGACAGCGCAACCTTGCACAGTCGCGTACGCTTGCGTTGACGAAGATCAGGGGCCATGGTATAAAGCGCCGGCTTTGACCGCCCGTACTATTCGCGACCGGCCTGAGAGGAGAGACATGTTCCGGAAAATTCTTTTAGCGATCAATTCTTCAGACCAGGCTGACGGAGCGGTTCTTTACGCATCCCAACTGGCCAAAGGATTTGCGATTCCAGTGGTATTGCTCCAAGTCGGCGGCCCCGAAAAGGGCTTCCGGGAGGCGGGGAGTATTTTGAGTGCCGCTGCCCGCCTCTCAGCGGATCGCGTTTCGGTAGAATCGCTGACCGCAACAGGGAATCCGGCAGACGATATTCTCGGCAGTGCTGCGCAGCGTGGTTGCGAGCTCATTGTCACGTCACCTCAGATAGGTGTTGGCGAAGGCAAGGGGCTGGGAAACATAGCTGCTGAGGTCCTACGGCGCGTTCAGGTGCCACTACTGTTAGTTCCCCACGGATATTCTCACGGTGCGACAAAGATGATCGTTTCGCTCGACGGCTCGACCCTGGCCGAAGTTGCCCTACCCTACGCCGAAGAAATCGCCAGGAGACTGAGCGTGCCCATCTGCCTGGCGCGCGCGTACCAGCCTTGGCTGCTCCCGATAACTGGGATTGAGGGATACGCGTATGTCGGAACCAGCGACATTGAAGCCGCTGAGAACGACGCGACCGAATATTTGCGAGGGGTAGCCTCCCGCCTTGACTCCGCCGGCCAGCCCGTGGTTTGTCAGGCCTTTCCGGGAACAGCAGCAGAGGCCATCATGGGCTTCGCGGGGCGCAACCCCGGCGGCGTAATCATCTTGACGACGCACGGGAGATCGGGACTTGCCCGCTGGGTGCTGGGCAGCGTGACTGAAGAGATGGCGAGTTTCACCAGCAATCCAATCTTGATCATCCCTCATAAGTTCGGCGTTAAATACGCCCGGGGCATAACAGAACTGCTGCAGCAAACGCCGCTGTTCTCCGGGGTGCGCGAAACGGAACTCAACGAACTGGCGCAGGTTGCGCGCGTCCGAAAGTTCGCTTCAGGAGATGAAGTCGTTCGAGAAGGTGACCAGGGCAGTGAGTTTTTCATCATCTCGTCGGGCCACGTGCATGTGATCAAGGCCGGAGAACCGGAAGAGACTCAAGTTGCGATACTTGGCCCCGGTGACTTCTTCGGCGAGCTGTCTCTCCTGGATCATGAGCCACGCTCGGCAACAGTCAAAGCCGTTGGGGATGTCGAGTGCGTGTCGATCAACAGAACCGATTTTTCGGAACAGCTCAACAAGCATCCCCAGATTGCCGCCATGATGTTACCTGCTCTTGCCAGGCGGCTTCGCCGTGCAATGGCTCGGTCGGTAGATTAGTGCTCTGGCTGCTACGATCGGTCCAAACTGGACGCAAAGTAAGTCGCTCGCCTATCAACAACAAATGCTACTCGCCCCACCTAGCTAACTACGGCGGAACCACCGAGATCTTCCGTCCCGCAGCCGGGTGGTAAAAAGTTCCAGCCAACCGAACCAGTGCCTTGCATCATTGCGCTGGAGAACGAGCGTCCGGGTCGGCTACGTCTGCGCAGAAATCCTTTCTGTGGCGACGGTTGAAAAGGCGGATCTGATTGTCATGGCCCGCCTGTTGTCCGCAAGCGTTTCCGAACGGGTGAGCCGCGAAGCCCCCTGCCCGGTCCTCCCCGCCGCAGATCGTATACCTCCAGTCGACAGGAGGGCCGACAATTTTGCAGGGAATCCTGGAAGGTTTGTAGTGCGAGTTCCCGCCGTCACCGATATACCCGGTCGGGTGTTACAACTGAACCAGAAAAAGGAAACTTCAAATGAAACAGCAAAAGCAAACTATTCCTGACTTGTCCCACCAGATTCGCAATCGACTGACCTGCATCATGCTGGGCACAGACATCCTTCGGTTTAAGCTCCAAAGGTTTCTCTCAGAAGAACAGCGGGACGAGTTTCATAAAATCAATATAGCTGCGGAAGAGATTCGCCGCAGATTGGAGGACCTGCTTGATCTTGCTGGGCTCGGAAAACTCGCGGAGTCCCATGTTTCGGGGAAAGGAACAGACCGCCCGATCGGCACCTAGCGCCCTTTCATTGTAACCCTCGATTCTTGCCGCGGTTTCCGTTGGACCTGCCGATTTTCTCGAATGGATGATCATCATCCTGATCGCTTTTTCTATTTGGAGAGGCAAGATTCAAGGCAATCGGCGGAACAGCAATTTGAACCGTCGCCATACCCCGAGTCCGCCGCCCGAGCCTATAGGACGACAGTAAGAAATCACCAGGCCGGTATTTACGACAAAGTCTATCAGCAATTTGCCGGACGTACTGTCGCAGGCCGTCGCGCCATTCAGAATCAACAAATAGCAAACTCTTCCGGGCGATCACGACCGCGAGGAATGAAATCTTCGGTGCCAGTAAGAGACAACTCCGGTGGAACCAAAACGAATGACCCGAAGTGATCGACGTCAACTCCCCGCCAACTGATCAACTCCCCGCCGATCAACGATGTAAATTCACAAACATTTAATGGTCTTGTAACATTGTTCCGGTCAATGGCGCGCCGTTTGTGATATCAGGTTAAAACGATGGCGGATCAGTTCGCGGTCATCGATGCAGGAAGCAACGCGTTGCGTTTGCAGATTGCTCGTGTCGACCATCCCAAGCGCTACCGCATCCTGGAGCAGGACCGTCAATCGGTCCGACTGGGACACGATGTATTCCGGACCGGCAGGCTCGATGCGCACACCGTCGATGCCGCGTTAAAGGTGTTCGGCGATTTCAAGGCAACTGTGGACCGATACCGCGTAAAGGCAATCAAAGCGGCCGGCACCAGCGCGCTTCGCGAGGCAGCGGACGCCAGGTCATTTCTGCAGCGCGCACAGAAGCTCGGAATTCCACTGGAAGTGCTCTCTGAAGAAGAGGAGGCTCGACTCATCAGTCTGGGAATTATGAGCGGCCTGCGGTTTCATCTCCCCCTCGGCCTTTTTCTCGACATCGGCGGTGGCAGTGTCGAACTCGCAGTGGCCAATACGACGAATATTTTTTGTTTGTTCAGTCTCCCGCTCGGTGCCGTACGTCTTACCGAGTCGTTTATGGCAACCGACCCTCCGCGTCACAAAGAGATCAGAGACCTGCGCGATTTCGTTCAGGACAAACTCAAGCCTGTGGTGCGCCGGATCACAAAGGAGAAATTTACGATGTCGTTTGGCAGCGGCGGAACCGTCACCGCCCTGGCGGAGACGGACACGCGCGTGGCCGGCGACACGAAACCAGGGTCGCTTTCGATCCTGCGCCGTTCTCGTCTCAAAGCGCTGCTCGAGGTTTTGATGCGCTTACCCGTGACCGAGCGGGCGTCGATGATCAGCGGCGACCCGAAGCGGGCAGACATCATTATTGCCGGCGGAGTCGTGCTGCACGAGCTCATGTCGGCGATCGGCCTCGAATACCTGTTCGTGTCGCGCCGGGGACTGCGCGACGGTTTGATGGTCGGTCTCCTACAACGCTATTATTCGGACTCGGAATCCTGGCATCCCGATGCAGACCGCGCGGAGTCTCTGGAGCAAGTTTGCCAGAAGTACCTCTACGACGCTTCACACGCCGAGCATGTGAGCCAACTAGCCATGAACCTTTTCTACCAGTTGCAGGACGTGCACCAGTTGCCCGAAAAATACGCCGGCATCCTTCATGCGGCCGCTATGCTGCATGACATAGGACTCTTTATCGCCCACCCCAAGCACCACAAACATTCTTATTATCTCATTAAGAGTTCGGGGATGAATTCCTTCAACAAGATTGATCTCGACCTGATCGCCAACGTTGCCCGCTATCATCGCAAAGCACATCCGAGCCAAAGACATCTGGCCTTCAGCCAGCTCAGTCCGAACAATCAAGAGATCGTCCGAAAATTGAGCGCCCTAATCCGCATCGCTGATGCCTTTGATTACAAGCATCAACAGAGCGTGAAGGCGATTAACTGCGACGCAAAAAAATCTAAGATCATAACGATTACCGGAGCCTCCGCCGCGGACCTCAAGGATGAAATCGAATGGGCCCTGGAAAAAGGTGAACTAATACAAGAAGTATTTAATGTTAAGCTAGTCATTCAAAGAGCGAAACTAAATCCATTACGATAACCATTGGGAGGCAGTATGAGGCGCACGATGCGCGAGAAAAATATTCTCTTTTTATGCGAAGACAATGCTTGTCTGAGTCAGATGGCCGAGGCGGTGGCCAAATATCTGAGCCCTCCGAAGACGAGAATATTCAGCGCGGGAATCAAGCCCGGCACGATTCCGACCCAAGTCTACGAGGTTATGGAAGAGTTGGGCATCAGCTTGTCCGGCCAATCGGCGAAAGGAACGGACGCCGCCCCTTTAAACGAAATCGACCTCGTCGTCAGCTTTGGCGACGCCGATAAGAGGTGTGGCGCCTTGCCGGACAAGGCAAGAATTGAGCGCTGGCCCATCCCGAATCCGGCTCGCGCCTCCGGCGGCAGCAGCGCCCTACTCTCGCTGTTTCGCCAGGGACGCGATGAAATCGACAAACGGGTATTTGCCCTTCTTCTCGACCACTGGCGGAATGTCGCCTAAAGCGATATTGAAGGGCTGGCAGAAGCTGAAGGGGGACCGGAGCGGGCCATCAAATGAATATCTATCTTCTGCGCCATGCGATTGCCGCCCCGATCGGGGAGTCGGGAGTTGGAACCGGCGGTGAGCGACCGCTGACCCCCAAAGGCATCAATCGAATGCGCAAAGCGGCCGCAGGGCTTCGCCGTTTGGACATTCCCTTTGATACGATTTTGACTAGCCCGCTTGTTCGAGCGCGGCAGACAGCGGAAATTGTCGCCCAGACTTTGGATGTGGAAGCCCGCCTCGAAGCGATCGCCGGCCTTGCGCCCGAGAGTTCCGTGAATCAACTCATTTCTGGACTCACGAAGTTTCAAAATCACGAGCATCTCTTGCTCGTGGGTCACCAACCGTTGCTCGGCGATGCCGCGGCCTTTCTTCTCAGAACCAATCCTCCGCTCGACCTCGCCCTTAAAAAAGGGGGGGTTTGCCGGATCGAAGTCGATCACTTGCCGCCTGCCAAACCCGGCACGCTTCATTGGCTTCTCGCTCCGAAGCAACTGCGTTTTCTCGGAAAAGGATCGGGGAAAATCCGATGACGCGGTAGCAACAATAGATGCGCCATTCGACCAACAGCCCCGAACGCCCGGCCGCTTCACCGCCGAGGCTCTTGATCATAAGCTATAAGCGGTTTGAGAAATTCGTCGCTTTTTTCTCTAAAGTACTCGTACGCGATCGGCCGGAGACGATCCACGACCTTCGAGTTGCGAGTCGGCGCGTGCAAGAGATTTTTCGCGTTTTCTTTCGCAAACGGAGCACGGGAAAAAGCCGGAAGCTGCTGCGCAGATTGCGCAACGTCCGGCGGGTTTTGGGCGATTGCCGAAATCTCGACGTGATGACCAGCTTGGTTCAGCAAAAAATCGATAAGGCGACCAACCCTGTCGTGCGCGACGCCTGGGGCCAGTTTCGCGAGTACGTGCTGGGCAAACGGGCCACGGAGCTCTCTCGGGCGCGCGACGAACTGACCCGTCACGAGATTGTCGGTTTTGTCGAACTCGCGCGCACCCTGCTTTCTTCTGAAAAACTGCCGAAAAACCCAAAGAAAATTCTCGAACAGAGCGTAGAGAAGGCCTTGACCCGTTGGCACGAAGCGCTGGCTGAGGTACAGGAGAATCAGGCACCGGAGCCGCTGCACGGATTTCGCATCGCGAGCAAACGCCTGCGTTACCGTTTAGAGCTTTTGGCCGACCTGGACGATGATTCTGCCAAAGCCCGAGTTAAAACTTTGAAAGCGCTTCAAGACCGGCTTGGCCAGTGGCACGACCGCTACGTCCTATGTGAGTTTGTCGCGGAGTTCCTCGGGCAAGCCGATTTCCTCGCCAAACATCCGGATACTCGCCGCACATTGCTCGTTGCAGTGGAAAAAGAACGGCGCCGAAACAGCGCGGCCATAAAAGACATTTTGCTGCGAGCCGCAAAAATTTCCTGGGCCAGGCCGAGCGCACCCCTCATCAAGGTCGAGCGTGCCGCCCGTTTTCCTCCACCACGTGGGCAACACGCTCGCGCAGATCTTCAAAGACTTCTTCGACCGTAGGGCTCGCGTCGATAATTTCAAAGCCGTAGGCTTCGACCATTTTGTCAAACTCGGTCAACAAGCGGCTCTGGTAGGCGACAAAGCTGTCGTACCGGTCTTGCCCGAGATTGAGATCCATACCCGATTCCCAATAGTCGAAGCCCCGGCTCTGCAGCACCCGGGTCACGAGATCGTCAACTTTGATACGCAGATAAAAAATCGCGTCGGGCTTCAATGCGAAACCATAAACCTCCCGAAGCCACTCCGGATCGGCCCCGCGGACGATCGCGCGGGCCATCAGCGAGTAGATGTAGCGATCCGTAAGCACGATAAAACCCGCGCGCAACGCGGGTATCATCTCGTTTTCCAATCGATCGGCAAAATCCGTCGCGTAGAAAAGACTCATCGTAATCCCGCCCAGTGTGTGGCCCTCTTTCGCCTGCTTTAACCGTTTTCCGGCCAACGGCGAACGCGTCATGCCGGTGTCGAGCACGGCGTGGCCGTTGTTCTCGAGCCACTGCTTGAGCAGACCGGTGTGCGTGGAGCGTCCGACCCCGTCCGTGCCTTCTAACACCACAAGCTTCCCCTTCAGCTCTTCCAGATCTATTTGTGGGAGGCTTTCGCCAAAGAAGCTAAATCGACCCATCGCCTAATCCTCGTTTTTTTTGTTCCTTCCAAAGCCTTCGTCACGATTTGCCGCACCTGGATCTGCTGCTCTTCGATGGATTGGGTCGCGTCAATCACCACAAGACCGTATTCCTCGATCATCTTTTCGTATTCCTCGATGATCCGGCCCTGAAAAATGCGAAAGCTCTCTTCAATGTCGTCGCTTATCCCGAGATCCATGCCGGCTTCATAGTATTTGATCGCGTCACGGCCGCCCAGAAGTCTCTTCATCGCAACATCTAAGGAAATTCGGAAATAAAATGCCACCGTCGGCTTTACGGCAAACGCATAAAGGTCACGGACCCATTTTGGACTTACCCCTCTGGCGACATCGCGCCCAAAGGCGGTGTAAATATACCGATCGGCCAACACCACGGCGCCTGCTTTCAACGGCGGGATAATGTCGTGCTCCGTGCGGTCCGCGAAGTCGGTTGCGTGAATCAAGCTGAACGTCATCGGGGTCAACATTTTTTTCTTTTTCCCGCGCTTCGTGACGTCTTGCACGAGCGGCGATGAATTCCATTCGCTGAAGGAAACCACGTATCCTTCCGATTCAAGCCATTTTTGCAACAACATCAATTGAGTGCTTTTGCCGGAACCGTCGATCCCCTCGACGATGAACAACCGGCCTGGAAAGCGATGCTTACCGTACATTTTCATTCCGCCGGCCATGA
>CAYPHJ010000083.1:0-13892 GCA_964410485.1 uncultured Syntrophobacteraceae bacterium
ATTTTATCCATTTTTGGATTCGCCGCCGTCCAGAAGATCACATCATCAATCTCGATAAGCTTACTTATGCCGGTAACCTGGAAAACCTCAAAGACATTGACTCCCACCGCTGCTATCGGTTCGTACTCGGCGACGTCTGCGACGCAGCTCTTGTGCAGCAATTGTTCAGCGATAATCATATTGATACAGTGATTCACTTTGCCGCCGAGTCGCACGTCGATCGTTCTATTCTTGGGCCAGACGCGTTTGTCCGAACGAACGTCCATGGAACGTTCACCCTATTGGAGGCAGCTCGTAACCAGTGGCGTGCAAACGGCGAATCCTACCGCTTTCTCCATGTCTCGACAGATGAAGTTTACGGTTCTTTGGGCCCGGACGAGCCGCCTTTCGATGAGAGAACCCCTTATAAGCCCACCAGCCCATACTCGGCAACGAAAGCGGCCTCCGATCACTTGGTTCGCGCTTACTACCATACTTACGGACTTCCTGTGCTGATCACTAATTGTTCAAATAATTACGGGCCTTACCAATTTCCTGAGAAGCTGATTCCGCTCGTGATCCGGCAAGTACTGCGCGAGGAGTCGATCCCAGTCTACGGAGATGGTGGCAACATACGGGATTGGCTTTATGTCGAAGACCACTGCGCGGCCCTGGAAGCGGTACTCGAACGGGGTAGGAACGGCGAGACATATAATATCGGAGGCGGAAATCAGTGGAAGAATGTCGATCTGGTCTACTTGATGTGCGACCTGCTGGACCAGAAGCTAGGTGGCAACGGACTGCGCCGGCGCTCCCTCGTGAAATTCGTGCAGGACCGCCCGGGCCATGACCGGCGTTATGCGACAGATATCTCGCGAATTACTGGAGAGCTGGGATGGGGTCCTATTGAGGATCTCAGAACAGGTATCGAAAAGACTGTTGACTGGTATCTTGGCCATCAAGATTGGGTCCATAAAATGATATCGGGTGAATACAGCCGGTACTTCGAAACCCAGTATGCAGGTAGACTGTGTCGAATGGATAATGCGCGGTAGCTGACCCCTCGTTGCTGCAGTTCAAGCTCCAGTGGGGTGAATTTTGTAGCGTCGATTGAGTTTCTATTTACGGCTAGTCTAACTTAGCTCGTGTAAGTATCGGGTCGTCAGACGCAAAGAGGACCGTTGGTGAGAACATTTCGATTAAAGAGGACTCGTGAGACAAGCCGATATCTGAGCGCCGTTTCCTCGTTCCTGACGGTACTTTTGGTCTCGGCCATCCTATATCAGTTGGTTGCGTCCCCCAGGTTAGAGGAAACACGGGCGCCGACCAGCCGCCTCTCAGCTGAAATCCGCAACCTTCAAGAATTGGAGCCGCTTGCGAGAATCGAAACAGTGCGAGACTGGGTTTACAGAAATACAGACGTTGCCGCCGATGAGAGCGTATTGTTGTCCTATGACCGATTTCCGCTGCATGTGCTCACACTCGATGAGATGCTCGACCTTCACAAACAAGACATCGGCGGGCATTTTTGTGCAGGCATCAACTATATACTCAAACGTGTGTATGACAGTTTAGGATACAACTCTTGGATGTACAATTACGGAGACGAGAGCGCGCTAACCCACGCAGTTGCCTTAGTCGAGGTTAATGGAAAAATATATGCTCAGGATGCGTACTTTAATGTTTCATATGTGAATCAAGATGGCCAACCGTTACCGTTTTATGAGATGCTGGAAGGTCTAGTCGCTGGGAAGGAGCCCGATCAGAAAATCGGGCCGTCGTTATGGAGGGAAGTCCATCTAAAGGACGACCATTTAACGGATGATACAAAATGGTGGGTTGCAGCAGGGGTGGACCGCGACACATGTACAACGTTAAGTGAAGATCGTTTTATCTGTCACTCAAAAACCTCCCTTAAGAACTTTATTGACGTTCACCCATTGGATGAGACCTACACCTTCCTGTCCCAAAAGGGTTTTCCAAGAAACCTCCATTATCTCGCTTTATTTCCAATAGGAATAACTGGAGACGAGTGGATTGATGATCCAGCGAAGAGCGAGATTCTACAGCGTATTATTGATATCCGAGAAGAGGCCCACCTTCGCGTTTCGATGTATTCCATTCCGATTCAGCAAGAGCACATAGCCTTGATAGAGCACGAACCGGGTGGCCCACCCACCCGGACCTATTACATTGCCCCTTCGTTGTTTCAATAGTTTATCCGTAATTTCTTGTCGGCATGAGAGTTCCCCTTTCAAAGTGATCATCTGGCGCGGGTTGATTAGACGATCCATGATCGCCTCAGCGATCACTCAAAGAGTTCGACCCTCTGATAGTGCATCCGAAACGGGGTGTCTAACTCAACTTCTTGTAGATAACGGCGCCAGAGACAGGAGCAGCGCCGCTAAACTATGCCTCCTAAGATTTCTGCCCAGGCGCGTCATTCGTCACGCCAGTCAGGTCGTAAAGCAGATGCTCAAGGCCGTCCGGAGAGGTGCTGGTACTAATGGTTTCTCGTAACGCGTTCTTCTGCGCGCTGCGCTCGCGACTCCTGAAACGTGTGTTGTGTTTTGAACGGATTTGAGGTAAACGACCATCACCACGGGATGTCAGGTAAGGATATTTCGAAAGAGCATGAACCCTCATCAAGCGCCCCGTGTATCCCTCATGGAAATGTTCGCCACTTTGTGGCGAAACCGTCATCTCACCTTTCAACTGACGAAACGGGAGGTTGTAGGTAGGTATCGTGGGTCTTTCCTGGGTATGGCCTGGTCTTTCTTCAACCCGCTTCTCATGCTTATGGTATATACTTTTGTTTTCTCTGTCGTCTTCAAAGCTCGCTGGGGTCTGGATGGTCGCGAGACTACCACGAATTTCGCCATTTTGTTATTCGTGGGAATGATCGTTCACGGAGTCTTTGCAGAATGCGCTAACCGCGCGCCTGGTCTAATTCTATCAAACGTTAACTACGTTAAAAGGGTGGTGTTTCCGCTTGAGATCCTACCGATGGTGGTCCTCGGTTCTGCGGTTTTTCATGCCGCGATTAATTTGCTCGTGCTCCTGCTGGTTCGGCTGATCCTTAGCCACGAATTTGCGTGGACCGTCGTCTTTACCCCTGTCGTTTTTCTCCCTTTGTTGATCGGCACCTTGGGTGTGGCATGGTTCCTGTCCGCAATTGGTGTTTATCTGCGGGATATTAGCCAGACCATTGGCGTTTTGACCATGATGCTTTTGTTCCTCTCTCCGGTTTTCTATCCCGTTACCGCCCTGCCGCAGCCGTACCAGGCATGGATCAAATTGAATCCCCTTACGTTCATCATCGAAGAAAGCCGCGGGGTCCTGGTCTTTGGGCAATTACCTAATTGGGGTGGATGGGCGAGTATGCTCTTAGTCAGCATCGGGGCCGCTTGGGTGGGGTTCTGGTGGTTCCAAAGTACCCGCAAAGGTTTTGCCGATGTCGTCTGATAAAATTGCTATTCGGATTAGCAATGTCTCCAAATGCTATGAAATATACGAGCGACCGCAAGATCGACTGAAGCAGTCGGTCCATCCCCGCTTTCAGAGGCTGTTTGGCAGGCCGCCTAAAAGATATTACCGTGAATTTTGGGCATTAAAAGACGTGTCCTTTGAGGTGAATCAAGGAGAAGCAGTTGGTATCATTGGGCGTAATGGCGCAGGCAAATCTACATTACTTCAAACAATCTGTGGAACCCTCAATCCGACCACCGGATCAGTGGAAGTCAACGGTACTGTGGCGGCCCTCTTGGAACTCGGAAGCGGCTTCAACCCCGAGTTTACCGGGCGAGAAAATGTGTATTTGAGCGCATCAATGCTCGGTCTTACAAAGGAGGAGATCGATAACAGGTTTGATGAAATTGCCGCCTTTGCCGATATTGGAGATTTCTTAGAGCAGCCGATCAAGATTTACAGCTCAGGAATGTTGATGCGACTAGCCTTTGCGGTAAACACGTGCGTCGATCCCGAAATTCTGATCGTCGATGAGGCGCTGGGAGTAGGGGACGCGCCGTTTCAGTCGAAATGTTTCAAACGGCTGAAACAGCTAATAAGCGATGGTACCAGTATCCTGTTTGTTTCGCACGATATTTCCACCGTGCGTTCGATTTGCGATCGGGCATTATGGCTAAAGAGTGGCCAAACAGAAATGTGGGGAGATGCAAACGAAGTTGTCAAACAATATGAAAAATTTTGCTGGCAAGAGCAGGGAGTCGTGTTGGAGGCTTCACAAACTATACACAATGATGTATTCCCCGATCCGCTGGCTTTTCAGGTAAATGGTAGGAGCGATGTTTCTTTCGCGCCCTCGATATTATTTGCACCAAACCCTGCATTTGAGACTAATTACCAGCGTTCTAGGATGGGCACCGGTGCCGTAGTGATTAGGAATTTTCTTATGCTAAATAAAGAGGGTCTCCGAGTATCGTCCTGTGAATATAACGAGAAGCTCGCGCTTTTGTATCTTTTGGAAATTCGGGAGCCGGTGAACTCAGACTTTATTCTCGGGCTCAGACTACGTGACACGAAGGGAAATTTTGTGTATTCCGCCAATGATATTAATGCAATCCATCGGCTTGAGGCGAAACCGGGTGACCGGTACGTTGTTTCGAGTGAGGTTAAAATACCATTGGCCCCCCAAGATTATGTGGTTTTAACAGGGATTTTTGGTTTTAAAGATGGTACGGCGTTTTCGAATGGGGCTTATGATTTTTCAAAATCCGTAATTTGGGACGTAATTGAAGATGCCGCGTATTTGAGAGTACATCCGTTTAAACTGATGCCGTTGGTTGGGCCCGTTAGCACCTCGTTCGATCTAAGAATAAGAAAACTTTGAGAACATGCAGGAAAACGTCTTCACGAAGATTCCTGGACGCCCAGACATCGAGCTCCCTGCGTTTTACGAAAACTTCAAGTCGTATTATCGCAATTGTGAGTTACAAACCAAGGCTTGGTTCGTGACGAACACCGGACCCGATTGGGTCTACATTGATTGTGGTGCGAACATCGGTTATTACAGCATTCTTTTTTCTCAGCTTTCCCCTCGGGGAAGCGTGCACGCGGTGGAACCTACTTCAACAGTGGAAATGCTCGCCACAAATATTGCGCACAATCGTTGTAATAACGTAACGATTCACCGAGTGGCGTTAGGACAAAAGCCGGGACGTCGTGTGGAGAAGATTTTCCGTATCTGGGGAGAAGCACCTGAAGAGTTAGAGTATGACTTTACAACACTCGACCAATTTGTTTCAGATTTGAATTTGCAAAAATTGGATTGTGTTAAGATCGATGTAGATTCATTCGACTTCGAAGTCCTAATGGGCGCCGAACGAATGCTGGAACGGTTCGACCCCTGGGTTGTAGTCGAGTTGAACCATGCCCTCTCTATGCGTGGCTACTCCAATATGGAAGCTCTGGCCTGGTTGTTGAAACGAGGTTATCGACAGTGCTTAGTGGTAGATTACGATAATTTCGTTTTGCGACGCTCTGTTCCGCCGTCAGCTTATCTGACACACAATATGATTCAGCTAAACTTTTCTGTATCATGACGGCCATTAACGAGTTTATGCACCCACCGTATGCTGTTCCCTTAGCACGAGTAGGTGAATTCTTTCCATTGCGCAGGACGTGCGTTCCCAGAGCATCAACAAGGCGGTTGGATGAATGGAAAATGGAAGAGGACGACGCTCCCATTTTGCGGTTTTTGTACGATGCACATCAGCCGCGACGGCATTTGGAATTTGGCACTTGGCAGGGTTGGGGTACTTCGCTTTGTCTTGAATCCTGCGCTGCGACGGTTTGGACTATCAACCTACCAGAAGGTGAGGCTCGACCGGATGGGACATGGGCGTATGGTGAGCGAGTCCTTGATGACAGGAACGCTCCTCACGATATTGTGACGGTGAACTACGGCGAAGATGAAGCTGGTCCGAGAACCTATCATCGCACGGATGCAAGGAGTTATATAGGGCGCATTTACCGGGAGAAAGGTCTCGGGAACAGAGTCTGTCAAATCTACTGCGACAGTCGTGAATGGGACGTTTCGAATTACCCGCCAGATTTTTTTGACAGTGTTCTCATTGACGGAGGACACAACGCAGATGTAGTGATTAACGACTCCCGCAAGGCATTGCAGGTTCTACGCTCCGGCGGACTCCTTATGTGGCATGATTTTTGTCCTTATCCTGAGATACGGTCACGATTCGAAACAGTGAATGGAGTAACGAGGGGGATAGAGTCGATCCTGCCCGAGCTCGACGCCCAATTAGCAGAGCTCTGCTGGATTAATCCCAGTTGGATACTTCTTGGTATAAAGAAGTGACCTCCTTTGGGATCTTTGCGTGTCAATGTAACTGCTAAGAGGGTCTCCTCTGGGCAACCACTTGCTTTTTTGCCGCCATTAATCCGATGCGGTGTAAACTGAGTGTGTTTTCTCGCGACGCGCAATTGGCCCTGTGTCAAGCGATGCTTCGGCTGCGACCTGGTTGGCAGAGACAAAGGCAGTGTTCGGTAGCGACGCGAGAAAAGACTATTTGTTACGAGGGAGAACGTGAAAAACAATCTCATACTCGTTTGTGGAGCCGGTGGTTTTATCGGCGGGCATCTTGTCGCGGATCTTTTGCGGCAAGGCTTTGCGCGCATCCGCGCGGTCGATATTAAACCTCGGGACCGCTGGTATCAGCTATTCCACGGGGTTGAAAACTGTGGCTCGGTAGATCTAAAAGAGCGGACTGCCTGCGAGCAGGCTGTAAAGGGTGTCGATTGGGTATACAACCTCGCCGCGGACATGGGTGGGATGGGTTTTATCGAGAACAATCGTGCCCTGTGCATGTTGAGCGTACTAATTAACACGCAACTATTGATGGCCGCGCGTGACGCCGGCGTGCATCGCTACTTTTTCTCGTCCTCGGCCTGCGTTTATAATCATAGCCTGCAAACCGATCCGGGGGTTACCGGCTTGAAAGAAGCGGACGCATACCCGGCCATGCCCGAAGATGGGTACGGTTGGGAGAAGCTTTTCAGTGAACGAATGTGCAGACATTTTACCGAGGACTTCGGTTTGGTTACAAGAGTGGCGCGCCTTCACAACGTCTATGGCCCTTTGGGAACTTTTGATGGAGGCCGTGAAAAAGCGCCGGCGGCAATCACTCGTAAAGTGATTGAAGCAAAGCTCAACGGAAAACACGAAATAGAGATCTGGGGTAGCGGCGAGCAGACCCGGAGCTTCATGTATATCGAGGACTGTATTAAAGGCCTGCAGGACATCATGTGTAGCGAAACGATCACGTTTCCGATCAATCTAGGAAGTGCGGAAAAAGTATCAATCAATCAGTTGGTCGACGTTGTGGAAGAGACCGCTGGTATTAAGTTGAAACGCACTTACAACCTGAACGCACCCAAGGGTGTTAATGGGCGTAATAGCGATAACACGTTGATCCGGAAAATACTCGGGTGGGAGCCTTCAACCCCACTCAGGGAGGGCATTGAAAAAACTTACAGATGGATTTACGAACAGATCAAGAGCGGCATATCCAAGGACTTGGCAGTAAATATCGATTGAAAGGCCGAACTGGAGGAGGTTCGATGTCTTTGACGACTTCTGAGATCCAAACAGTTGAGGCCTATTGGAACGCGAGGCCTTGTAACATTCGTCATTCCAGGCAACCAGTGGGAACAAAGGCGTACTTCGATGAAGTGGAACAGAGGAAATACTTCGTTGAACCTCATATTCCGGCCTTTGCCCAATTCCGGCGCTGGGAAGGAAAGCGGATACTGGAAGTAGGTTGTGGCATTGGAACGGATACGATTAATTTTGCACGTAACGGGGCATCCGTAACCGCTGTTGATCTCTCGATTGAGTCTCTGAAGATCGCGCAAGAACGGGCAAAAGTGTTCAATTTGGAAGGCAATATTTCTTTCTATCATGCCAACGCAGAGGAACTTAGCAAGTATGTGCCAGTTGAGCCTTATGACTTGATATATTCATTCGGCGTTATTCATCACACGCCCGATCCGAGGCAAGCAATTGCTCAAATCAAACACTACATGAAAGCATCTTCTGAGCTTAGGGTGATGCTTTATGCTAAGAACTCGTGGAAGCGAATCATGATCGAGGCGGGTTTTGATCAACCGGAAGCCCAAAGTGGTTGTCCCATAGCATATACATATACCGAAGCTGAGGCGAGAGAATTGCTTGACGGATTTCGAATCGTAGAACTCAAACAGGCTCATATATTTCCGTTCGTTGTGGAGAAGTACGTTAATCACGAGTATGAAGTCGCACCATGGTTTGCGGCGATGCCTAGGGATATGTTCCTTGCCCTTGAAAAGAATCTTGGCTGGCACATGTTGATCACAGCATGCCTGCTGTAATGCGTGCGGTTTTGACTAAGGTATGGCCTGAATAAGATTCCGCCAGGAATAGAAACAGGCCATATGAATACAATGCGGTAATCGTCTCATGACAGCTCCATACCTTTCGGTGGTTGCCGCATCGCGCAATGATGATCATGGCGGTGACCCGCTCGCCCGGACTCAAATATTTATCAACAATTTGGCGCGCCAGTGTGAACGATATCATTTGCGCGCAGAGTTAATCATTGTTGACTGGAACTCGGTCCCGGATCGTCCCGGCTTGGCCGCCGTGTTGAGCCTCCCGGAGGAGACAACGTATTGCAACGCAAGGGTGATAACTGTCCCATCTACGCTTCATTGCCGGCTCAAATACGCCGACAAGTTGGCTTTCTTTCAGATGATTGCCAAGAACGTGGGAATCCGTCGTGCGCGGGGAAATTTTATTCTAGCGACCAATATTGATATTATCTTTTCCGACGAGTTAATCCGGTTTATCTCAGAACAAAAGCTTGACCGCAAACACGTCTATCGAGTGGACCGCTATGATATTCGCAGCGGATTGTCCATCCGTTTGACCCTGGAAGAAACATTGGCGTATGCGTGGGATAATGGGATTCGTGCTCATCGACGTTACCAACCCGAACAATTGGTCCAGCATCTTTACGGGAACGAACTGTTCAAGAAATTCTGCGTGCCCGCTGAGGAGTTTCGCGGAAGAGCTTACGACGTGGTGGTGGCCAGTGAGAACGAAGTCTGGACAATTTGTCCGAAGCCGTCGGCTAATATGGATCATCTCCACACCAACGGGTGCGGCGATTTTACGTTGCTCTCCAGGGAAGGCTGGGATGCGATACGGGGCTATCCAGAATTTGAGGCTTTTTCATTCAATATTGATAGTATCGGGCTGTTAGCTGCTCATTATTCAGGTTATCAGGAGATTTCCTTGTTGCCACCTTGCGTGTGTTTTCACATTGAGCACGAAATGGGCTCTGGTTGGACGCCCGAGGGAGAGCAAAGATTGTTTAACCGGTTGCGAGAAGCGGAAATTCTTAATCCCGAGTGGCCTGTCCTCACGCCGTTGGTTGACCAAATGCGAGAGCAAGGCAAAGCGCTGGAGTTCAATCATTCGAGATGGGGCATGGCTGATTTTGATCTGCCGGAGCAGGCTCTTGGTGACAGGAATCCGATTCCAACCGCTAAATTGGAACAACTAGCTCTACAAGGTGAGTCCTATCCTGTCTCTGCGATTAAACCGACTTATGATTTGGATAGATTGACCTTACTACATGAACGACGGCGCTTCATAAGAAAGGGTGCGTTCCCTCTGAGTAGTAACGAGTTTATGGCGGGTAGCGATGAGGAGCGGGTAGTTCTGTATATTCCAGACTCTTCCGGTGGGTATTCGGAGACCCACTCACTTGCATACTATGCGCAACTAACGCGTAAGACTATTGTGAATTTTCGCTTAGAGAGCTTTTCACATCAATTTCCATTACGCTTTGATCCCTGCCAGCGACCAGGTCTCGTAACCATAGATGCCATTAACGTTTTTGATCTAGATAACAATCGGCCGGTACTTACGCTTGAAGGCGACGATGCAAGAAAACTTGTTATCGGGGGTACCGCCGTTTGGTTGAGACCGGCGCGCCGGACTCTTCGCGATTGGAGGCAAATGGGTTCCAGCATTAACAGTTCCAATGGTCGGAAGCCGCTGTACATCATTAGTACAGGGTCTGATCCTCAAATTATACTGCCACGATTGCCGAACAACGTTGGATTTCCACTGATCGTTTCGGTACAGATGGAATTCTTAACCTCTTAATGGTTCTGCGCCTTCGTCCAGTGAACCTATGAAATGGGTCCCCGCTCACGACAAACTCAAAGAATGGGAGGTACTTGAGCGCGAACTTGTGGTTGATTGCCCGCCATGGCTGAGCCTGTGGCGCGAAAAGATTCGTCTGCCTGGCGGGTGCAAAATCGATGAGTATTATCAGCTCGACCAACCCGATTATGTCGTGATTGTGCCGTGGCAGGACGGTAGGGTATTGGGTTTGTGGCGTTATAAACATGGGCCTCGCCGGGTTAATTTAGGATTGCCCGCGGGTTATCTGGAAGCTGGTGAGGATCCACTTTCAGCGGCGCGCCGTGAACTGCATGAAGAGGCGGGGTTGGCTTCTGACGATTGGCACGGTATTGGTTCCTACTGTGTCGACGGGAATCGCGGTCAAGCACGCGTGCACATTTTTGTTGCACGCGACTGTCGACCCATTGAAGGGCGTCCGTCCGATGATCTCGAAGAGCAGGTGGGAGAGCGGCTGAGTCCGCAGCAGTGGAGCGAATACCTTATGTCCGGGGGAGTAGCAACGCTTGGAGCGGCCATAGCAGTTAGTGCCGGCATACTGGCAAACTCTAAACACTCACGATAGACGCTTATTTTTGAGACTTTTTGTTTTCGGTACCCTGCGAAACAGGTGTGTCGCGCACAGTGTGATTTCACAAGAGTAATTCATGTACCAATGGGTACAACACAGCGGATGAAATTAGCCCGCAGGTGATGCGGATCAACACCGATAAATCCCCCAATGGCCCCCTTTACAAAAAGGGGGCGGGCCGCAGGACCGGGGGATTTTCCTTATAGTCGGCTATTTTCACAAGAGATTCTTAAGAAAGCATCTTTAGACCGGGTATGATTGAGAACGTTTCTATTATTGGTCTCGGAAAGCTCGGTGCTTCGATGGCCGGCTGCTTGGCTAGTCGAGGCTTCAATGTGATCGGGGTGGATGTGTCACAGAAAGCAGTCGACACCATCAACGCCGGGCGGGCGCCGGCTCAGGAAACCGGTCTGGATGAACTAATCCGAAAAAACAAAGAGCGGATTCGGGCAACGCTTAGTCATGACGACGCTATTCGGAACACGGAGCTAAGTTTCGTTATTGTTCCCACCCCTAGCGATACGCGCGGGGCGTTTTCCCTTCAATACGCCGCATACGCCTTCGAGGCCATCGGCAAGGCTCTTGCGAAGCTTGGTGCCTATCATACGGTTGTGCTCACGAGCACAGTCTTGCCGGGTTCTACGCGATACGGTTTGTTACCAATTCTTGAGAAATTTTCAGGCAAACAATGCGGTAGAGATTTTGGTCTTTGCTATAGTCCGGAATTTATCGCGTTGGGATCCGTGATTCGCGACTACCTGAACCCGGATTTCTATTTGATCGGGGAATACGATGAGCGTTCCGGAACCACTCTCGAATCGGTCAATTCACGGGTTGCGCTCAATAACGCGCCGTCGAGAAGAATGAGCATCGAAAATGCCGAGCTCGCTAAGATCTCCCTAAATAGTTACGTCACCCTGAAAATCAGTTTCGCAAACATATTGGCCGATCTGTGTGAGCGTATCCCCGGCGGTGATGTCGATGCTGTAAGCGACGCGATCGGCATGGACAAGCGTATTGGTCGTCACTACCTCACCGGTGGGTTCGGCTATGGTGGGCCCTGCTTCCCACGTGACAACGTAGCACTAAACTTCCTGGGTAAATATTTACGCGCGTCAACCGAGCTGCTTGAGATGAACGATACCTATAATCGCACCATCTCGCCGCGCTTTGTCGAAAAACTGAAGCCTTATTTGCGTGAAGGCTCAACCGTGGCCGTTCTCGGTTTAGCGTACAAACCCTTATCGCATGTTATCGAGGAATCCGCCGGAATGTACCTCTGCCTGACGCTATCTGGTAGTGGATTTCGCGTGGTGGGCTTTGATCCCTTGGCTTCCGAGGAGGCTCAAGTGGCACTTCGTATGCATGCCTTGGTGGCGGATTCAATCGCCTCTTGTTTACAAGACGCTGAATGCGTTTTAGTGACGACCCCCGATGACGTCTTTAAAGCACTCAAGCCGGAAGACTTTATCGGCAACAAAAAATCCGTGACAATCGTAGACTTCTGGCGCTGCCTACCTGATTCGATTGGTCGTCATCCCGCCATTCGATATGTTCCCATGGGACGTTGCGTCGACGATGCCACCGCCAGTAGAAAACTCGATGGACTTTGGCATCGCGATAAGCACTAAATCCCCAGGACCCTTCATGAACATATTGTTCGTGCTCTACGGCGATTTCGGAAGCAACAGCGCGAATCCTCTGGGGCTTTACGCACGCGAGCTTCACCTCTCCGGCCATCTTTGCGCGGTTGCTGTGCCGTCCAATCTGGAAAGCGTGAGTCTGCATGGGAGTCCGACTTTTCGACCTATCCTCTACGCAGATGTGCTGGCCATGCCCGAATCCGCTTTTTCGGATGGACGCCCTGCGGACGTTATCCACGCGTGTACCCCGCGGGAAGTGGTGCGGCGCTTTATAACTTCCTATATGATCAAGCGGCCGACGCCACTGGTTCTCTATCTCGAAGATAACGAATCGTGGATTTCGACCCGCGCCCTGAAAATTGATGGCGCAACCTTGGCTCGATACACGGCGCGAGAAATTACAGATAGGTTGCCGGACGCGCTCGCGCATCCTTTTTACTGCGATAGCTTTATTGGACTTGCCGACGCCGTTGCGGTTGTTCAGGATAAACTCAAGATTAAGGTCCCACCCTGGGTGCACTGCGAGACTGTCATGGTCGGCGCTGATCTAGGCTTATTTCACGCCAGACCACCTGATGTTTCTTTGCGTAGGAAGTACCATGTTGCGGAAAATGAAAAGGTTATTGTCTATCACGGTGGCATGAATGAATTCACAAGACCCAGTATAGAAACCCTGTGCAGGGCAGTTGGACTTATTAACCAGCAGAGTTATGCCTGTAGGCTGTTACGGACAGGGCCGATGGCTTTGGATTTCCTCGAACGCTTACCGCTGGGAGCGGCAGCAGCGGTTTCTGATCTGGGGGTTTTGCCCAGACATGCACTGCCAGGCTTGCTCGCGTTGGCCGATGTTTTCGTACAGCCTGGACAAATCGATCCTTTTGAAGACCTGAGGTTGCCGGGGAAAGTCCCGGAATTCTTGGCCATGGGGCGTCCAGTGATCATGCCAAATGCAAATATTGCCCATTTGTTCAAAGATGGCGAAGACGCGGTTCTTCTACAGACGGGAAGCGCCGAGGAGATTGCTGAGAAGTGCAGGGCGCTATTCTCTGATGAGGAGCGAGCGAGCAGGATCGGCCGGGCCGGTCGAGTCGTGGCTGAGAAATATTTCAATGCTCGGGTTCAGGCACACCTTTTAGAGAATCTTTACAAAACCGCATGCAATCAGTTTGATTCTAGAATCGCACATGAAGTGTGGCAGGTTGGAGACGAGGCTATTCCGGTCCCGTTGCTGCTGGCGCGTAAATTAAGGTTGTTGGCGGATTCGCTGAGCACAAGAACCAACCTTGACGTGGGTGCAATGGTCAGGGAACACGCGCGCTACATTGATTCTATCCATCAACGGTTGTCTGGTTTGGAGGCTAGAATTACTGAACGCGATGAACAAAACGCCCCTGTACGCAACACTGTCTATCAAGCGTCTCTCAAGAGAAATCATCTGAGACTCGCAACGCGCGTCAGGAAGATGGCGTCG
>CAYPHJ010000083.1:13992-20609 GCA_964410485.1 uncultured Syntrophobacteraceae bacterium
TTTAAGGCAACCGAACCTCCATGTTGCGGATCAAGTCTCGACAGTCACACGGTAAGTTGATGGCCGATGGAATTCTCAGCCCAAAGCTGATTGAACTCGCGAGAAACCTTACCAAGGTTCCAACGCTGTTTAGAGGTCCCACCTCCATCCTCACCATCCGGGAGATACCAACTTTAGCTGCCAAGACAGTTCATACGTTGCGGGCAGAAGGCATAGGTGGGTTAAGTCGCCGGGTCCGAAACAAAATCGATTTGGGATATGAATATGTTAATTGGGTAAGGCACTATGATACGCTGACGGACGCCGACCGTGCCGCAATCAGGCGGCATATTGACCGGTTGCCCTATCAGCCGGTGATTTCCATCATCATGCCCACGTACAATACTCCAGAAAAATGGCTGCGCCTGGCCGTCGAGTCAGTCAGAAAACAGCTGTATCCGAAGTGGGAGTTGTGCATCGCAGATGATGGGTCGTCTGAAAATCACGCGAGCGAGATTCTACAAGAATATGAGACGAAAGACGCGCGCATTAAAGTCGTGTATCGCAAAGATACTGGCCATATCTCGGCTGCTTCGAATAGCGCGCTTGAAATCGCCACAGGAGAGTTTGTCGCGCTTTTCGATCACGATGACGAGCTGTCGGAGCACGCGTTGTATATGGTTGCCGTTGATCTCAATGTGCATAGAGACGCGGACCTGATTTATAGTGACGAAGATAAGGTCGACGAAAAAGGATGCCGCTACGAACCTTATTTTAAGCCCGAGTGGAACCCCGCACTATTTCTGGCGCAGAATTATTTGTGTCATTTGGCTGTCTACCGTTCGCGCATCGTCAAGGAGGTTGGAGGTTTCCGTGAGGGATACGAGGGGAGCCAAGACTGGGATCTCGCAATGCGGATGAGTGAAAGTATTCCAGTCGAGCGTATCCGTCACATCCCGCATATACTTTATCACTGGAGAGCCATTCCCGGGTCGGCCGCCTTTAGGATGGACGAAAAGAAATACGTTAAGGACGCGCAACGGAAAACACTTGAATCCCACTTTCAGCGGATCGGCGTAAACGTTGCGGTACTGCCCGCGGCCGGTGGCTATTGGAGAATCAAATACTCGACTTCAAACAGCCCCCTCGTGTCACTGATCATTCCTACGCGCAACGGCTTGGAATTGCTCCAACGCTGCGTCGAGAGCATTTATCGAGAAACGACCTATCGCAATTTCGAGCTAATCATCGTCGATAATCAGTCGGATGATGCGGTTACCTTGAACTACTTGGCTACACTTGAAAGGGAACGCCGGATCAGGGTATTGCGCTATGACCGCGCGTTCAACTTTTCGGCCATCAACAATTTTGCGGTCCAACACGCCCGGGGAGAGATTATCGGATTAATGAACAATGACCTCGAAATCATCACGCAGGACTGGCTAAACGAGATGGTAAGCCATGCTCTTCGGCCAGAAATTGGAGCCGTCGGAGCCAAGCTTTATTATCCTAACAAGCGTATTCAGCACGCCGGGGTCATTTTGGGTCTGAACGGAACCCCTGGAGTCGCCGGCCACCTCTACCAGAACCAGCCGCATGATTACCCCGGCCAAGCATCGCGTGCCTTACTTTGCCAACATTTCTCGGCTGTGACGGCGGCTTGCATGGTCTTGCGTCGAGAGGTGTTCGAAGAAGTGGGCGGGCTCGACGAAACGAATCTTGCCGTGGCCTTCAATGATGTAGACTTGTGCTTGCGCATTCAGGAGAAGGGTTACAGAAATCTATGGACGCCTTATGCGGAGCTGTATCATCACGAATCGGCGAGTCGAGGGTCCGACGACACTCCCGAGAAGGTGGAGCGTGCCGCAAAAGAATGCGATTACATGAGGCGGCGATGGGGAGAGCTTTTAGCGAACGATCCTGCTTATAACCCAAACTTGGCGCTTGATGGAGGGATCTTTTTGTTCGCTGCTCCTCCACGAACTCGGAAGCCGTGGCTGGTAGACCAAACTCCCGGCGGTTCCAGAGGGATTTCAGGCGCTTAATTTTCGCAGTTAAACTGGAATACAAACGTGGCTCTATTGGGGCGGGGTAATGCTCGATCACTTGGTATTGGCTGTTAAGAAGTCTTATTTAGCCGATATAACCCGGTTCGCACGCTACGGGATTAATCGAGGCCGTGATTGGTACCTCAGGAATCGCAGATTGCCGCGGATGACCGAATTCTCCCGGCTACTGAAGCGGGCGGCATTTGAATATGAAATTCGGCGGCGCCAGGGTCTAAACGAGTTGTCGTGGCCAGCGGGATTTGTCTTGCCGGAGCGAGCGGATCCTTATCAATGCTGGCTCGCCGCTAACCAACACACTGAACGGACTGCTGACCGCCTGCGTGATCGGCTTGCCAGGTCCGCTAAGTTGCCGAAAATTTCGGTGCTTATCCCGGTTTACAATCCTCCAGCGGAGTTTTTTGAGCTCGCGGTGCGGTCTGTGCGTAACCAGATTTACGACAACTGGGAGTTGTGTGTTGCTGATGACGCGAGCTCAACGCCTTGGGTTAGGCCCCGTTTGCAGGAACTAGCCGGCGAAGATCAGCGCATCCGTATCTGTTTTCGCGAGCGCAATGGCAATATCAGCCTGGCCTCAAATTCAGCTGCGGAACTTGCGACTGGTGAATTTCTTCTCTTTTTGGATCAGGATGATTTGCTTACAAATGATGCACTGGCAGAGGTGGCGCTTCATTTGGGGGAAAACGACACCGTCGATGTGCTCTATTCCGACGATGACAAGATTGATGAGGAGGGCAGACGTTTTGCGCCCCAGTTTAAACCGGACTGGTCGCCCGAGTTATTGCTCTCGTACATGTATATCTGCCATTTGTTTGTGGTGCGAAGATCCTTGTTTGAAGCGTTAAAAGGTTTTCGGGCAGGTTTCGAGGGCTCTCAGGATTATGATCTGGCGCTTCGAGTCACTGAACGTGCTCGGAGCGTCGCGCATTTGCCCTACATACTTTATCACTGGCGTGCGGTGCGCGGATCAACTGCTACTCGGGGCGATGCTAAGCCAGCCAGTTTTGAAGCTGGACGTAAGGCAGTTGCCGAGGCGCTGACGCGGCGCGGTGTACAGGCGAGGATATTTCGGCCGGAGTGGGCCGTCAAGGCAGCAAACGGTATCTTTTGGCATGAATTTGCCGACGATGGTCCTTCCGTAACGATACTGCTTCCAAGCACGCAAGAGACAGCAGCGTTGAAGCGTTGTGTCGGTTCACTTGCGGTCACCGCCTATCGCAATTTTGACGTAGTAATCGTTGATACCGGAAATCACGATTACGACACCCTGGAGTATCTCAACTCGCTAGGATGTCAACTGTTGAAGATCCAAAATCCGGTGGAGCATTTCAATTTCGCGTATACCGGTAATCGTGCCGTGGATCAGGTGAATTCGAGTTATGTTTTGTTTCTCAGTGAGTATGCGGAGGTGCGAGATCCGAAATGGCTCAGCTGCATGATGGGTTATGCCGGATTGCCGGGTATTGGCGTGGTCGGTGCCCGATTGCTTGATGCCGGCGGCCGCTTACAGCATGCCGGAATTGTTCATGGCTATTATGACGGCAAGGCCGGCCCGGCCTTTAAGCTACAGCCGGATTGGTATCCCAGTTATCTCTCCTACGGAATGGTGGCGCGCAATTATTCTGCTGTGACATCGGCCTGCCTGCTTACTCCGCGACAGGTGTTCCTCGACCAGGGAGGTTTTGACGAACAGCAGTTTCCCGTTGCCTATAGCGATGTCGATTATTGCTACAGGCTCATCGAAAAAGGGCTACGTTGCGTTTATGCCCCAGGAGCCGAGCTCTATCATCATGGAGATATCTCGCGCGATTGCAGCGATCCGCAGGAGTTGGCAGCGTTCCGCCGGAAGTATTCACGCACGATCGACCCCTACTACAATCCTAATCTGTCGCTGCACAACGAGTGGTTCGAGATTCAGCCTAGGCGCTTAGTCAGGGACAAGCTGCGGCGGCCGATCCAGGCCCTAATGTGCTCCCACAACCTCAACCTGGAAGGCGCACCCTACTGCCAATACGAACTAACGCTTGAGCTAACCAGGAACAATGAGATCAAGCCCGTCGTGTATTCCCCCACGGATGGCCCTTTACGCTCGAGTTATGAGCAGGCCGGCATCGAGGTAGTCGTAAGGCGCCATCCATTGGACGGTGTGTTCGAATGCTCCGAATATGATCGCGCCGTTGACGAGTTCTGCACCTGGATTACAGAGAACCGCTTTCAAGTGGTCTTTGGCAATACCCTGCAAAGCTTTTACGCGATCGATGCCGCAAAGCGCAGCGGCTTACCATCGTTATGGGTTATCAAGGAAAGCGAACCATGGCAGAATTATTTTAATTATCTCCTACCGCCGCTCATTCCCAGAGCCCTTTCGTGCTTTGCTTTTCCATATCGGATTATATTTTCTGCCCATGCAACGTATAGTTGTTTCGAGACGCTTAACACGGCGCACAATTTCCGCATCATCCGCGATGGGATTGATATGCGTCGTTTGGAGCAAGATCGTGCGCGATGGCCACGAGAGAAGTCACGCAGTAAACTAGATCTTAGCGAGAATGACGTTGCGGTGTTATTGCTTGGTACGGTTTGTTCCAGGAAAGGGCAGAAAGACCTTGTGCAGGCGATGAACCTGCTGGACGACAAGGCGGTGAAGAAAGCGCGATTATTCATAGTCGGGGATCGGCCAAGTCTATACAGTTCCGAATTAAGACGCATGGCAGCTGCGCTACCTAAAGAACGCGCTGCCAGAATATCCATTGTTCCGGAAACCCAAGAGACAGCTCCATATTATTCAGCTGCAGATGTGTTTGTCTGCACATCACGGGCAGAAAGCTATCCACGGGTTATTCTCGAGGCGATGGCACATGGCTTGGCAATTATATCCACTCCGGTCTTCGGTATTACTGAGCAAATGCGTGACGGAGTGAACGGCGAATTTTATCAGCCTGGCGACGTCGCAGAGCTTTCCGCCAAGCTCAACGGGCTCGTTCTAGAAGAGACCAGACGACGAAATTACCAGGTCAATGCTTCGTTAGTTCTGAGTTCGCTGCCCGGTTTTGACGAGATGATTGAGTCTTACGCCGAGGTTTTTAGAGAGAGCGCGGCGAACTGAGTTGGCGGCGATCGCCGTTCAGAAACAGGATGCCGCGTTAGGCATGTAGGCGATTCAAGGAGAGGGCGAAACAGAGTTCGAGAATAGGCTGATCATTTAAACCCGAGATGTCGGTAATGCCCCTAAAGGGTGAGCGTGTGTAATCCTTTACCGACTGTCACCGAATGCGTTCCGCGCATAAGGCGTTACGGTCGTGATCAGCGCCACGAAACAGCCGTGCAACGTCTCTCCAAAAGACTGCTTCCCATTTTTTATTTACAGGTGTTTGTGTGGCTGTGGGCGCTGGCTTCGATCGCGAACGCGCAGACCATTAGTGATCCAAACCTGCGGGTGACGGAGCTTGCGGGCGGTTTGAGCCAGCCCACGACCATGGCTTTCATCGGAGCCAACGATATTCTCGTCCTTCAAAAGGGCGATGGCCGTGTTCGGCGGGTTGTGAATGGAGTCCTCCAACCGGGAGAGGTCCTGAATGTCGCTGTTGACGGTGCATCGGAACGCGGGCTTTTGGGTATCGCCATCCATCCCAATTTCCCCGCCATCCCGTTTGTCTACTTGTACTTCACCGAGAGCAGCACCGGAAGCGACACATCCGGCTCTCCCGCGCCGCTTGCGAATCGTGTCTATCGCTATACCTGGAACGGAGGGGCATTAGTGAGCCCCGATCTGATTTTGGATTTGCCGGCCATCCCCGGTCCCAATCATAACGGCGGTGTCATGACATTCGGTCCTGATGGCAAGCTTTACGTTGTCATAGGCGATCTAAATCACAGTGGGCAGCTCCAAAACTTTTCCACAGGCGATCCGGACGACACCGGTGTAATCTTCCGTATTAATGATGATGGCACGATCCCCAGTGACAATCCATTTTTTATGCAGGGTGGAAATCTGGCAAGGTATTACGCGTATGGAATACGAAACAGTTTCGGCCTCGCTTTCGATCCACTCACGGATCAACTGTGGGACACGGAAAACGGGCTTGACAGATACGACGAAATTAATTTGGTTCTGCCAGGTTTCAACAGCGGCTGGCGGCGGATCATGGGTCCTGCCGGTCGCGACGCAGAAGGCACGAGCGATTTGTTCGAGTTCCCTGGCTCGCACTATGCCGACCCAAAATTTTCTTGGTTCGTTCCGGTCGGCCCCACCGCGATTGTGTTCCTCGATTCGACGGAGTTGGGTATGGAGTATCACAATGATGTGTTTGTTGGGGACATCAACAACGGGAACTTGTATCGCTTCAAGCCTAATCCGACTCGCGACGGGTTTGTCTTTCAGAGTCCGGGCTTAGCCGATGTGGTTGCGGATGATAATACAGAACTTCAAGAACTCATCTTCGGCGCAAATTTTGGCGGAATCACCGACCTCAAAGTTGGCCCGGACGGGTTGCTTTATGTGCTTTCGTTTTTCCAGGGCAAGATCTTTGTCGTGTCTCGCCCCAGTGGCTTTGTGCCAAGCGAAACACCGCT
>CAYPHJ010000084.1:0-20274 GCA_964410485.1 uncultured Syntrophobacteraceae bacterium
GTGCGAGTGCCACTGCCAAGGCGGCACCACGAAGATGTCGCCCTGCCCCCACCGGAGATTTTCGCCCTCGACTGTTGTTTGACCTGTACCACGAAACGCTTGATAGACGGTTGTGCTCGTGTGGCGGTGAGGGCGGGTTTTCTCTTTCGACCTAAGGAGCTGAACCATGCACGAGAAGGTCGCCAATGTGGGGCCACCATTGGAGACGTTAACGTATTGCAACTGGATGCCGTCGTAGGGATCTCCGTCGCTTTGCTTTAAAGCAAGGAGGCTGGCGTAGATCTCATTCCATTGGTAGCGGAAAGGAGGCGCCGGGTGGTCATGTTTGATCCAGGTCGGGCGCGCTCGTCCCAACACCGTAGATGAATAGTGATCGGGTTTCTCGACAGGCTGCTGCTCGCGGTGGAAATTCTCTTGAAACATCGACCCGAAATAGCTCACCATGCGTACGTCCAGTCCGTCGAGCCAGATGACTGGCTCATCGGATCCGTTGTAGTGGTCGTGCCAGGTCCAGTTCGGGGTGGTTATAAGATCGCCTTCTCCCATCGGGAACCGCTCTCCTTGAACGATCGTGAAGCAGTCAAGCGATCCTTTGATGACGAAGCGTATGGCAGCAGCCACGTGGCGATGGGCAGTGGCGATCTCCCCCGGTCTTACCATTTGCACGGATATGTGAATCGTATTGGTCATCGCGCCTTGAAGGCTCGGATTTCTAAGCTGAATGGTTCTACGGCCGGCCTCTTTCGCGGTGATTAGCTCACCAGCCCACTTCAGCCCCTCCTCGATATCCTTCCACTTCCAGAGAAACGCCTTCATTCTTTGAGAAGGGGGCTCCCAGTTCCAGTGTCCGTTTAAGTTCCGCTCCGCGAGCCATCGGTTCAGCTCTGCCAAATCCATGCATCCTCCGATTTCGTCGACCTGCCTACACCTGTGTTGGAAAGCGTTAAGCCGCCCGCCCTCTGCTAAAGGGTTTCCATACACGTTGCGTCGATTTGGTGTCAAGGTGGCCCTGGATTGCAATTCCAAAGCTTCTGCACGAAGGTGCTTTCCGCCAGTCTGGCAACCTTCAGGTGCATTTGCGCCGACGCAGCGTCAACCTGCGTCGCACCAACGAACAAGGTAAACAAACCTTTTTGAAGCGTAGCTTCTAAGTGGATCCGAAACTTGCCGTATCGGCTTGCAAGAGCTGAAGCTGTTCTCGTGCTAGAGTCATTCCGTTACTAAGCTATTGAGAAGAGAGCCTACGCAACAACCACTGTTGCGAAACGTGGAATACCGGTTCCGGAACCGAAGATTCGTCGGTGTTTCCGCGATACTTTACGTTCTGCACTTTCCATCATCCTTTTGGCAACCGCCTGCAGATGTGCAGCCCGGCGCCGGGCGAGAAGATTTTACCAAAGACAATCACCCAGAGGATCGAATTGTTCGGCGCGCCTGAAACGCGCGGTCAGATCGAGAACGTCACGTCTGAGTTCTTCGCAGCGTTCCAATATGTGCCGCCTTTGTCGGATCAGGATCTTGGCAATGAGTACACAACTCGTCATTTGGATTGACCACAGCCAACGTGATATGCCCGAAGCGCATTCAGCAGTAGACCTTAATAGTTAAGGTGGAGGCGGTTGCGCCTTTTCCAAGGTCCGGCTGCTTGTCACTTCAGAACCTCCTGGAGGTGTTATCGTGCCCATGCCGCTGGAGTATCGTAGAGCCTCAGCTCTGTTTCTGGAGTTTTTGGTTGACGCGCGGGATGCAGCGGGACTGGGCAGTACCCATCAGACGTATACTAGGGTGCAAGGGGTGCTGCAGATGTTTCGCCGCCGTCTCGATTTCCGGGATGCGATCTTGTTCGCCGGTGTGCTACCGCCGCTGCTGCGGGCGATCTTCGTTGCGGACTGGAACACAGAGGAACCTCAGCGTCAGTTTACGGATCGCGCTCTCATGACGAAGGAGGTGCAAGCACTGCGGGCCGAGCACCACCTCGCTCCGGACAACGCGATCCGGGTTGTTACCGGAGCGCTGCGGAGACAAATGGATGAGAAGCGATTGGATCAGGTGTTGTCTCGGTTGCCCGAGGGTGCGATCGAGTTCTGGCAGCCCTGAGAGCGCCGACGACTTCTGTAGATAAGGTACTGGAGAGGCTGGCATGGAGAGGCAGACCGATGCGAAGACCCAGGAGGATCTAACGAAATCGCTGTACGTGGACGCGGGACCGTGCTCTTCTTCAGAAGTACTCAAGATCGCTCACGTTGAAGGCCACCGGCGCGGTGCGATACAAGATCCGGCGGACCGCTGCGCGCTTCAACATGGCCAAAATGGGAAGAGCTCATCTGATAGAGTTGTTGACCCAAGCTAATTGAACGACGCTTGAATTCGATCCTGGCGTAGGTATGCTTGCTTTAATGTTTATTCCGCAAGTTGGGTGCTGATGTGAACTGTCCCGAGTGCCGGACTAAAAATTCGGCCGATGCCGACTTCTGCGAGAATTGTGGGTCTCGGCTTGAAGTTGCCTGCACAAGTTGCGGTCGGGCAAACCATCTTAGGGCGAAGTTCTGCAAGAAATGCGGTCAGCGACTCCCGGAACCAGAAGCGGCAGATTTACCAGCCGCCCGAAAATTCGCCTCTCTCGATGCCTACACTCCCAAGCACCTTGCCGAAAAAATTCTCACTTCAAAGGCTGCTCTGGAGGGAGAACGCAAACTAGTCACGGTGCTGTTTGCCGATATGAAGGGGTCTATGGAGTTACTCGCAGACCGTGATCCGGAAGAAGCGCGGAAGATTCTGGATCCTGTGCTCGAGGATATGATGGAGGCTGTGCACCGCTACGAGGGAACAGTCAATCAGGTCATGGGTGATGGGATCATGGCGCTCTTCGGTGCGCCGCTCGCCCATGAGGACCACGCCGTGCGCGCGTGCTATGCAGCGCTCAGGATGCAGGAGTCGGTGAAGCGCTCTGACGGAGTCAGACGGACCGAGGGAATTCCCGTCCAGATAAGGGTAGGTTTGAACTCTGGAGAGGTTGTGGTGCGCTCCATCGGCAGCGACTTGAAGATGGACTACACAGCGGTGGGGCAGACAGCCCACCTGGCTGCGCGGATGGAGCAGTTAGCGACCCCTGGCTCCATTCTCATAACGGCTGAAACCCTGCGTTTGGTTGAGGGATATGTGGAGGTAAAACCGCTTAGGCCGGTCAGCGTAAAGGGATTGAGCGAGCCAGTGGAGGCTTATGAAGTTGCTGGGGCTGGACTCGTTCGATCTCGCATGGAAGCTGCGGCGGCACATGGGCTTTCTCGCTTCGTAGGGCGTGATGCCGAGATACGTGCTCTCCAGCAGGCTTTGGAGAAGGCTGGCGCCGGGCACGGCCAGATAGTTGCGGTCGTGGGTGAACCAGGGGTCGGCAAATCGCGTCTATTCTGGGAATTCACTCATTCGCGCCGAACAGCAGATTGGTTAATCCTTGCAAGTGGCGCGGTTTCTTACGGCAAGGCCACGCCCTACCTTCCAATCATCGACCTTCTGAAAACATACTTCAAAATTCAAGAACGCGACAATCCTCGAGAGGCCCGCGAGAAAGTCACGGGTAAGCTTCTGACGTTAGATGATGAATCTTTGAAGCAAAACCTGAGCAGCTTCCTGGCTCTGTTGGATATGCCTCTCGAGGACTCTGGCTGGGAGGAGCTTGATCCTCCTCAACGTCGTCAGCGGACTCTGGACGCAGTGAAGCGTCTATTGCTTCAGGAGAGCCGTGCTCAACCTCTCGCGCTCGTTTTAGAGGATCTTCAGTGGATCGATTCCGAGACCCAATCCTTTCTGGATAGTCTGGTTGAGAGTCTCCCTGCCGCGCGGCTTCTCCTTCTGGTCAATTACCGCCCAGAGTACCAGCATGGCTGGGGAAGCAAGACATACTATAGTCAGCTTCGGGTCGATCCTTTAGCTCTTACCAATGCGGGTGAATTGCTTCAAGCACTGCTCGGAGACGACGCAAAGCTACAGCCAGTTAAACAACTGCTGTTTGAGAGAACTGAAGGAAATCCGTTCTTCTTGGAAGAGAGTGTCCGAACACTCGTGGAAACTAAATTCTTGATCGGGGAGCGAGCTAGCTATTGGCTCGCGAGAACACTCGAGCGCACTCAGTTGCCAGCGACAGTTCAGGCCGTATTGGCGGCCCGGATTGACCGGCTCCCGTCCGAGGAGAAGCGGCTTCTGCAATCGGCAGCGGTCATTGGCAAGGACGTGCCGTTTCCTTTGCTGCAAGCGATTACAGACCAGCCGGAACAGGAGCTTCGTAGAGGGCTCACTAAACTTCAGGCCGCTGAGTTTCTGTATGAGACAAATCTTTTTCCGGATCCGGAATACACATTTAAACACGCGCTCACTCACGAGGTGGCTTACGGCGGCCTTTTGCAGGAACGTCGTCGGGCGCTGCATGTGCGTATCGTTGAAACGATTGAGAATCTCTTTTCAGAGCGCATAACAGAACAGCTCGAGCGGCTCGCACACCACGCCCTACAGGGGGAGATGTGGCAGAAAGCGGTCGAATACCTGCACCAGGCGGGCAAGAAAGCCATCGCGCGTTCCGCTAACCCGCAGTCGATAACATACCTTGAGCAGGCCCTGCTAGCGCTCAACCATCTTCCGGAAAATCGCCAGACGATTAAAAAGGCGTTGGACATTCGAGTCGACCTCGGACCGGCTTTAATTGCCACAAATGGTTTCTCAGCGCCTGAAGTTAAGGAAAACTACACTCGCGCACGCGTGCTGTGCGATCAGTTCGGAGAGACGCCTCAACTGTTTCCCGTGCTGTGGGGATTAGCCCGGATGCACGATATTCAAGGTGAGTTAAGGGTCGGAGCCGAACTAGGCGGGCAGCTCTTGAAGTTAGCGCAAAAGGTGCAAGACCCGGCGCTGTTGCTGGAAGCTCACCACGAGCTCTGGGCTAACTTATCTGCCCTTGGCGAGCTGACTACTGCGCGGCTGCACGTTGAACAAGGATTCCCGTTGTACGATCCCCAAAAGCACCGACAACACGCTTTTTTGTATGGGGGGCATGATCCCGGAGTTTGCTGTGCCTTCCATGCGGCGGACTTGCTATGGCAGCTCGGCTATCCCGACCAAGCCCTGCGAAAAAGCCGCGATTCAGTGATAATGGCTCGCGAGCTAGCTCACTCGTCTACGCTGTCTTTTGCGTTGTCTTTTGCTGCTTGGTTCCATCAATTCCGTGGCGATCGACAGGCTGTCAAAGCGCATGTGGAGGAGAATATCGCGCTCGCGACCGAGCAAGGATTTGGTGGTCGGGTACATACGGAATTTTTGCGGGGTTGGCTTCTAGCCGAGGAGGGTGACGCTGAGGCCGGCATAACGCAGATGTCTAAGAATTTGGCTAATCAACGGTCAAGGCGAGTATCCCTTAGATTCGCTCATTCCGCTGCTCTGATGGCGGAGGCCCTTAGAAAGTCAACTAGAAGTTCAGAGGCGCTCACCGTAGTCACCGAGGCAATAGCCACGAGCCAACGGGCGGGCGGGCGCTATTATGAAGCTGAACTACACCGGATCAAAGGGGAGCTGCTGCTGGCTCAGACCACTCGCGCAAGCGAGGCGGCCGAGAATTGTCTAGTTCAGGCCATTGAGATCGCTAGTCGCCAGAGCGCCAAGTCCTTGGAGCTGCGCGCAGCAATGAGCTTGAGTCGCTTGTGGCGGATGCAGGGCAAGAGGGAGCAAGCTCGAGAATTATTATCAGGCATCTACGGCTGGTTCACCGAGGGCTTCGATGCCGCGGATTTGAAAGAAGCCCAGGCTCTGCTCGAAGAACTGTCATGAATTTTTGAGTACGGCGCAGGTCTCAAGATGCAGTGTTCCCAATGTTCATTTGAAAATCGGCTCGGAATGGCGTTCTTCCAATGTGGAGATCATGAGCAACAATCTGTCACGAAACAGCGCAAAGATGGTGACCTTCGGTACACTTGTTGACTCACTGCGGCTTGCCTTCCCTGATCTGGACGAAGAATCCTATTCGCCTGTTCTCGAATATCTGGTTCAGTTTATTGCCGAGCCTAGCAGGATCCGACCCAAAGGAGATCGCGCTCCTAAGCGTTGGCCAGAGGCTGCTGTCTCGTGGGGCATCCGGAGTACTACAAGAAGTTTGAGTTCGATAACATTCCAGAACTTGTCCATGAGGGAGTGCCACCGGAAGTCTTTCTCGCACTATCTTTCGACGGGCGTACTCCGCGGGGCATTGTCACTTTCCACGAAGGATTCAAAGCGGATGGCCAACAAGTTGGTGGAGCGGACGGCTAACGCCGCCGCTCACCATGGCGTTAGCCAGGGAAATTGATATGCGCATTGAGTTCAAGTTATTCCAGCGGTTGGTTGGCTTTGCTGCAACAGCGGGCGGACCAACGGAGAACGTAGCGGTTGTACCATCAGATCTGATTCCTCCCAGCGACGCTTTTCGTCTGACTCAGGCCCTCGAGCATCTTCAGAGTGGTTTTTTAGTTTTATCCCCGGCTTTCCACCTCCCGGGATCATCGACCATCTGCTCCTGGTCATCAGAAACGACCTCTCGGGAGTAGCCCACATAAACGAGCTGAATTTCGAGGCGCAAGTTAAAGTAAACCGCGCCATAGAGCAGCGACGACGGCATTTCGCTACGAAGGAGTCTACAGATTCGAACTAAGTGCAAACGGTACGACTACAGCGGGCCGATGCGCAATCTCCTACGGTGATTCCGGAGCGAATGGATCCATTCTTAACTGCCGGCATCAAGGTGGCGAGATTACAGGAACGGCTGGCCCTCCCCTTGCCGGATATCTGCAAGTCATTTGGTCGTTCGATGGAAAGCGGGTGAAAGAAACCTGGAGGAGCGGTTCTTTACACTGTCTCGCTGCCTCCACCATACAAGCGGAATACCCCAAATGTCCCGAGCATGAAACCGCCAGACGTTTAGATCGCAATGCCGTAACGAGAGGAGGACCAACAAATGCCCTCGTTGAAATCAAAGTCTTTGAAGGTGAGCTCACGGGAGAACAGAAATAGACGCTCATTCAGAAAATCACAGATGCCGTAACGACCGTTACCAGTGAGAAGCTTCGAGATGTGACGTGGGTGATTGTCGACGAGATGAAGAGTGGGAGTTGGGGTGTCGGAGGAAACGCGTTAGGGGTAGAGGACGTTAGAAAGATCATCCGTGGAGGCTGATGCCAAAAAGCTGATCACGAGGAAGGAATTCTTGGAGTCTCTCGAAATTCTCCCGGCCACTCGGTATTCCGTTCCGGTGGCCTGATATTTTGCTGGGCACAAGGAATCCAGACGTAAAACATCGAGCCCTCGTTTAGTTCACTCTGAACCCATATCCGCCCACCGTGCCCCTCGGCGATCATTTTGCATATGAGTAGTCCGAGCCCGGTTCCTTCTTTATGAGAGCTTCGCGTGTCGGTCTGATGATACTTTGAAAAGAGCATCTTTGCTTCGTCCGGCGCAATTCCAATTCCCGTGTCTTTCACCCAGATCTCAACCCCGTCGCCTTCTCTTCGGGCGCCGAGTTCAATCTCTCCTTCCTCGGGGGTAAATTTTAGAGCATTGCTGAGTAAATTATCGATTACTCGCTCGAGTTTCTCACGATCCGCCGAAACGAAACCGATTCCAGGTTCGACGGCCAGCTCGAGACGTATGTTGGCCTGCTCGCTTCGCGCGACGTATTTCTTGTACGTTTCCCTGAGCCATTTCTCAACGGCAACGGGCTCTTTCTTCAGATTCAAGTATCCGGCTCTGTACCTGGAGAATTCCAAGAACTGGTTGAGAATCTCGGCTAGCTTATCACTGCCTTCTTCAATCATGCTGATCAACGCTTGTTCATCTTCTTTTCGCTCGCCTCTTCGGCGGAGCAGCGAGGCTGCAGAAGCGATTGTCTGCAGGGGGTTTCGCAAATCATGCGCGATCATAGCCGCAAAGTCAGCCTGGCGTCCGGTGACTTTGCTTAGGGATAAGCGCATTTGCTCAATGACCTCTTCGAATTGGTCGACAGTTTCGGCAACCCTGGTCGCATACGCAGCGGCATTCTGTTGTGGTTCGCTTTCGCCGAGTGCCCGCGCCGACGTGATCAGACTCTCGAGTCTCCTCCGAATGAAGAAGTGAGTCCCCACCCATGTGCCGCCAGCGGCCAGCAGCAAGGTTATCAAAAACAAGACTATACTGTGGGTGAGAACGCGTTTGGATGCTGTAAAAGCGACATCGTAAGGTATTCCGACGCTCACGAACAAAGCCCCGGTTTTCGAGGTCGGGTGCAGGGTGGTGAATCCGTACAGATGGCGAAGGCCGTCGAGGCTGTCGGCCTCCATGACTCCTTCTTTTTGCTGGATCATCGTTTTAATGAGCGGAGTCATTGCCGACTTGCCCACCCATTTCTCTGGTTCAGGGTAATGGGCCAAGATAGCGCCTTCCGCGTCCACCGCCAAAAGTCTCGATTGCGGCGGCAGTTCCGCTCTGGCTGCCACTGAACTCAACCACTCCAGGTCCAAACCCGCCGCGACCACCGCATGGACTGGCCCGTCAGGATCGAAGGCGGGGTAAGCCATGTTAATAGCGGGCTTGCCGGAAATTCTGCCCACCATGAGACGGCTGATTCCGAGACGCCGCTCGTCTATTGCTTCCCGGAAGTACTCGCGATCGCCAATGTTTGGGTAGTTCCCGGTGGGCAAGCCGCTACAGAAGACATCCCCTTGGGGGGTTGCCGCTCCTAGATTGGTATATAACGGGAACGTATGCCTCATGAACTCAGTGAATAACCTGCTGCACTTCTCGGAGTTTCGTTCGCGAACTGCGGGAAGCTGCGCCAATACCATCAACAACTGCTCGGTCCGAGCAATGAGGATTTCCTGCTCCGACGCCGCCAATCGGGCAACCCTCAGCGCGGTTTCCTGTGCTTGGAAGCGCGCCTCGCGCCGTTGCTCCCAGAACGCGTAGCCAATGATCAGGATCATGCTCGGAAAAACGATCGAGAGGACTAGTACGATCAACCAACTGCGAACTCTGTTGAAACTAATGTGCATAACTTCCGTGGGGCTTGTCTGAAGAGCCGTAATGCGCTCGTTGGGCTTTCAAACCAGACGAGTAACTGACGCATTCCGCAGCATTCCACAACTCGAGGAGCAATGCCGGAGAGCTCTCAGGCTTGAACATCTAAAAACGCCCCGCGCCCGGATGTTTTTACCAAACGGAATCAGTAAAACAAGTCACTGGAACAATGATAGTCTTGTAAGTCTTCCGGCGTTGAGTTTGTCTCCCTATGAACTACACCGGAAGGTATAGGTGGACGGAACCCCAAATCTGTCCATCTAGGTCACTTGAGGTCGTAGTAGGTTTTGCGCTACCCAAATGACACCATGGCTTTCCCCTGGCTTTCTCTATGATTATGATAAGGGAGTGTTGACTACCATCGATGTCCCCGACTCCCGCGCAACGGCACCTGCGACGTGCGGACAGGCGACCGTGGCAAGATCGACTGTGACAATATAGTGTGGAGGCTCGCTCCGCTGATACGGATGAGCGCATGATCGCTACCGCCTTCCGCCTTCTCTACTCCCTTTACGAGCGCCGGCTTCTACGTCAGGTTCGGCGAGGACCGCTGCCTGCTCACGTCGGCGTAATCCTCGATGGAAACCGCCGCTATGCTCAAAAGCATGGACTTACCGATCCCCAGGCAATCTACCGCTTGGGCGCCCACAAGTTAGATGACATGCTCGACTGGTGCGGTGAGCTACAGATTCCGGCTGTGACTCTGTGGGTTTTCTCCACCGACAATTTTAGCCGGCCCCGAGAGGAAGTATCCGGAATTCTCGTTGCAATCGAGGAAAAGCTCAACATGCTGGCTGATGCGCCGCACATCCATCAGCAGCGAGTTCGCGTGCGGGCTGTCGGCAAGCTTGAACTCCTTCCCCGATCAACCCTGGAGGCCATTAGAGCTGCAGAGCAAACAACGGCCAGCTACAACTCCATGGTGTTAACAATCGCGGTGGCCTATACTGGCCGTGAGGAAATCGCCGATGCCGTGCGTACCCTGCTTCAAGATAAAGCCGGACAGGGCAAGGGACTCCAGGAGATCATAAAGGAGATCACGCAGGAGGAAATCAGACGCTATCTCTACTCGGCGGATCTGCCGGACCCTGCCCTCATTATCCGAACGAGCGGCGAAATCCGTCTTTCTGGTTTTCTACTGTGGCAAAGCGCTTACAGCGAATTTTACTTCTCGGATGTCTATTGGCCAGCTTTTCGTAAGATCGACTTTCTGCGCGCTTTGCGCGCTTTCCAACAACGCCAGCGTCGCTTTGGACGCTAAAGCTTAACCTGACACCCAAAGTTTTACAGGCTGAGTTCGGCATGACTTCCTCCATCCACGCACGCTAGCCGCTCTGCTTCAAAATGTCTGCGGTCCAGGGAGTGTTCCTTTCCATTCGGGGATGACCGCGGTCATCTCAGATGAAAGGGGCGACATTACATCTCTCAGATCAGAAAGGCGCGGTTTCATCTCGTGATTTTGTGACTTTTCCTGTTAGACGCCAAGGAAGAACTGTCCTAGGCTAGAGCTGCGAAGCTTGGAGAGTATGACGCGGAACTGAGACCCGATTGAATGCGTCACGCGATCATAAATGACTAAGTCCCTGTTGTGACATGGCTATCTTGTGCCAGTGCCAGGAGCCACTCCGACTCTGTGCCAATATGTCGCACTCCTGCACACCTGAAGCGCGGGTTCTGTAACCCGCATCGGACGCGCGTTCGGCACTCGCGCCACGTTTTCGGGTATATGCCCAACCCTCAACGTAATGGGTGATAGGAAAAAGGCGCAGTAGATAAGGATTTGGTTGCTGAATGCTGCTACACGCTTGAATGGCATAAATTCTGCTCTTGGCGACGTGAGTAGCTGCACAATTAGCCGTGGGCATTTGTGTTTCGATCCTTTTGTGTGAGCCGTCGTGCGCCGCGTCCTCAAGAGTTGTCCCGCATAATCGTAGGCTGTCCCCGGAACATGAGCAATTCGACGAAAGACCGCCAACTGGCCTACAAACACAATACGCCCGGAGGCGCGACATAAGCCCATGACAGCAATCCACGAGCCGCACCTGACGGGCAGACATTTATGGGAAATTAGGCCTGTACGAGAACTCGCGTTTCTGATCCTTGCCGGACTGTTGTTGTGGCTTTTGTATTTCCTTCGCGGCATTTTTATGCCGCTATTCATGGCCCTGGTTCTGGCACATGTCTTCACTCCGTTTATCACCTGGTTGGAGACGCGCTGGAGATGCCACAGGCTTGTCGGCTCTCTGCTAGTTCTATTCGCGGGTTTGACCACGATTGTTGCTTTTTTTATTTCGCTTGGGCCTATCCTCGCTGAGCAATTCGGTGCGCTGGCCGCCAGGCTCCCCGACTATATTCGCGCCCTCGCAGCCGCATACAACATAGAGCTGGGAAATCTGCTTGACGAACTGGAAAAATCGATTCGAACTCTCCAGCTGAGACAAATTCTGGGGCAGTTGTTTGATACGACCGGAAGGGCGCTCGGAGTGTTGGCTTACGTGTTTACGACGGCGACCTATATACTGTTTTTCGTGGCAGTGGTCGCAGTTTACTTTGTGGTGTTTTCTTGGCGCTTCAACTCGGGGGTTAATAAACTCCGTGATTATGTGCCCGAAAGCCGCAAGAAAAGCGTCTTTGAGCTGGCCGGGAAAATGGACGAGGCCGTCGGTGAGTTTTTCAGACGACGCTTACTGATATCGTTCATTTTCGGCGTTTTCCTTTCCTTCGGTTGGTTGCTTACCGGCGTGCCCTACTGGTTTTTTCTCGGAATGCTTACAGGATTGCTGAACATCGTGCCTTACCTTTCTATCATTACTTGGCCAGTCGCCATTCTCCTGAAATACGTCGATACTCTGATCGGCGCCCCAAACGTCAGTCCGGACTGGGTGGCCACAATAGTTTGGCCTAGCCTCGTGTACTGGGCCGCTCAGATGATTGAAAATTGGGTGCTCACGCCGTGGATTCAAGGTGGTAAAAGTCACATGAGCGCGCCAACCGTTCTGATCGTAGCGTTTGTCGGCGGTGCTTTGGCAGGCGTCTGGGGTTTATTGTTCGCCATTCCAGCTGGAGCGTGCGTCAGTATTCTGCTCGCCGATGTCGTCTTGCCACGCGTTAGACTTTGGGCTGCCACGAATTGATGTTTTGGCGGCCGGTCGCACAAGATCCTGGAAACGACTTAAATGGGATCTCGCTTTTTGCACTACGCGATCACAGCTGGCATCCTTGCGTTTGCCTTCGCCGCGCTGCCCATAACGGCCACGGCCGCGAATAGAGCACATGATTTCATCGTCTAAGGTTGGAGGTCACACGCTATCGAGACGTTTCGCTATGGGGAAAAGAGCGTTGAAACATGGCTGACGCCGAGCTGATAAAGTTCCGCTCACTTCAAGGGCCTATCGGCATCTATGAGAAGGTCCTGTTGATTGCAATCCCGGTGGTCGGGCTTATTTTTGTGTCGGATGCTCCTTTCTACCTCGGAACAGCCATTCTCACAGAGCAATACCTCGGCCTTCTTCTGGCGCTAATTTTGAGCAGTGTTTTTCTTGCCGTGCCCCCTTCAAATCATGCGCATCGCCACCGGGTCCCCTTGTATGATCTTGTGTTGTCGTTTTTGGGGCTTGCCGTCGGGGTGTATCCCGCATTGTTCTTCCCTGAGGTCATGCGCCGGATGGGTGATCCCGATTCTCTTCGCCTTTTGCTCGGGGTTGTTGCAATAGTTCTGATTCTCGAAGCACTCCGCCGGACCATTGGCTGGATACTTGTTGGCGTCGGCGTTTTTTTTCTAATCTACGCGCGTTTTGCCGATTTATTTCCGGCCGTCTTTGCCGGTACCGGTGTTCCGTGGGATCGCCTAATCAATTACCTTTACACGGATGTCAACAGCCTTTTCGGCCTCGCCTTGGGAGTGACGGGCACGGTCGTACTTCCTTACATATTCTTTGGTCAAACTTTGTTCGCAATCGGTGCCGGACAATACCTCACTGATCTCGCGATGGCCGTCTTCGGCCGTTTTCGAGGTGGCCCGGCCAAGGTGGCGGTCGTTGCCTCGAGTTTGTTTGGCACGATTTCGGGTAGCGCGGTAGCCAACGTAGCCGTGGACGGTCCGATCACCATCCCCCTCATGAAACGGACCGGGTATCCCGCCCCTATGGCAGGGGCTATCGAGGCGGTGGCCTCCACCGGCGGACAAATCATGCCGCCCATCATGGGAGCAGCGGCCTTCATAATGGCCGAGTTTTTGGCCATACCCTATAGAGAGATCGTTGTCGCTGCCCTTTTTCCTGCTGTGCTTTACTACCTCGCCTTATTCGCACAGGTAGACCTCGAAGCCGGTAAGGCTGGCCTTAGAGGCCTTCGGCGCCAGGAGTTGCCGGCTCTTATTCCTCTATTAAGAATGGGATGGGTCTTCTTTCTTCCCCTGTCGATCCTTGTTTACGTTCTGTTTATCCAAAAGACCGATGCCGGGGACGCTGGCATGTTCGCCGCCTTGGCCACGCTGGCGTTGGGCTTTCTAAGAAAAGAGCTGCGGTCGAACCCTAGGTGGGTATTGGAGACGCTGGAGAGTACGGGCCGGACAATGCTGGAATTGGGTGTCACGGTGGCTTTGGCCGGGCTGATTATTGGTGCCGTTCAGGTCAGTGGCCTGGCCTTCATTCTGGCTCATGGACTGGTTCAACTCGCCGGCGGTAGTGTCGTGACTCTGTTATTCCTCACCGGCAGTGCCAGCATGATCCTCGGTATGGGGATGCCAACAACGGCGGTGTACATTCTTCTGGCCGTTCTTGTGGCGCCGGCCCTGGTGCAACTCGGGATCGATCCGTTGGCTGCTCATTTATTCATTTTCTACTTCGGCATGGTCTCCATGATCACGCCGCCCATTTGTCTGGCAGCGTACACGGCTGCAGCTATCGCTCAAGCTGATGCCATGAGAACCGGTCTAGAAGCTACGCGATTGGGGATTGTGGCCTATATTGTTCCGTTTCTCTTTGCATTTTCGCCTGCGCTGCTACTGAAGGGATCGGTGTTGGATGTCTTGTTCGCCTCCACGACTGCCATTGCAGGAACGATTCTCATAAGCATTGCACTGACTGGCTACCTGTTTCGGAACATCGGTAGACTCAGGAGGTTGGTTTTGGGCCTGGCGGCATTGGCGCTCCTTTTCCCTCATGTAGGGCCAGGAGTCCTTTTCAGTTGGGGCACGAATGTTATTGGGATTGCCCTGGCTACTGTAATTTTGGGACCTGAGGTGCGGACGGAGCTGCGAAATCGCCGCAACTTAGTCACTGGCCTATCAGCGCCACAATAGTTATGGCACTCGGACGGTCCGTAGAGAGATGATCCAAGCTGCTGATGCCGCTGTTGTTCCTCGCGGGCCGGCGACGTGGATGACCGCGATGATTACCGGCGGCATTTTGGCTGCGTGGACATATGGCCTGATGAGTCACCTAATGGGTATCATTTGGCCGGAGCCGCTGTTTGATATCTCGGTCCTGAACTCATACTTGCTGTGACATCTGGACGAGAATACTGACAAGCCATGTTTACGTTTTTGTTTTCCACAACCGGCTAGCGAACGTTCGGATTTTGCGGAGTCTATCCGCGAGGGAGAGAATCAAGATAAAAAATATAAAACCACCAGCAAACAATGCGACAATCAATTCATCCGTTGCCATGGGCTTCACTCCGCTTCGCCCCTGCGACTGATTCGGCATCTCGCTTGGGCAGAGAGCGCACTGACGGATTGCCGAATGCGGCCATTCTTCATGCCGCAAGAGCGAAGCTATCAGCGGCACAATCGTGCTGCAGAATTTGTCTTGTAAGCAGAAGAAAACTGTGGGGGACGGCTCAGATCAGAAACGTGCGGTTTATCTCGTAGATCTTGTAAGCTTTCTTCGAGAGTTCCGGCCGGTGTTTGCTTCTTTGCGATTCGACCTCTCCGACAGCAGGAAAGAAAGCAGTGATTTTCAAAAGCGTCGTTGCGGGATCTTTGTGTCTGAATTCATGGCCTCTGATTGCGCCGGGTGCGCTGAATAGATCAGAGTTCGTGATGGCGTGAGCGTTCCACAATTCCCCTGGATAGTCGGTCTTTAGATTTCCATAAGAAATGGATAAGAGCCAGAAGGCCAAGAGAGAAACAGTTATGATCTTGCGGAACACACCTTAAGTGTTCACACAAAAAGTAGGACTTATCAAGCGAATGTAAGGTGTGGCTGGCCCGCTAAGTGAACATGTGCATTACCTGTCCATCAGTCGTCATTCTCCTTAAACTGCTTCGATACTTTGCTTCTTCTTGTTATCGGCTGGATCGTGCGACTTACGGCGCCGCTGTTCGACGTGCTCGGACAGGCAATCTCGGGACGAGACCTCATCCTTATTGGGGGCGGTCTGTTTCTGGTCGCCAAGAGCACCCGCGAGATTCATCACAAGCTCGAAGGCGAGGATCGCACACAGATCCGGGGCCTAGCTTCCTTCCGCAACGTAATCAGTCAAATTCTCATGCTCGATATGGTTTTCTCTCTCGATTCCGTGATTACTGCCGTGGGTATGGTGGACGAAATAGGAGTAATGATTGCTGCCGTGGTTGTGGCAGTCGGCGTGATGCTGATCTCAGCAGGTCCCATTGGTCGCTTTGTGGAACGACACCCTACGGTCAAGATGCTGGCGCTCAGTTTTCTGCTGCTGATTGGAGTCACGCTGATTACGGAGGGATTTCACCAGCACATCCCAAAAGGCTACATCTATTTTGCGATGGGTTTCAGTCTGTTCGTTGAGATGTTGAACGTACGCCTGCAGCGCACTCGTGTTCCGGCAGTGCGACTTAACGAGAGGCTTAACCCCGAAGCTCCGCCCGATACCCAGACCAAGTCTTAGCGCTTCTTAAGGTCACGCGCTTACTCTTCCCCCGAACTGTTCCGCTTGCGTCGAGGGGAAGTATATCCAACGTTAAGCAGAAATATAGCCGTCGTTATATTGGCAGGCAGCGGTTTTTTTGATTTTGATAATTGTTACCCGGACTGCCGTAAATAGTTCTCTGGCTCCTAGAGCACAGCCAATGTTTCTCGAAACGGCCGTCGCGGGAGAACCTCACACTGGAGAGGGCGGGCGATGCAACGCTATAAAAACCATCCGATCCATGCCGGCGCGATTCTCGGGCCCGGAATGCTTTGGCGCTTGCGCGGCCGTATCTTTGCTCCGGACCAACCAACGAAGGAAATAAAACGCCTGGACTGCCCCGACATCATTTGTACCAGCAGCAAAGAGGCCGAACACTACGCGATTATGCTTTGCAAGGCCTGGATCGACCGGCACAGAGATCATTCATAGATACTGAGGAGCGCACTCGAGTGTCCGCTTCTAACAGGCTGGTGAAAAACTCTCCGTTCACCCTTCGAGAACCTCAGGGCGAACGGAGAGGAACTTGAAATGAGTAGGGATTTTCCGTTCATGCTGAGCCTGTCGAAGCATTCCGAATCTTTTTTCAGCAACCTTCTAAGAGAACCGAGCAATGCGAGGGAATTCTGGGAGATTCTGGTCCTCGCCACACGACCACGATCAGTCATCTTGGAGGGCCAGGCCTCCGTCGCTCGTACGCTTTGGTGCATTTGCGACAAAAACTGGTGGGACGGCTGCTGGTGCTACGTAGCAAATTCAATAGTCTTCATTGGCACCGAGCTTGCTCACCTCACCGGCACGATAAAGAGTTCGACAATGCCAATCAAAAGATTTTACCGCTCAATACTTCATCACCGCGCTGACCTGTATCTTGCTCTTAGCTCACCAAGCTTTGGCATTGCGTGGTCGGTAGTAACTTTCCTGAGCGGACTCCTTTACCTGATTTACGATGATCACAAGCGAGACGCGTCAAATTGGAGAACAAGGAACGACTCCGTGAGCTCCAATGGCCGCGGAGCGGTCCAGACAGTTCGCCGGATAAACCTCGCCTGATGTTCACGAGCCGTCGTGGCTACCCACCGTTCCAGGAATCCGCTGGTACAAGCATCTCTGAAACGGCTATTCGTGATCTACACGGTTCTGCCCTGAATGCAAAGATAAAACCGCGTGATTACCGCCGGATCTTGCTAGGTGCCCTTCTTTTCGGTGAGGACAAGCCCATGGCGGTGGTTTTTCGACGCGGAACTCTGCTCTTGCGGCATGAATAGCACGGAATCGTGACGATTCCTCCGGTATAGTAGACCGTAATCAGTCCCAAGCCGTGACATTCGGTGCAGTCCTGCGAAGAAGTAGCCATACGCGAATGTTCTCTTTTCACTTTATTCTCCTACGGTGCGGCTCATGACGAGAGCGAGTGAGCGTAAATGCCGCGATCTCTTTGGATCAGGTGGCTCGCTGTTTGGCTGCTCTCGCGCCCGACGTACCACCGAAGCATCACTGGGCAGGATTGATGCCACACCATCCAAGGAAAGCTTTGAGCAGCGCTGGCATATTTTGTCTATCCTGCGCGGCAATTCCGTGGGCCAGGTATGCCTGGTACACCGTTGGATGGGTCAGGCGTGACGTGAATGCCCGAGGCCTCGGCGCGTTCCAAAAACGACCGCGGGTGAATCGCTGCGGTTTGCGGCTGCGTGGATGTCGATGAGGTGAAATAGCGAACGTTGCATGGGGAGTTCAGGCGCTCTCGGCGAGCGCAGGCGAAATTGCTTTTGCCGGCGCTCGCCCAAAAAAGTTAGTCGTTGACTAGCGCTGCTGAAAAAAGATTTTCTGTGCTTTCGGCAAGCTCAGCACGAACGAATTTCTTCAACGATTTCAATGTGTGCACCGTTCGCCCTGAGCGGGTCGAAGGGTGAACGGTGGGTTTTTCAGCAGCCTGCTAGGAGACGCGACTGCCACACCATCGTCCCAATACGAATGCGGCTGCGATACCTCTTCCGATGGCGGCGTATTTTTCGTCGTCCGCCACAGCTGTGTTGAGCTCGTTCGCCGCGTTCTCCAGTATGTTTTCAAGCAGGTGTTGCTCACCTTCGGTAGTCTGATCGGTTATCGGTGTTTCCATCATACTCTGGAGCACTGCTAGGTCACCTTGTATTTCCATTCTGGTGCCCTCCCTTGGCGTGGATTTCACGCACGAACATTGGAGCAACAACAGTGCCAGCAACCAAAGTATTAAGCTCCGCAAGCTTCTTTTTGAGGGGATGACGGTACGACACCCGCTGGGTCCCGTCCGCTGCCGCATCACTTGTGAGATAGCCGAATCGAATTTTCCTTTTGCTAATGATCCAATGTCGCGGTTAAACACAGTCGTCACAAACCGGACGCAGCCAATCCCAAAGGTAAGACAAACGGCCGTGATTGCTCCCAGAAAAAGGACAACCGTGCTGAGAGGCGCGTGCTTCTAACTTGGAGAAAGCTGTGTTAAATCGCATCGAACCAAAAAAGGCACGTGCCTTGCTTTTCGGCTGTTGCGGGGGCAATACCTTCGAACCTGATCGAGGTTCACAAGGAGGATACTATGCTTAGTTGGGCAATAGCTTTCTTGGTCATCGCTCTAATCGCCGGGATCTTTGGCTTGACCGGCATTGCAGGCACGGCTTCGCAAATCGCCTGGATTCTGTTTGTTGTGTTTCTCGTTCTTTTTATCGTTAGCCTGTTTGTTGGTCGAACCCGCCCGCCGGTTTGAAGGTGCTCGCGTAGCGAATAATGTGTAGTGAGCGCGGGAAGAAGTAAAACAGCCGGGACGTTTACTATTGGGGATTCTCACCAGCTCGGCGAGCCGGTCTTTGCGTTTTGACGATCGGCCGCCGTCGCTCGTGCAAACATCTTTGCAAGAGCCTCTCGAGGTGATCGAGCTGTTGCGCCGGTGATAGGGTACGGCGGAGACAGACGCTGAGCTAGCGAGTTTCCTCACCGTTGAACAGCCCTCTGAACAAGGATCCAACAGCGCCAGCCGTCCCGCTTGCACCCTCCAAACCTCGTCGGCCCAACGCTTCCAATCCCTCGGCAATCCCCAGGAGGCTTACGCCGAGCTGGGCGGCCATGCCAGCGGCAATACGGGTAGCTAGCGCCTCGTTGAGCGAGAAGTTGGGATGACGGATATCGCCGGCGAGGGTAAAATCAATGTGAATGGCATTCTCGTGGTCCTGCAAAAATCTAATAAGAGCACCGCGCGGCAGGCCCATAAATGTATCGAGATAGCTCTGTGAGGGCGCAAACTCCAGATCACGGATAACCATTTTACCGTTGCCCTCCAATCGGTTGTTTCGCACCTCGGAAGTGACGCTTAAATCCAAGGTTCCTTGACTAATCCGCGCTTCGCCTTTCTTGACGAGATAGGGTTGAAGATTCACCAGATCCATGTTCGCGATAACTAGCCGTGAAGAGGAATCTCTGGCTCCGCTGCCGACCCAACCCGACATGTTCACCTTACCATGACGTGTTTTCGATTTGGCAACTGCTGTCAGCTCAAAGCGAGTGCGCCTCTGTAGGTCTTCGGGCGCGACATCGCGCACGATCGCTTCGATCTGTTCCAGGCGGATCTTCAGTGCCGGCCGGCTGACGGTTGTGTCGAAGAGTTCCAGGACACCGTTGCGCAGCACAATTGCAGAAATGACGACCGCTCGTGAGGGATGCTGTGTTTTCTTCTGCTTCCGACTTTCCACTAGACTCGGAAGTATGATGAGTTTTCCGGGAACGCGCACGACGGATAGGTAAGGATTGGCGACATTGACGGAAGCGATCTGAATTTCATTGGTCAGAAGGCTGGCAAGACTCGGAACAAGAGTTACGCGCTCAGCGTGAAAGATGCGCTCTGTCGGCCAGCCTTTTTCACCCTCAATAGTCAGCCCGGCCAGTTCGATTGACGACCATCCCACTCTGAGATCCTTGATTTCGCTGCCTGGCCCAATGGCGGCGACGACCCTTCCCTTGAGGAGTTCCAGAGCCATGCGGTAACCCCAAAGGGCCGTAACCAGAAGAAAGAGAACACCCGCCATGGCAACAATGGTCCACCGCCTTATGCGATAGCGAGCGAGCAATCCCGGCTCCGGTTGGCAGGTCTCGTCGGTAGTAGGTGAGGGCGTGTCCATCAACATGCGCGCAAGGGGCAATCGTTCGAGACCAACTCAGGTGAATTGTTTTCTCAAAACGTCCGGCAAGAGATGTACCAAGGCGCTTCCGGGGAATCGGGGGATTAGATGGTAGGGGTGTTTAGGGGGCCGTGTTCGATACGTGTACTGCGTTGGTCAGAAATCGCCATTCTAG